>NZ_CP019646.1:1611815-1934178 GCF_001999965.1 Limihaloglobus sulfuriphilus | reverse complement strand
GCCTTCCTCTAAAAGTATCTATGAGTGCTTTTAACCCCAAAATACCGCTCAATCTCAAGGATTCAGCTTTGCCCTGTGCCGTTTTTGAATTTGAGTTTGAAAACACATCTGATAATGCTTTAGATATAACTTTCTTTGCGAGCCAGTTAAACCTTTCCGGCTACCGGGATGATTCTCCCATAAACAGCAGAGAGCACCTCGGACTCCAGAGAGCTTTCAATCGAATCAGCAAAACTGACGGTAAGATAACGCTATACATGGACAGTGCAACGCCTCCGGGGTGGAACGGCGCAGGTAATATGACACTTTCCATCGCCGCGGACACAAATGCCTGTTCGGGCGCAGCGAACTGGACTGATATTGGGGCGGTCAAAGACCAGATTGCCAAACACAAAAACGTAGATTTCCTCGAATTTGAGGCAATTCCCTATCCCTGGGTTAGACGCAAGTATGTTTCACTGGCAGGTATGTTGTCGATGAATCTCAAAATAGAGCCCGGCGAAAAGGCTTCTGTGCCTGTGTTCCTGAGCTGGTACTTTCCAAATGCCGCCAATGGAATGCTTAGCCACGGCAGCAGCTGGGACGGATTGGGCCGGCAGTACGCAAACTGGTTTGAAGACAGCGCCGCGGTGGAGAAATATGTCTTGAACAATTTCACCAGACTCAACTGTGAAAGCGTCGAATTTGTAGAGTCGTTTTACAAAACCTCTCTGCCCAATTATATTCTCAACAGGATCAATGCTCAAATAGCTGTTCCGGCAAGCCCTACCTGCTTTATCGACAAAGACGGCAACTTCGGCGGCTGGGAAGGCCGCTGGCAGGAATATGAGGCAGCAGGAGTTCGGGGCGATGAGTCCCGAAGGCAAAATCCCCTTCAGGATCGGACTGGATTATGACGCGGCTATTGACGGCCAGCTTGGTGCTGTTCTGGCAAGCTATCGTGAGTATCTCTGCAGCGGCAGCGGCAAATGGCTTGCCCAAAACTGGGATAATATTGAAAAAGCAATGGATTATGTCATAGAACGCTGGGACAGTGATGAGGACGGCTTTTTTCAGGGGCTCTCTCACAACACGCTGGATGCGTCCATGACAGGGACGTCCTCGTGGATAGGTTCGATGTATGTAGCCGCGCTGCGGGCTTCCTCGAAGATGGCGAAGTTAAACAATGATATCCAAAAGGGCGGCCGGTACTCAGCCCTTGCAGATACCGCCGCGAAAAATCAGGATTCAGCCCTGTTCAATGGGGAGTATTATATTCAGCTGCCCGAGAGTTCAGTTCAAGGTGAAGCGGCAGTCGAAAACATGCAGGTAGCTCAAAAGTACAGCGGTTCCAGAGAACTCATAAACGGCAGTTCGATAGACCAGCTGCTGGGGCAGTGGTGGGCGTCTCAGCTGGATTTGGGATGGATTTACGACAAACAGAATACAACTAATGCCGCCAGAGCCATTTTTAAATACAATTTCAAAGATAAACTTGAGGGTATAAAACAATACCCCAGAAAATTTGCCGCTGATTCTGACGGCGGGATGTTAATTGCAACCTGGCCGGGTGATGACAGGCCGGACAATCATATAAAATACGCTGATGAAATAATGAGCGGTTTTGAGTATTCTGCCGCTTCGATGATGATTTATGCCGGCTTGCGAGATGAACCGTATAAGGTGCTCAAGACAGCCGCCAAAAGGTACGACGGCAGGCTTAGAAAGGATTGTTACCTCAAAGACTACAACGGCAATCCTTTTGGCGATGTGGAGTGCGGCTTTTTTTATGCCAGGCCTTTAAGTATATGGTCTGTGCTGACCGCTTATCAGGGATTCAGCTTCAACGGGCCTGAAAAGTCGCTTGGTTTCGCGCCGAACATCGATTTTGATGATCACGTATCGTTTTTCGTAACAAACTCCGGTTGGGGCACTTATCAGCAAACGTTCAGCGGCAGCTTAAAAGCTGTAATTACTGTTGATTACGGCTTCGTTGAGCTCAAAACCCTTCGTTTGAAAATGCCTGAGGAGCATAAAATAAAAAAAGTCCTGCTCAAGGCCGGCCAGGTGCAGCGGGCTATGGATTTTGAGAGGATTGACGGGTTTATAGTTATAAAAATGCCTGAAATTCTGAAAATCAAAACAGGCCGGAGCTTAGATGTTATTTGTTTATAAAGAAAATATATGAATCTACTTAACAGAACTGAAGTCCGAAAAGCAATCAGGTTTGAAGGCCCTTCTAACCCTCCGAGGTGTTTATCGTTGTGGCACAACGAAGAAACGCTGGAATATTTCGGCGGCAGGTTTGAGAAACTTCTTGAGGAGTTTCCCGATGATGTCCTTGCCGCGCATATAGGCATTCATTACTGGCACAGCATAAATGATGACCCAAATTACCGGTGGGCCTGCCGCGGCCAGCAGAAACCGGCGGCAGCGATAGACAACTGCCCGATAATTACTGACTGGGACTCGCAGCTGGATAGGTTCATAGAGGATATGCCGGACCCGAACAGGCCTGATGCAATGGATGAGATAAAGCTCTTGCGAAAACAGTTTCCCGACAGGTATATACTGGCGAACTGGGGGCATTACTTTCACCAGCGTATCGCGTATCTACGCGGCATAGAAAACCTGCTCATTGACATGTACGATAATGTAAGCAATCTGACGCGGCTGATGGAGGCACTGCTTGGCTTTTACAGCGTATGGGCGGTTCGCAGCCGCGATGCCGGAGCCGATGGTGTCTGGGCGGGCGACGATTTGGGAATGCAGACCAGCCTGTTCATGTCGCCGGATAAGTTCCGCCAGATTTACAAACCTTTCTACACCGAGCTTGCCAAAATACTTCATAAAAACAGCCTCGACTTCTGGCTTCACAGCTGCGGCAACAACTATGATATTCTCTCAGACCTGATCGAGGCGGGCGTCGATGTGTTTCACCCCGTGCAGGTGGGCTGCATGGATGCCCGGAAGACCCTGGAAAATTACCGCGGCGAAATAGCCTTCTGGGTGGGAATGGATGTTCAGAATCTCATACCCTTCGGCACGCCCGAGCAGATAAAGGCCGGAATCCGTGAAAGGGCAAAGCTGTTTTACAGCCCGCGTGGAGGGGCAATTTACGGCGCGGGCAACGCTGTAATGGCAAATATTCCGTTTGAAAACATTCAGGCCTATGTTGAGACGCTCAGGGATTTCTGTGAGAATCCCGCTTAACGTGAATTTATTTATATTATGGAGATAACCATGCAAAAACTGTTTAAATACCAAATAGCTCTGATCGCTTGCTTGATCCTGCCGGCAGTGTGCTTAGGCTCAACGTTAGCCCATACTCCTGAGCCGCTGATAACGATTAACGCCCGGACAGAAAATGTGCCCGATACCATAATAAAAGCAGAGCACGGCATATCCGGCGGCTCATGCCTTGATTTTACAGACCCGGCATCTTTCAAACCGATTGTCATTGAGGATGACCGGGTTCTCGATGAACTTTCCGGTATAACCTCGCTTACCATAACCGGCTGGATGCGGCGTCAGATGAGCTTTGACGATATAGACGTTGAAGTTCCCGTTATGCTCAACTGTCCCGGTCATTTTTATATAACTTTCGGCCGCTGGGGGCGGATAGGTCTGGTGATGACCGGCCAGGACGGCAGAAGAAAACAGATTTGGAGCGGCTGGATAAACATACCCAATCTCTTGCCCGATGACAGGTGGGTGTTTTTCGCGTTTACTTATGACGGCCTGAAATCCGGCCCAAATGCCGCTTTTTATTACGGTTATCAGCAGTATCCTGTTGAGCTGGAAGCCTATCAGCCGGCTGATTCCGGTCAGGTCAATACAGACCCGGACGAGATGTGGACGGGCGAGAAAAAAGTTTTATCTTCCGCCGGCACACTTTCAGACAAGCCGGCAGAATCGCTGGTAATAGGTGCGCGTGACGGCTCGGGTTCTCAGCCATTTAAGGGTATGCTCGATAGTATCCGCATATTTGCAAGCGATACGGATTCATCTGCTGCTCTCACCCGCTCACAGGTAGAAAGTGTAAGGCAAAACGACCTCGGTTATGATGCGGTTAAAAACTACATCATTGAGAAAGCGGAAAAAGAGCTGCTCGAGAGCCAGAGGCAGTGGGATATTGAACAGAAATACTGGTCAGATACGCTGAATCTGCATCAGGTAGATTCGCTCAGCCATGTTTTTTCGGATATTGCACCGATGCCGCTGCTTGAGAGCGAGCCGGTCAGTGCGGCGAAGGGGTCGGTGCTGCCTTTGCAGTTTGCCGCTATGTCACGAGAGAAAGCGAAGATCGATGCCGCGGTCAAGGTCTCAGCCCCAGTTTCGCAGGATGGCAGTGTCTTTGCCGGTACAATCAAGACCTATCAGGTAAAGCATGTGCCGGTGGAGGCGAACAATAACGGCGGAATTCGCACGACAATATCGTCAAGACCGCCGCAGATATGGATGGAGCATATAACCAGAGAGGCTCCTTTCCAGCTTGCAGAGGCCCTTATTGAGACGGACACTCTCGATCTGCGTGAAAACAACATGCACGAGATTATGTACAAGGCGATTCTGCTTGATATACATATTGACAGTGATTGCGAGCCGGGGATTTACAAGGCTCAAATAGAGATTGATACGGGCAGTGAAACCATTTCACGGCCCTTTGAGTTCAGGGTGCATAAGACAATTCTGGACGGTTTCCCCAGGCTCAACAATGTGTTCTGGTTTAAGGCCGACCCGAAGAATCTGACTAATGGGCCGCTTCCGGAGATGTGGAGCCCGCGGCACTGGCAGCTTATAGAAAATTCCGCCAGGACGCTGCATTCTTTCGGGCAGAACGCTATTTCAATTTCTCTTATGACACATAGAGATGAAACGGTCAACTACATACAGACAATATTAAAAAAGGACGGCTCGTACGACTTTGATTTTACCATGTTTGACCGCTGGTTTGAAACTTTCCGCAGATGCGGTTTTGAGTATTTCGAGGGCATCTGCACATTCGGCGGGCACAAGGCATCCGCCCAGAATGTTAAGGCTCTGGATGAATCTACAGGAAAGATGATAGATATCTTTACCGACGGGTCTTCACTCGAGGACTGGTATGATTTTGTTGGTGTATTCTATGACCACCTTTATTCGCACCTCAAAGAGAGGGGCTGGGATAAATATTATGTTCAGGCGATACTTGATGAGCCGACGGATATGGCCAATTACCGCCGGGCGTATGAGCTGACCAAAAAGCACATGCCGGGGATAAAAACAAAAGAGGCCTGCGGCAACGCCGATTATTCTGATTATATAGACATACAGGTTTTCAACTATGCCCTTGCAAAGGAATCTTATCAGCGGCTCGCCAAAGACCGCCGCAGCCAGGGCAAAGGCGTCTGGTTCTATCACTGCGCAAGCCCGTATCCGCCTTATCCCAACAGGCATCTTGATGACCCGCTGTCATGTTCGCGGCTCTACCCCTGGCTGGTATATTCACTCAACGCAGACGGGTATCTTTTCTGGGCGGCTAATAACTACCGCGGGGCTGACCCGTACAAAAGCTCCATCGGCCCGCTGCCCGGAGGCGTAACCAACCCCGGACATCCGCCGGGAGACGACTGGATGTATTACCCAGGCCCCGAGGGGCTGCGGGGCTCGATGCGGATGGTTGCTTTCAGAGAAGGCGTTATTGACTATACACTGCTGGATATGCTCGCCGAAAAAGACTCTGAAAGGGCAGATGAGCTGGTAAACAAAATAGTCAGAACTCCTCTGGATTACGAAAAAGAGCCCGGATTGTACCACCGTCTCCGCCGCGTGATGCTTGAGATTCTTGACAATTAACAATGGTAAAAAACTGAATAAAAGCTGTTATTATTATATCGGCTTTGTCAGTCTTTGAATATTTCGCCGAACCTGTCAGTGAGAGTCTCTTTGTCAAGTTTCCAGGCTATAACTGTAAAAGCCGAACCTTGGGAGAGATTCTCCTGGCGGGGGCGTTCAAATAAGTCCTTGCCCACAATTTCTACATAGCTGCTTTTGTCTGTGAATTCTATGTTGCCTTTGAGCCTGAGAATGTTTTCCGAAAGCTGATCTATCAGAGACATGAACTTTTGCCTGTCTGCCCTGGCGGAGTTTTTCACAGCGACGGCGATAATATCTGCCGGCGGCTCTGTAGCCATATCTCCGCCGCGAACTATGTGTTTTATGTTGTCGAGAGCGGACGGTTCGAACTCTCCGTAGCTTGCGGTAACAACAGGTGCTTCTTTGTTGTATCCTGCAATTATCTCTTTGAGTCTTTCAAGCTCCTCTCCGTTTATCAGGTCAACCTTGTTTATTACCACCAGATCCGCCCAGGCAAGCTGGCCGGTAACGGGCTTCAGGAATGGTGCGGTTTTGGTAAAGTTTACCGCGTCCACAATGCATATATTCGCCTTTATTTCGAACTGTCCCTTAAGGTACGGTTCTTGTATAAATCCTTGTATATCGCGGGTCTCGGCGATTCCGGTGGCTTCTACCACGACGGCTTCTATACTGCTTTGCGATATTTCGGTCAGGGCCTTTATAAAGTCCGTCTTTGTGCAGATGCAGAAGATGCTGCCCTTGTTGATTTCATATTTCGCATAATCACCCGGTTTGACGAGGCTTCCGTCAACTCCAAGTTTTCCGAATTCGTTGATGATGAGAGCTAACTTTTTGTCCTTAATTGCCGGTGTTTCCAGCATTTTGTTCAGCGTGGTTGTCTTGCCCGCACCGAGATATCCTGTCAATGTCCAGATAGGTATAGCCATATTAAACTCTAATATTATGTTAGCTTAGAACCGCGGAGCCGCCTCCGGCTCCATTATACGTGGAGACGGCAGCCGCGATTTTTTTAATTAAGTTACTAAGAGACAGCGTCTTTTAGCCATTCTTTGAGCACTATTACTTCGGGCACTGTATGTGTGGATTTGAGCTGATATTTAGCCACTACAACAGCGGGGAGCTGGTTGTCAGCGATCCCGAATTCGTGTATCTTGTCTTTGTCGCTTACTATCTCAAGGTCGATATCAGCCCCAAGTTCCTGTTTGGCCTGTTCAATATTTTCTTTGACCTTTGTGCATTTTTCACAGTTTGCTTCATCGGTAAGGCTTAGAAGGTAAACAGAAGCCTTGCGGTTTTTGATCTTCAGTCGGAATTTCTCGTTAATTCGGTTCTGGATGGCCTTAATCAGCTCATCTTTAGGCGGAATTCGAGAAACAAATGTAATCATTCCGTCGATGCAGATTGTCGGAATATTCTTGACCATAAGCGCTGCCATGAATTGAATGGCTTCTTTGTTCTTGATCTTATGTTCGCGCCATTCAACTATGCCGTCAAACTGCGGTGCGACCTTGCGAACGGCGTCCACCATATACTGGCATGGTGCGCATGCCTCGGAATCCAGGGTTACAATGTCCACGATTACCTTGTCGGTCTGGCCGTAAAGCGACATGTCAAGAATGTCTTCCATTCCCGCGGTGTTTTCCATTGTCCTGATAACATCTCTTTGGTATTCATCCTGTACAACCGCGGTAACGGCCTTTAAATTTTCAACCGGAGTCGCAAATGGCAGGTCGCAGCCCGGAGCCAGGATGAATCCTGTATCTTCGCCCAGGTCAATGCATCGTATCGCGTCTTTCTGTGCGTCTATTTCACTGCCGAGCAGAAGTACCGTTGTCAGCTGGAGATTTCCGCCGAAACTGATGCCGCGTTTTACACATTCATCACGCACATAATCCAGAGGGATGTTCTCGTCAATCGAAACGTTGTCAGGTTTGCATTCACACATCGCCTCGATGTTCTGCTGGGCGTGGCCGCAGACGAAGAAAGAGCCTTTTGCTCCTTTGGTGCGTATGTGCTCGAAAAGCTCAGTTGCTGCCGGGCTGATAAACTGGCGGAACTGATCGGGGCCGATCTGGCTGGTCATCGGGTCAACCACGGCGATGATATCGCAGCCGGCATCAACATAATAATCGCTCATGGCTTTTGCAACGCCGGTGCAGTAGTTTATCAGCTTTATAACATGGTCGGGATCCTCGAACATGTTCATAAAGATATCGGTGCCCTGAAGATGCAGTGCCAGGGTGAACGGGCCGGTTATGGTTGCGTAAAGCGCGATATCCGGGTTGGCCTTACGTATGGCTTTCGCCGCGTCCATGGCGACCTTGATTCTGCCTTCGTTGGGGCCGGGAATTTTGAGGTCTTCAAGTTTTGTGCCGTTAGCCAGAGGGTGGTTTACGACTGCCGGCGGGTTGTCGTCGGCGTATTTCACGCCGCAGCCGAGCACTTCGGCCTCTATCTGAAGGTCGAAAGTTACGGGGATTCCGTCGGGTGAGTATTCTTCGACGGCTTTTTGAGCTCCCTGGGCGATCAACTTGGCCGATTTGAAATAATCGGTTGCTGTAAGTCCAAGAAGTGACGCCGCGTGGCAGCCAACAAAAGGCACCCAGGGAATACGATCTACTTTTTCACAATTAATAGCTTTAATAACACGTTCTTTGCCGGTCATTATATTTCTCCGTTGATATAAACATTTAATAAGAATGCAGTTAAACAATTCCTTGCGGAAAAGCATGTTTCCGCAGTCGGGTTGTTTCTTTGAGTAATATGATAACAGTAAACGGAAAAAGTTCTTGATTTATTTTACCCCTGTTTAACACAATCCTGCTGAATTGTCCGGTTTTTTTACAGGACAACCGGCTTTCATGTTAACTCTACGTTGGCAATTGCGGCCGCATCCGTCAAATCGGCTTTCTCAAAAAATGGCTCGTAATTCGCTCATTCGGGCTGATATTCTCTTATGAGCGGGTATGTCCGGCCCACATACGGCTGCGGGTCAAAGTGAATCGCGTAGTTGTCTCCGATTTCGTAACCCCTGCCCATGGCGGTAATTTCGAGAGTATTATTTCGCAAATCGATTTCAACCGTCAGCTTTACCCGAAGAAGGTCGCGGGGCTTTCCGGATTTTGCGGCGATTTCACGTTTCTCCTCGGGGATCGGCGGTGCGAATGAGCCCTGAACCTCGAACGAGGCGGGCCAGCGAAGTATCATCGCGGCAGGATAAAATTTCGCCTGGTAGCCGCGTATCCGGCCAAGATGCTCTGAAAGTGTATCGCTGATAAGCTGCTCGATAACCGGCTGCTGGTCTTTGTACGATTGCTGGGCGTTATAAACGCTTATTCCAAGGTGAATTATGCCGGCAACGATGAGTATTGCCAGAATTTTGTATTTATGTTCTGAAAACATTATTACTCCTTATAGCCGCCGCGGCGGTGTTTGAGACGGTTTATCTGGACAACCTGATATTCGCGGTGAGGCCGTTGCAGAAATTGAAATAATCTACAGACAACTTTTCGCCGTCGATATCGAAATACCGCTCAAAGAGCTTGCCGGCAAATTCACTGTTCCATTGTGACGAGACGCTGCCGTCTTTGTTTGAAAGTGTCTCCGCCGCATTATCATCGATTGGCCATTTCCCAAGCATCCCGTCATTGAGCATGTCTGTAAAGTCTTTACGGTATCTGCCGAAATCGTGTTCTCTCAGGAAACGCACGAGCGCGTAAACCGAGGCGTAGTAGGAGCCTGTGAGCTGCTGATTCTTGTGGATTATCACCTGTGCGGGGTTGAGGCTTATCAGCTCGCCGATAGTAAAAAATCCCCCGCGGCCGCGGTAGTAGTTTTGGAGTGAGATTTTCAGGGCGGCGAGCCGGTTGATATTTCTTGAGGGGTTAAAAATGTATCTTCCATTTTCAAACTCGAAGGACTCAAACTGCATCGCAAGCCCCTCATCGAGCCAGCTGGGGAGGGCGTATTCGAAATATGTCCTGGAGAACTGGTGCCAGCCTTCATGCGCCAGCACGCTTAGTGTCTCTGTCCTGCCGATATTGTATGATACGCATATTCCGTTAAGGTAATATGCGCCGCGGTTTATGTTTTTATATACGGGCCATGAGCTTCCGGTGATCTGTTCTGTGAAGTCTTCCCATTGTTCTCGCGAGGCAAAATGGTATATATCCAGGGTTTTGGGGTTTTTGAGCCGGTATCCGAGCATGTCCTGGTAGGCTCCGTGTACGGCTTCGAGGAATACCGGCAGCCGCTCAAGAAACAGCGGGTCAGTTTCTGTGGTAAAAACGCGGTAGTGGTCTGTGGAGACGACAATACCGAAATCACCGTTCCATCTCTCCACCGAGAGCACCCTGGGCTGACTTATGAGCCTCCGGCGGGAGGTTTCTGATATCGCCCAGTCTGATTTGCCCGGCGCAGCAGATACATCACTGCCGCTCTGCCGGCAGCCGCCGGTTAGAACCGCACCGGTTAAAATTAGACACAAATACAGATTTTTTAAGGTTTTGCGCAAAATTAGATATTCAGCACAGCTCGCCGCAATAAACGGTGGTTGCAGGGCCGGTCATATAGACACAGTTGTCGTCTTCGCACCAGTTCAGCATCAGGTCGCCGCCGGGCAGATGCGCCAGCACTGCGCGGTTGCATTTGCCGTTGAGGCTTGCCGCCACTCCGCAGGCACATGCCCCTGTTCCGCAGGCAAGGGTAATCCCGGAGCCGCGTTCCCAGGTAATCATGGAAAACTCTTCGGGCGATTCCGCCTTTACAAAATGCACGTTTATCCGCTCGGGGAATGCGGGGTGGTTTTCAAGGGCCGGGCCGATTTTCTCGAGATCAATTTCGTCGAGGTTTTCGGAGAAAATAACCGCGTGCGGGTTTCCCATCGAGACGCATGTAACCTCGAAAGTCTCGCCGCCGGCTTCGATCGCCTCTCCAACGCACGGATTGCAATGAAAGGTTGTCGGGATTTCGGAGGCTTCGAGTATCGGCTGTCCCATATTGACACATATCTGCTCGGCGAGGCCGTCTTCACCGGGCATTATGCCCAGCGTGAGTATGCCGTTGCCGGTCTCGACAGTAAGTGAATGCGGCAATGTCGGCTGGCCTGGAACTGAAAACGATGAGCCCGGCTCTGCTATCTTGTTGTCAAAAACGTACTTGGCGACGCAGCGGATGCCGTTGCCGCACATTTGCGATTCGCTGCCGTCGGCGTTGAACATACGCATACGCACGTCGGCCAGTTTTGACGGGCAGATAAGGATCAGCCCGTCTGAGCCGATACCAAAGTTGCGGTCGCTGACAGCTATCGCCATTGATGAAGGGTCTATAACGTCTTCCTCGAAGCAGTTGACATAAACATAGTCATTGCCGAGGCCGTGCATTTTTGTAAATTTCATTGTTTCTCCGTTAAATGAATCCTGTTTTAAACGGTTTTTATTATACGGTTAAAAAAAGATATTCAACCATAATCAGGGCATCTGTCTATTTTAAAAATGAGAGCGGGCCTGTAAGCCGGGTTCTGTATCTGGCGGCCATCTAACTTGACCGACCGTTGCCGGCCGGCTCTGCTTTTATGGCAAGCGACCTACCCGCCGGTATTGCCCGGACGAAGGCACCGGCATGCTTGGTCTTGCAGGCGGTGGGGTTTGCCGTGCCGAACCCGTTGCCGGATTCGCGGTGCGCTCTTACCGCACCATTTCACCATTGCCTGTGCCCGTAAGGGCCATCGGCTGTGTATTTTCTGCGGCACTTTCCCGCGGGTCGCCCCGGGCGGCTGTTAGCCGTCACCGTGTCCTGTCCTGCCCGGACTTTCCTCCGGATGCCGAAACATCCGGCGGCCGCCCGGCCCGCTCTCATATTTAATTATGACATAAATCATAAATTATACCAGAATTTCAACGCTCGGATTGCAGGAATTCGCATGGTATTTGTTTTTTTTAAAGCGGCTAAGGCTAATAAGTATTTGTATATCAGAGTATTACGCACTTTTGCGGGTTGTGATTTGACGCTTGAAATGTTCGATTTATGTGATAAAATCAAAAATGAGTAATTAAGAATTGGATAAGCAGGACAAGCGGCCCCGCTTGTGAGTAGAAAGTATGAGCCCGAAGTGGTTCGGCACGAATTCAACTCTTAGCTATTTGCTTTTATTTGCGGATAACAGGCTTTACCAGTAATCGCTGTAATAATTTGAATGTAAATTATGGAATGATAGTTGGGTTATACGGCGTGCAGTGTCAGGCTTCCGGCCCGGCACTTGATGAATCAATTTTTTTTCTTTATTAGACAAGATCAAAACATTCAAAATAATCATGTTAATCCTGTCTAAAAAAACTAATTCCCAGGGCAATCGCATCTAAAGTCCTTTATTTTGTTGTGTCAGCACGCGATATAGGTATTGCTCGTTCCAGCCGCAGCACAGCCTTCTGGTCTTTATGCCGACCTTGTGCTTGGTTTGCTGTTTTAGCAGATTCAGTGCTATTCGTGAGAGCCTTGCAAAATTTTCTGCTCCATAACCTTTTCTTATTCTCCTTTCATCGTCGGCAAAGCTGATATCTAAACACCAGTGCAAGGAGTTCTCTACCCCCCAGTGGCCCCTGATATATTTGAGTAAATTTGGCGGATTTTTGCAAGTCAGGCTTGATATGTAATACCGTTTCTCTACGCTTGTTTCATCTCCTATGCTCCTCTTTGCCTCCACACATATCAGGCTCTTGAGCCCGACCCAGTTCTTCTTTTCAGAGTTAAGGAATCCTACATTTGAAACAGCCCGCAATGTGCGTTCTTCAACCCTGCCGTGGCCTCCATCAGTTTCACTTGCAACAGTATATTGAATATTATAGACATTATCGTCTATACATTCATCAAAAAGGGTAACTGCATTTTTATGCAGGCCGGTCTGATTTGCCTTTAGCTGCAAGATATAGTCCCCATCATTTTCAATTACAGCATTAGCAATTTCCTTTTGGCAGCCCATAGCATCAGTTGTTACAACTGCACCATCTAAATCAATTAACTCCAAGAGCTTAGGTATAGCCGTTATCTCATTGCTCTTGGTTTCTGTTGCAATCTGCCCAATGACCATTTTGTTGGTGTCGCACCAGGCATTTACCATGTGAACAGCCGCTTTTTCAGATGCATAATCAACGCTTCTACGCATAGTCTTGCCGTCAATGGCTATGAGCCTGCCTTCACTCTTTTGGGCTAAGGCATTGACCCATTCGAGGAAGCATTGTTCAAATGAGTCGGGTTTGAGAGAAGAAAATACTCGTCCAAATGTGTCGTGAGAAGGAATGCCATTAGGCAAAGAAAGAAAACTTTTAAACCACTCTTCTTTGCACTGAGCGAACTCTTCAACCTGTGTCCATCCATCAGCGCCACAAATTATTGCACAAATTGCAATGGATAAAATATCGCTAAGCTCATGCTTGCGAGTACGCTCGACTCTGGGGTCTTCAATTGTCGAAAAATAGTCCATTAATCTGCGTTGGTTTTGTTCTTTTTTCATAATTTTCCTCGTTTTAACGTTGCAAAGATATAGAATACTATATATTATACTATAATGAAAAAGACAAAAAAAGCTATAAAATTATTAGAAAAAATCGCAAAAATAGAGCGAATGGAACGAGGGAAAATATGTCAGATGAAAAACCGGCAGCATTTCAACCACCAAACGTGGAAAAATGGAGCCAATGTTGTGCGATATGTCCCAAAGGATGAGCTTGAAGCACTGCAGGCTGACATAGATAGTTACAACCAATTCATGGACTTAGTGCAACAATATGCTGACGAAATCATACGGATAACACGCCTTGAAAGAAAAAATAACCGAAAAGCCTAAAAAATGATATTTTAGATGCGATTGCCCTGACTAATTCCTAATTCTCAATTATTCCCCTTGACACTACCCCTAAATCTGCTATTGTATATCTCTAAATACAGACAAATGAATAAGGTAAAATGAATTTAAAGGAGTTTATGATGTCTAAACAAACCAGCATGTCAATTTTCTGCGCCGTTACTGCGCTTATACTTTCACTCCCGACACACCTGCTCGCTTTCGCCGGCGGCGACGGCACACCCGAAAACCCATACCAGATTTCAACCCGTCAGCACCTTGAGGCCGTAAACAACGACCTCGCCGCACACTATATCCTTATAAACGATATAGACTTAACGGGAACTGTATATACACAGGCGGTGATTGCTCCGGATACAGACCCTGAAACTGGGGGCTTTCAGGGAACAGAGTTTACAGGTTCATTCGACGGCAGCTATTACGTTATTTACAATTTCGAAGTTGATGTTAATAATTATTGTGGTTTGTTCAGCCGGATTAATACTGTGGGTTCAGTTGTAAATATCGGTTTAGAAAACATTTCAGTTAAGGGACTATCCCAAGTCGGCGGGCTGGTGGGGGTAAACTTTGGCAGTATCACGAACTGCTATTCTACCGGTGCGGTTACCGGAGATATGGAAGTTGGAGGGCTGGTGGGAGTTAACAGCAGGGACGGTGTTATTACTAACTGTTATTCAACCGGATCAGTGACAGGACGCAGCTTGGTCGGCGGACTGGCGGGGCGAAACGACTACGGCAGCGTTACTAACTGCTATTCAACCGGCTCAGTTACAGGAGGCAGTTCTGTCGGCGGGTTGCTGGGAGATAACCGCTACGGCAGTGTTACTAACTGCTATTCAACCGGCTCAGTTACCGGACATTACTATGTCGGCGGGCTAATGGGATTCAACTACAAAGGCATTGTAGTAAATAGCTTCTGGGACATTCAATCTTCAGGAATTATCACAACTCCTGTGGGCAGACCAAAAACTACAAGCCAGATGATGGACCCATTGACCTTTGCCGGCTGGAACGACGGAAACTGGGCGATAGACGCCGGAAAAGATTACCCCCGGCTTAGCTGGGAAAATCAACCGGGTTTGATGATAGAAACAGACTATCCTGCACGAAGCTACTCTGGGGCCGGAACCTGGGACGATCCTTTTGTGCTGTTAAATTCCGCTGATATCCTGTCTATGTCTATCCGTGTTCCAGACTGGAACAGCAGCTTTATTTTAGGCGATGATATCGATATGTCCGGCATTTCAGGGTATTATCCGGTAACGGAGTTTGGCGGAACGCTGGACGGCGACGGACACGTCATTTATAACCTTACAATAGACAGCGAGGTTACGGGTTTCACCGATACGCTGGGATTAGTAGGATTTCTCACAGGAAATATCAAGAATCTTGGGCTCGAAAATATATCAATCATTTCAACAGGATATTGGTCAGGCTCCATTGCTGCTTGTAACAAAAAAGGAACCATTGAAAACTGCTATTCTACCGGCTCGGTTAGTGGTTATTGGACTGTCGGCGGCTTGGTGGGGTTTAATTATCCTGGCAGCGTTATAGCAAACAGCTATTGCACCGGCTCAGTTTCAGGCGACGAGTATGTTGGCGGGCTGGTGGGATATAACGACTACTTTGGCAGTGTTGCGAACTGCTATTCAACAGGTTTGGTTACAGGCGATGAGAATACAGGCGGCCTGATTGGTACAAATAAAGGAGGCAGTACAAATTGTTTCTGGGACATCGAAACGTCCGGATTAGAGACTAGTGCTGGAGGAACGGGCAAAACTACTGACCAGATGCAGGATATAAACACATTTTTAAATGCCGGTTGGGATTTTACAGATATATGGACAATTGGCGAGGGCACTGATTATCCCCGTTTTAACCGGCAGAAACCCATTGGTGATTTTTCATACCCTGAGGGCGTATATACAGAAGACCTTCTCTACTTCGCCGCCTTTTGGTTAAGTGATGATTGCGATTCGAATAATGAATACTGCTACGGAACTGATATGAATCAATCAGGAGCAGTAGATCTATCAGATATGGCAATCTTTGCTAATGTCTGGCTCCAGGATATTCAACCTCAAGAGCCGATCAGCAACCATATTTTTGCGATTGAGATGAGCATGACCTATGATTTCGGTAGAGGTTACGGAAACGCCGAGCCGATTGAATATGAATTTGACGCCTGGATGCATGTTAGTGATACTGTTTCCAGAGGAACCATTGAAACACCAACAGGTGCCGTATATCAGGCAGAAATGGAAGTAGATGATGATGAAAACTGGCTTGGCATCGGAGTAGGTTCGAATTCATTAGAAGGTCTGGAGGACTTCACAGACGGTGAATATGTTTTTACAGTTACCTACACAAATGGAAAATCGCAGTCAACTTCAGTCCCCTATGCCAAAGAAGATGGCAGCCCGATACCCCCGGTCGATCAGCCGCTGGTTGCGGAATATCCTCAGCACTATTCTACGGATATCCCGTTAAACATCAATATTCTGCTCGAATCTACAGATAACCCTGAATTGACTTACGGGCTTGAATGGTCTCCAGTAGATTATAACCCATCAGCATTAAGCGGAGAGGTAGATGATCTTGCCTATAATACAATCAGCGTCGGGCCGGTGAACTTGTCGCCGCAAACTGAATATGAACTGGAATTGTCTGTAAATCACGCAATATGGTTAGTCAATCAAGACGGTATTCCATACGTGGTTGACAAAGATGCTGAGGTAGCAATAATATTTACAACTGGGAATGAATAAGCCCGCGGCCGGCTTTAGCATATAGACATAAGAAAAGAATCAGTGCTGAGATGCCGTACACGATTTATATCTGTAAATATAAACAAATGAATAAGGTGTAATTACCTTAAAGGAGTTTATGATGTTTAAACAAACCAGCATGTCAATTATCTTCGCCGCTGCTGCGCTTATACTTTCACTTCCGACACACCTGCTCGCCTTCGCCGGCGGTGCCGGCACCCCGGAAAACCCATACCAGATTTCAACCAGAGAAGACCTCGAAGCCGTAAACAATGACCTCGAAGCACACTATATCATGATAAATGATATAAATTTAGCGGGTAACACCTACACAAGGGCGGTTATTGCACCCGATATTTTTACAAGTACAGGGTACACCGGTACCCCGTTTACAGGAACATTTAATGGAAATGGACACATAATTGGAGCACTAAATATTACAGGTGTTAATCAACTTGGTTTATTTTGCCAAATCGGTAGTTCAGGTAAAATAATAAATCTTGGCTTAGAAGACATTTCAATCAACGGGAAAGAATATCTTGGAGGACTGTGTGTTACTAATGAAGGTACCATTAACAACTGCTATTCAAACGGCGTAATTCAAGGTGTCAATTATAGTTTAAATGAGATGCTAAGTGGTTTCGGCGGGCTTTGTGGAATGAACAAAGGTACTATCGTAGATTCATACTCAAGCTGTGAAGTAAGCGGTATCCATTCTGCCGGAGGTTTAGTGGGGTCTAACACAGGATACATATCGAATTGCAACGCTACAGGTGACATTGTTGAGGGAATGGTAGAAGAATGTTTTCCTGTAGGTGACCCCGAAGGCATTGAATGGATGGATTGCCAACAACACGGTGGAGGATACATAGGCGGCCTCTGCGGTTATAATACAGGCTTGATTTATAATTGTTATGCGAAGGGCTCGGTTGATACTGTAGGAATAACCGGCTTTTGGGTGTCGAGATCTTATGGGGGATTGTGTGGATACAATAATGGTTCAATAGTTAACTGTTATTCTACAGGATATGTAAGTAATTACTATTCTTGCGGATTAGTAGGCGAATCTTCTCTTTCAGAAGACTCGATTATTGAGAAAAGCTTTTGGGATGTTGAAACATCTCTCAGTCAAACGAGTGACGGTGGAGAGGGTTTGACCACCGCCGAGATGCAGGATATATTTACGTTTACGGATGCCGGGTGGGATTTTGTTAATGAGACCGCTAACGGGGTGGAGGATCTTTGGCAGATGCCGGCGTTTGATTATCCTCGTTTGAGCTGGGAGGCGATTGCACCGACCAACAGCGATATTGGGATGCTTTCCGTCAACTGGCTGGGCGGCGGCTGCGCTGCACCCGACTGGTGCGGTGGGGCGGATCGTGACTTTGACGGAAGTGTAACTGTTGACGATTTGCTGCTGCTTGCGGATTCCTGGCTTTATCAGTAATCACTGTAGAGAATCCCGATAAATCGGGACACGAATTTTCTCCATTTGAAATCAATTAGACAGGATTTACATGATTAACAAGATTGTTATTTTTAAGTTATCTTTATCCTGTGAATCCTGTAATCCTGTCAAGTGAGTTAATTAAGAATTAGGAATTAAGAATTAGGGAGTCATAAGCGGCGATAAAACTTGATATTTGAAATTTGGGATTAAAATTTATCATGAAGAACATGAAGAAATCATGAAATAAAAACTTCAATATCTTCATGGTTAAAAATAAAAGTTTGGGCGTATTGTGCTCAGTGTCGTGCTGGAAGACTAACTTACGTTAAAAAAGGCTCTGTGTCGGGCTGGAAGCCTAACCTACGTTGAAAACGTTCAAATGGCTGATAGCCGGCATGTTACAATTCCGCAGCTTGTTGTTAAGATTTAATTGATTTATTTTTAATCCTGTTTATCCTGTAATCCTGTTAGAACATATTCATAAATACAAGAGATGTAAAAATGGCTATAGATCTAAGTGATATTGTATTTTCTTATGCGGACGCGGATTTTCAGGCCCGCTTTGACTCGCTTATGAGCGAGCATTCCATGAGCGCCTTTTTGCGTGAAAAGGCCGGTATTGCCGCGGGCGTTCGTGATATTGTCGCGGCGGTTGCCCGGAGGGGCGACGCGGCGGTGGCGGAGTTTACGGCGAAGTTTGACGGCGTGGAAATGACGCCGCAGCAGTTTCGGGTACCCGAAGAGGAGCTTGAAAAGGCGTATGATGAGCTTTCGCCGGAATTACTCGATAACCTCCGCGGCGCGATCGGCAACGTCGGTGAGTACCAGAAAGCCATCTTTATCGGCAACAGGTCGGAGGATTCGGGCCGCGTCGGGATTCGCTACCGTCCGCTCAAGCGGGTTGGGCTGTGCATCCCCGGCGCCAGCGCTCCGCTGCCCTCAACGGTTATCATGACCGCTGTGCCGGCGATTGTGGCGGGCGTAGAAGATATCGTGGTCATCTCGCCGCCGCGGTTCAATAACAGCATAAATCCCGTGATACTGGGGCTTTGCCACGAACTTGGTATAACCGAGGTGTACCGCATCGGCGGTGCCCAGGCAGTCGCCGCCCTGGGCTGGGGAACCGAGACGATAAAGCCGGTTGACAAGATCGTAGGCCCGGGTAATGACTATGTGCAGCTTGCCAAAAAAGAGGTCTTCGGTCTGTGCGATATGGATTCATTCGCCGGCCCGAGCGATGTGCTTATCGTCGCCGACGACAGCGCCAACGCGGCGTGGACTGCCGCCGACATGCTCAGCCAGGCGGAACACTACCCCGGAGCGGCGATACTGGTAACCCCCTCAAGCGGGCTCGCGGCAAAGGTGCAGTCGGAGCTTGAGCGGCAGGTCGGGCAGCTTGACAGGAGCAAAGAGACGCTTGAATGTCTGCGGACGTACAGCGCGGTTGTCGTTATGAAGGATATGGACGCGGCGGTCGGGTTTGCCAACCACTTCGCCGCGGAGCATCTTGAGGTTCAGTGCGGCGTTAACAGCCGGGCTGTGGCCGAGCGTATCGATAACGCCGGCGCGATATTTATCGGCGATTATTCGCCGGTTGCAGTGGGCGATTACTGGGCGGGGCCGAGCCACACACTGCCGACACGCCAGTCGAGCAGGTATTTTTCGGCGGTAACGAGCAACGATTTTGTAAAGTCTTCCAGCATAATAGAATACAGCAAAGAGCAGCTTCTCGCAGATGCCGACAGGATAGCTATGCTGGCGATGACCGAGGGGTTAGACGCTCACGCAAAATCGATAAAGATAAGGCAGCAGCAATAATAACATCAGGGAAATCAGCAATGAGTAGTGACAGCACAGAGAAAGGCACCTTTAAAACAGAGGTTATTGCCGGCGTAACGACATTTTTGTCGATGTCGTATATCATATTTGTAAACCCCGAGATACTCTCCGCGGCGGGCATGGATAAGAATGCAGTTGCCGCGGTTACATGCCTGGCTTCGGCGATAGCCTGTTTTCTTGTGGGTATTATCTGCCGCAGCCCGCTGGCGATGGCTCCGGGTATGGGGCTCAATGCGTTTTTCGCGTATTCACTTGTGTTGGGCCAGCAGATTGCCTGGGAGACGGCACTGGGAATAGTATTCCTGTCGGGATTTATATTTTTTATACTGACAGCCGTCGGGCTTCGTGAAAAGATTGTTGAGGCGATACCCAAGTCTCTTGTGTATGCTATCGGCGTGGGTATAGGGCTTTTTATAACGTTTATAGGCCTGGTGAATCTGGGGCTTGTCGTCAAGGACGAGGCAACCCTTATCAGTCTGGGCAGGTTTACGCCTGAGGTTCTGATCGGGCTTGCGGGCCTGGTGGTTATGCTGGTTCTCGAATCGAGGGGGATCCGCGGGGCACTGCTTATTGGAATTATTGTTTCTACTGCCATATCCGTTTTGGCGGGCCGCGTGGATTTGCCGGATTCGTTTATGTTCGCTCAGTTTAATATCATGCCGGTGGCGTTCAAGCTGGATATCCTCGGCGCGGTCAAGTGGAGCTTTTTCGGGGCGATATTTACGCTGATGTTCATGGATATGTTTGACAGCATCGGCACACTTGTCGGCGTTTTGCACAAGATAGAAAATGACGTCAAACCGCGAAGTGTCAGCAGGCTTCTGGCTGTTGATGCCGCGGCTACGATGATAGGTGCGGTTATCGGCACCTCAACGACAACTGTATATCTCGAATCCAGCGCGGGCGTAGAGGCCGGCGGCCGCCGCGGCACGACTGCGGTGGTGGTGGGCATTCTGTTTCTCGCGGGGATGCTGTTTGTGCCGATTATCGCGATGGTGCCGGCATACGCGACAGCTCCTGCGCTGATAATGGTGGGGCTGTTCATGGCAAGGGGTATTGTAAATGTTGACTTTTCAACGATAGAAGAGGGGTTCCCGGCTTTTATAATCATTATCATGATCGCGCTGGCATACAGCATCAGCGGCGGTCTGGCACTGGGTTTTATCTCTTACACACTGCTGAAGGTTATCAACGGAAAATACAGGCAAATCAAGCCGGCTATGTGGGTTATAGCTGCTCTGAGCGTTGTGTATTTTCTTATCTGAAATAGGCCGGTTTGATAAAATATCCCGGGCGGCTAAGAAAATGGGCTAAATTCTTTATGGCCGGTTGACACAGGCAGTGTTTAGGCGTAAACTATTCATACAGTAAGTTATGTGCGGAGATCATGATTTTCGCACTCAAATTCCTTCAATTTTTTATGAGGTTTGATTTGAACATAATTGCTGTAATACCCGCAAGATATGATTCAACCCGTTTTCCCGGCAAGGTGCTCGCCAACAAAACAGGCAAGTTTCTCGTTCAGCATACTGCCGAACAGGTGCTAAAGGCCGGCAGTGTCAGCTCTGTGCTGGTGGCGACAGATTCGCAGAAGGTCTTTGCCGCGTGTGAGACTTTCGAGGCGGCATGCGCGATGACATCCCATAAGCACAAGAGCGGCACCGACCGCATCGCCGAGGCCGTGGCGGATATTGATGCGGATATAATCATAAACGTACAGGCCGACGAGCCGGAAATATCGCCGGAGGATATTGACCTTCTCGCGTCGCTGCTTGTTGATAATCCGGATGCACAGATGGCAACGCTTGTTACGGGCATAGAAGACCAGGAGATGCTGAACAACCCCAATGTTGTTAAGTGCGTTACCGGTATTGACGGGCGGGCGTTGTATTTTTCCCGAAGCCCGATACCGTATAATCGCCAGGCGGGCAGCGGAGATATGCAGCTTGCAAAGCGGCACTTAGGCATATACGCCTATCGAAGGGATTTTCTGCTGGAGATAACAAAGCTGCCTCAGAGCCCGCTGGAGGTTTGCGAGTCACTCGAACAGCTCAGGGTGCTTGAAAACGGGTATAAGATAATGACCGCGATGGTAGAAAATGCCTGTGAGGGCATCGACACAGAAGAGCAGTATGAAAGATTCGTTGAAAGATACAATTCAAGTCTTTCTTAAAATAAACCGAAAGATAAACATCAACTGATGCAAAAAAGATGACAGATAATAAAGACCTATTAGCAAGTGTAAGCAACGTTTCCACGGACACCGAATATTTTTCGCCCATACCGGAGGGCTACATCAAGGGCAAGACCAAGTACGTCATTGTGCTTGGAACAGTCATGAGCGGTCTGGGCAAGGGAATATTCTCATCTTCCCTGGCCAAGGTACTCAAGGACAAGGGCTTCAAGGTGTCTCCTATAAAACTGGAGGGATATCTCAATATCGACTCGGGCACGCTCAATCCGTTCAGGCACGGCGAGGTGTTTGTTCTGGATGACGGTATCGAATGTGATATGGATCTGGGTACTTATGAGAGGATTCTCGACCAGGACCTTAACCGGCATAATTTCTGTACGAGCGGCCAGATTTACCGTGATGTTCTCAACAAAGAGCGTCACGGCGAATACCTTGGGCGTGATGTTCAGATGATCCCGCATATCACCGGTGAGGTGAAGCTGCGTCTTCGTCGGCTGGCGATGGAAAGCGATGCTGATGTTGTGTTCGTTGAGATTGGCGGCACGGTGGGTGATTTGGAAAACGCCTTCTATATCGAGGCGATGCGAGAGCTGGCGTATGAAGAGGGCGAGGGCAGCTCGTGTTTCGTCGCTCTTACGTACATCCTGGCACCGAAGATTCTCGGTGAGCAGAAATCCAAAGCCGCCCAGCTTGGAATACGCAACCTGATGGAAAAGGGTATTCAGCCGGACATTATTGCCTGCAGGGCTGACTGCGAGGTTACAGAGACGGTTCGCCAGAAGATGAGCGTTTTCAGCAATGTGCCGCTTGAGCACGTTTTCAGTATGCACGATTCGAAGAGCATCTACACAATCCCGGAGATGCTAAGAGAGAGCAGTATTGATAAGATTGTAACAAAGGTGCTGCGTCTTGATGAGAGGATAGACGAAGAGCTCGAGGCGAAAAATACAAAACAGTGGAATAAGTTTACATCTAAAATTGGCGAGTATGATTCTGAGATTACTATCGGTATTACGGGCAAATACACGACTGTGCGTGACAGCTATGCGTCTATAATCAAGGCCATCGAGCATTGTGAGACGGCTTTGTCTGTCAAGGTCAGGATTAAATGGATCGAGGTGACAGATATCACATCAGATGAAAAGGCGGCGGCGTTTTTAAAAGATGTTGACGGGATTATCGTTCCCGGCGGTTTCGGAACACGCGGCACAGAGGGCAAGGTAGCCTGTATCAAGTATGCCCGTGAAAACAACGTGCCGTACCTGGGTCTGTGCCTTGGTTTCCAGATGGCTGTAATCGAGTTTGCCCGTAACGTTTGCGGCATAAAAGACGCAAACAGCTCCGAGATTAAAACCAAAGATTCAGCAAGCGTTATCGGGGTTTTGCCCGAGCAGAAAAAGATAGAAAAACTCGGCGGCAACATGCGTCTTGGCGGCAGGGATGTTGAGGTTAAAACCGGCACTTTTGCCTGGAAACTGCTTGGCGAAAAAGAAAGTGTTCGTCTGCGTTTTCGCCATCGCTACGAGGTTGAGCCGGACTATATCAAGTCTTTAGAGGATCACGGTCTGGTGTTCTCGGGCAAGGCTCCGGGACACCCGATAATGCAGATTCTCGAGCTGCCCGGTCATCCGTATTTCGTCGGTACGCAATCGCATCCGTGCCTAACGTCGCGTCCGCTGCGGCCGAGCAGGATGTTTCTGGGACTTATTGCCGCAGCGCGTCTGCGGAAGTATCCCGATAAGGGTTACCCTGAAGTACTCGACGCGGTAAATGATGTTTTCTCCGAGGGTCTATGAAGCGTGTGATTTTGTACGGCGGAACTTTTGACCCTGTTCATAAGGGGCATATCGAGGCTTCCCGGGCGGCGGCCCTTGAGCTTGGGGCGGATTGTGTGTATCTAATACCGGCAAGGCGGTCTCCGTTTAAGGATAACCCGCCCGCGGCTTCAGACTCTGACCGCGGGAAGATGCTTGAAAGGGCTGTCCGGGGCGAGAAACTCTTTTGTGTGAGCTATACCGAGTTTGAACGGTCCGAGCCGAGCTATTCATTTGATACTGTGATGCATTTCAAGAGACTTTTGGGTGATGACGCGGAGCTTTTCTGGCTTGTTGGAGCCGATACGCTTGGTTCTTTAAAAAAATGGTATCGGATAGAAGAGATGCTAAATAACTGCACAATAGCAGCGATGTACCGCGGCGGCTGTAAGATCTTTGATAAGCAGGCTTTGCCCGGTCTGCTGGGTAAAGAGCTTGCCGCGATGAATAAGGTTGTCCCCGTCCAGACGCCGCTTATCGATATCAGCAGTACGCAGGTGCGCAAACGCCTTGCCGCGGGGCAGGATGTTTCGGGTATGCTCGCCCCTGGTGTGCTGGAATATATAAAAGACAATCACCTTTATGAGAGTTAATCGCTGCGGTGCAGGGCTTATGCGGATACTTCGGTAGAGTTGTATTTTTTAATCGGCAAGCTGATATTCAGGACTTGGGAGAGATTCTGGGAGGCTGTGTTGTAGTTAAGGACAATAAACTAATTTTAGGTGGAAAAAACCGGAAAAATTTGTCTTTTTTTATACCTTTTATTTTCCAAAACGACTAAAGTTATTCAAATATTAAGTTTAGATTGTGAAATATTATAGTTAGAGAGAATAAAACTTAATTAGCAAGTCTCCGCTTTACCCACGTTTTACTTTTAATCTTATTTTAATTATTCAATAATTAAATGCAAATAATTGGATGATAAGATTACAGCCGTAAGCTCGGCGTTCGAGTTTTACATTTCTAACGTTAGAAGAAATATTGTAGAGAAGCCAGAACATAGTCTGAAAGTTTGAAGAAGAAGCTAAGTACTTGATTTTATCCGGCAGTGATTCTGATTTGCGCATAAAGTGCGCCTGCCTGGTGAAGTTTTGAAATTTTCTTTCGATTTTCGATTCTGGTCTGAAAAAGTTGAAGAATTTTATTAGCTGAAAGGTAAAGAACAATGAAGAAGTATTTTGTATTATTAATTTTGGTATTTGGAATGTCACTGATTTCAAACGCGGCAACTGATCCGGTATGGCTTGGCGATGATTACACTGTCGGTGCCGGCTGGGACACATGGGGCGGCGGCTTTGGATTTGGAAACGGAGCAATATCTCCGGATTTCTTTGATGTTATCCCGAATGAAGCGTTAGCTTACGTTGACGGACCTGATGTAGTTACAGGTGCAAGCGCTAACTATCTCGCAACCTATAACAACAGCTTTGATGTTATAGAGGTCTGGAACGATGCTGACCTCGATTTCTGGGTTCCTAACTTTTCCCAGACCGACAATTACACTGAAATGTGGGTTCAGGTGACTTATGAGCCATTTGAAGATGTTGCACCTTCATTCAACGTTGAGACCAACAATACATTCGATAACCCGCTCAATGATAGAATTTACGGTCCGATTCTCGAGAAAAGCGAGACAAATGCTGACGGTTGGGTAACAGACGCTTTCAGCTTTGTATTAGAGCCTGCTGCTGAGTGTGTATGGCTGACTCTGAACTTCAACAGCTCCGAGTGGGACGCATACCCGATGTATGTTGACGCGGTAACTGTAGATATGGTGAATGTTCCGGAACCTGCAACATTCATTATTTTCGGTGCAGGCCTGGCTCTTTTAAGAAAGAAAAAACTTAATTGATTTTAATAAAACAAATGAAAAAAAGCGGTTCGGAAATGCCGCATTTAAACTCGTAAAGTATCTTTAATTTATTTTGTGATTTTTTCAGAAAGGAAAACTGAAAATGAAAAAGAAAACCCTGCTATCTATTATGATCATCCTGATGGTCGTCTTTACAAGTACCAATGTAGAGGCACGTCGTACAAGACCGACACAGGGCCCCAAGTATGTATTCTATTTTATCGGTGACGGCATGGCTCTGCCGCAGATTCACGCTACTGAAGCGTATCTGGCTCAGTCAGCAATGCCCGATAACCCCACAGGGAATCCAGGCGGACTTACCGGTTACAGCACCGGTGAGCCGGATGCCAACTTGCTTGCAAGTATGGACACTGCCGGCGCTGCCAAGCTGGTAATGAGTCAGTTCCCTGTTCTCGGTCTTCAGACTACATACGCTAACAACCGTTTCATCACCGGCTCTGCCGCTTCTGCAACGGCTCTCTCTTGTGGCGAGAAGACTACTATCAACACAATCGCTATGGACAAGTTCAAGGCCCTTCCGTTCAACACAATCGCTGAAAAGGCCCAGGCAAAAGGCATGAAGGTCGGTGTTGTTTCTTCTGTATCAATTGACCATGCTACACCCGCATGCTTCTACGCACACCAACCCGAACGCGGTCTTTACTGGGACATCTCAAACAACCTCTCAGACAGCGGCTTCGATTACTTCGCAGGCGGCGGAATGAAGGGTGAAAGGATCAGGGACGGGAAGCGTTACTATGCTCCCGGACGCCCTGATGCTGATGCTTCAAACGATCCGGTTGAATATGCAAAGACTAACGGCTACACAGTTGCATCAAATGCAGCTGAGCTTGCTGCTGTTGCTCCCGGCACAAAGTGTTTCGCTTACAGTAAGGATTACATCGACGGCTCATGGGCTCTGCCTTACGAGATGGACCGTGACCCTGCTGACCTTTCACTCGCTGATTACACAGCAGAAGGTATCAGATTAATGGACAACTCTAACGGTTTCTTCATGATGGTTGAGGCCGGCAAGCTTGACTGGGCATGTCACGCTAACGATGCAGTCGCAGCTATAAAAGACAATATTGCTCTTGATGATGCTGTAGCCGTTGCAGTTGATTTTTATCAGCAACACCCCACAGAAACTCTGATCGTCGTAACAGGCGACCATGAGTGCGGCGGAATGACACTTGGTTTTGCAGGTACAGGCTATGAAACAGCTTTCGAGATTCTCGACGGTCAGACAATGTCTTACGAGGTTTTCGACTGGACAGAGTTCGCAGCACACAAAGCATCTTTCGGCAGCTATGAAACATGGGATCCTGCAATAAATATGAACGATGATATCAAAGCACGCATCCAGAACGCTTTCGGTCTGGTTTACGATGATCTTTCACTCTTCGAGGTTTCTACTCTTGAGCAGGCTTATGACGACTCAATGAGCGGCAAAGAAATAGCCGGCGGAACAAATGACTCTCTGCTTTATGGCTACTATGAGCCGTTTACAGTAACCCTTACACATATCATGAACCGCCGTGCCGGTATTGCTTTCACATCATACTCGCACACAGCTGTACCTGTACCGGTTTACGCTCTGGGTTATGATGCGTGGAGATTCGCAGGCAACTATGACAACACAGATGTTGCACTTAAGATGGCACAGGCTATGAGAGTCAATCTTGGCAACTAATTTTCACCCAAGCTAATTTATATTGAACATAGGGCAAGGGCAGCTAAAATGTCCTTGCCCTGTTTTTAAATAGCGGAGTTAACCAAAACACCCATATTGCGGCAGCTTGGTTCTGCGGCATGAATGACAATGAAGTTCACAAAAAACGACTTAATAATCACGTTCATTTTTGCAGTTGTATGTATATCGCTTCTGTTTGTTCCCACCGGTTTTGAGGATGCGGCTTCAAAAGAGGCTTTCAATGTCAAGGCTCGTATTGTCTCAGCAGACAACTCGGACTTTCAGGTTCTTGGCATCGTGCGGGTTGGAACACAGTTTCTCGAAGCAGAGCTTCTGGAAGGGCCTCACAAGGGTAAGACAATAAGCGTTATAAACCAGATGTCAGGCAAGCTTGATATAGATGAAATATACAAGCCTGGCGAGAAGGCTTTGATCGAATACCGATACAATGGCGACAAGACTACAGGCTACACACGCGGCCATTACAGGCTTGAACTTGAAATTATACTGGCGGTATTGTTCGGCATATTTTTGATAATAGTTGCCGGTCCGACAGGTGCAAAGGCACTTCTATCGTTTGTGTTCGCTGCTTTGATTATTTGGAAACTAATGATACCGATGTTCTTAAAGGGTATGAATCCGCTGCCGGTTGCGATATTGATTGTCGCGGCACTTACCGCATCGGTAAGTTTTCTGGTAGGAGGGCTCACCAAGAAAGGACTGGTAACATTTATCGGCTCTTTTTCAGGGTTGATTTTCACATGCGTATTGGCTTTTCTTTTTTCAAGCGGATTCAACATTCACGGAGCAGTCCGTCCATACGCAGAGACTCTTTTGTATTCCGGTTTTCCCAAACTTGATCTTACAATTATATTTACGTGCGGAATATTTATCGCATGTTCGGGAGCGGTTATGGATCTGGCGATGGATATCGCTGCCTCTATGCATGAAATACATCAAAAACGCCCCGATATCCATTTCTGGGAGCATATTCAGGCAGGCCTTCGGGTGGGTCAGTCAGTGGTAGGAACAATGACTACAACTTTGCTGCTGGCATATTCGGGAGGATACACCACTATGCTCATGTACTATATGGGCCAGGGAACGCCTTTGTGCCAGTTTTTCAACACAAATGTCATAGCCGCAGAAGTGTTGAACATACTTGTGGGCAGTTTCGGCATGGTAGCTGTAGCACCTTTGAGTGCCCTGACTGCCGGGATTGTTTATCATTTTAAGAAAAAAGTTTAACCAATTATTGAAAGTTTTGCTTTTCCCGTTAGTATATCTTTACCGCTTTTAATCGGACTTTATGAGTTTTTATTTTATATAGGTTAAGATATTTAAGTTCAGGGCTTTTCTATGGGGATTGCAGGAATTATTATTGTCGCGGTGCTGAATATACCGTTGTATTTTTTAATCGGCAAGCTGATATTCAGGACCTGGGAGAGCTTTTGGGAGGCTGTAAAGTACAACTTTAAGCCGGATTTCTGGTCGCTGCTCACCGGCCGATACCTCGAGGATATGTGGGCAGAGACAAAGTTGTTCGTCTGGATTGCGTTGAGTGTCTTGTGTGTTTACGGGGAGATCTATCTGATAAATAAATATTTTTTCGCCCAGGGGTGAGAACCGTTCTATCTTTTATTCAATATCACTGAAACACGCCGGCGCGGCTTCTTTCAGCAGACGCAGTATCTCGGTGCATACCTTGCGTATTTCCCATTGAGCTTTTTTAGATGTCCGCAGCTTGATCACGTGCCTCCATTCGCGGAAGTTCGCCGAGACGACAATCTCCGAGCAGCAGGCGTTTGGCAGGACAAAACGGGCGTCTTCTTTTTTCAGTCCCCGCCTGCGCCATTTGTTGTACATTTGCTGGATCGCGGCCATATCGGCTTTGTAATCATCAACAAATTCCGCCGGCATCGTTTCAGGTATGACGTACTCAAATTCTGTTTCGGATACATACCTCTGCGACTGCTGCGAGATCGCCATAAGCCTGTGCCGGACAAGCTGATGGGTCATTGCCCGTGAGCAGTTTCGAATACGGAAGGTGGCCTGGGCGTGCTCAAACGGCGATTCGTGCCCCATTGCGGCGAGCTTCTGTATAAATTCCGGCGCTGAGTTGGCTCCGATACGCTCAAAGCTGAGATAGCATGTTCTGCCGGCCTGTTCGATTACCTTTTCTGCCTCGGGTGTAACAGCCAGCATTTCTATTGATAACTTATTTTCCATGTACATTCGGCCCTGTATTTTCGTTTGTATGTAAAAAAACCATAATACCCGTTTTACCCGGCACTTCAAGACTGATTATAAATTATAGTGCACCGCCAGCCATACTGTGTCGTTGTGCGAATCAGTTGATACCACGCGGTGGCGTGTATGTGCGGGGATATTCATATAATCGCCCGGGCGCATCTGAACCTGCCGGCCGTGCTCAAATTCCAGCACTGCACCGCCGCGGAGAATGATCACCCATTCGTCATTTTCCTGGTCATACCAGAAATCTTCCGGGCTTTCGTGGCCGCGTGAGATTATCCGCTCGATCCGTGTTCCGCCGCCGCGGCAGAGGGTTTGTATGAGCTCATCGGGGAGGTTGTTTGGGATATTATCATAAATGTTTGCTTTGTCTGCCGGCATAAAAAACTCCTTAGTGCGTTTTCTTTATCGTTTTACATCAAAACCTGATATGCCGTCTCTGGTCAGGTTCGGGTCCGGCAGGCCGTCGTTGGCTTCTTCAATATCCTCTGCCGCCAGAAAAACCACACTGCCGTCTGCCATGACGAAGTTTCGGCTGCCGATACTGCACCACCAGCCCATATCTCCGTCTTTTTTGTCGTGGTTGCTGAGCCATTCGCCGCAAAGAATTTTCTGTGATGCCAGGGCGACATTTTCGCGGCGCTGCGGAGTGGATTTTATCGGGCATTCTGTGCCGTATGTGCCGGCGGTGGAATCGATAGAATTTATCTGTTCGGGGCTGTAGTAGAAGCTCATGGAATAGGCGTAGCTGGTTGATTCATATTTGTCCTCGGCGGTTATATCGCCCGGGCATGAAAGCACTGCCGTGTTGCCGCTGCTGTTGTCCAGATACGGTTTTATCCAGCCGCGAAACCCTCGCCCCATCCAGAGCCATACGCCGCCGGATACGGGGTCGTCCGCGGCGATATAGGTAGAATTGTTGTCGTGGCAGTACATCTCAAACGCCAGCGAGATCTGCTTAAGGTTGCTCTGGCAGATTGTGCGTCGGGCAATAATTTTCGCCCTGCCAAGCGTCGGCAGGAGAATGCCCATCAAAAGGGCGATAACTGCTATTACCACAAGCAGTTCTATCAATGTAAAGGCTCGTTTGTACATTTGCTTACTGTTTGCTATTATATTCTGGTTGTTCCTGTTAAGTTGAACGCAGATAGTAAACAATACGAAATTCAAGGCAAGGAAAATATAAACAAAGTGTCAGGCATTAAGTGGACAGGATTAACAAGATTGACATGATTTAATTGATTTATTTTTAATCCTGTTTATCCTTTTGCTTAGCTTTTTTGCACATTTGAGCTAATATATACCCAGCAGATATATACCCAGCAGAATTTCAAATCAGGTCAATTTTGAGGTAAAAATGACATCTATATCCGTCAGTGAAAGAAAGTGCTTTATAATCATAATGTTAACTGTAGTATCCGTATTAACACTCATGCCCGCGTTTGCCGCCGAAGATGAGGCCGAATACTATGCCCTGCTGATGAACGGCAAAAAGGTCGGCTACTCAGAGCATACCCGCAGCCGGGACGGCGGCAAAGTTACAACCTCCGATAAGGTGGTAATGACCATATCGCGTTTCGGAACGTCGATTACTGTAACGCAGACCGAGACGTATTTCGAGACCGCCGGCGGCAGGCCGCTCGGTTTTCGCTCGGTAGTGGAGATGGGCGGCATGGCCCAGACATTCACCGGCACGGTAAAAGACGGCCGGGTCGTTATAAATACTGACAGCGGTTTGGGTGTAACGGAGGATACGGTTGCCTTTGACAGCGATATTCTCTTCCCTGAAGGGATGAAGCTGGCGATAGATCAGGCCGGCGGCATCAAGCCCGGAGCCGAGTTTGAGTTCACCAGCTTTGTCGGCAGCATGAAAAGCACCTGCAAAATGACAATGCGGGTTGGAGAAAAGGAGCCGCTCGTTCTGCCCGGCGGCATAAAAAAGCTCTACCGTGTGGAAAGCACCGAGAACATAGCCGGCATGAGCGTGAAGAGCGTCTCATGGCTCGACGATGAGCAGAGAATGTATAAGACCAACAGCAAAATCGCCGGCATGGACGTTGAGATGATGCTTTGTGATAAGGAGCATGCCCTGAGCAAGGCGGAGGATTTCGATATAATGCGCAACTTTATTATAAAAGCGCCTGCCGGGCTGATTGACAAGTTCAGAGAAAACGCCGGCAAAATTACACTTGCCGTGGAATCAAACGACACAGAGCCGATCAGAATCCCCGAAAATGACAACCAGACGGTCAGGGGCAAGGGTAAATCTCTCAGCGTTGTATATAAACCCGCCAAACCGGACAAGGTTGTTCCCGCCGCGTATGAGGGGTCTGATTCAGAGATTCTCGAAGCGCTGCGGCCTACGGTTTATGTTGATTTTGAGTCCGAAGTAATAAACGAAATGTTTGCCTCAATTGAAGCAAAAGCGACGGATAGGTGGGGTACTGTCCAAATGATTACGAAATTCGTAAATAATTCGATAAATTCGAAAGACCTTTCCACCGGTTTTGCGACCGCGTCGCAAACGGCGAAAACCCGCCGCGGCGACTGTACCGAGCATTCAGTGCTGACCGCGGCACTCTGCCGCAAGGCGGGCATACCATGCCGCATGGTTTTGGGGCTGCTCTATGTCGAGGATTATTCCGGCATCGAGAGCGGCTTTCTCGGTCATGCCTGGAACGAGGTATATGTGGATAAAAAATGGATTTATGTTGATTCAACCCGGCCGGCAGAGCCCGGCGAAAACATATATATAATGCTCAGCACCAGCCAGGGCGAGCCGGCGGATTTTCTCGACATGCTCGATTCATTCGGCAGGTTCGATATATCCTCGGCGAGGTAGGGAAATTTATTAAGGCTTTTGTTCGTCAATAAACTTTTCAATAAAAAATCTCTGTTTTTTTCGTAAAAAATGCGCTTTGTTAAAATTTATTGTCAGTTAAACATGTTCACCTGTTAAGTAGTAGGAAAATGCGTCAATATGGCTTTTTGAGTGCGTAAAAGGGGTTTAGTCGGGAGTTTAAACGCCTTAAAAGCTATAATGTTTTAGGTGTATGTTTTTGCTCTATGACAGTTTTTTACTGTTTTTGCGAAAGTTTGCCACTTATCGCTTGATTAAAACGGTTTTCCGTGCTATATTATTATACAAGGAAGTAGCAGGAAATGTAAATTGTGTTGACAGCGAAGCGTATAAGGTAAGACGCTTTGACGTTTTCACGTACAGAAACTGTAATATTAATTTAAGTAGCTTGATTTTAGATCAAGGAGAGGTACGAACATGAGAAAAAAAATGAGTTTGGTTACGTTAGTTTTAATTTTGGCAGCCGGCGCTTTCGCGGCGGCCCCGGACAATATGTACCGTGTGGTTCCAGCCGAGCACACAGGGCTGCAGGAGCTGCCTTCGGGAGTGGTTGTATATTCCACTTTAGGTGCCTGTGGTTACAACGATGTTACAGGTGATTTTTATACGGTGCTCTTTGGTTCTACGGGACAGAGTATCCGTAAATTTACTCCGGATGTCTTTGGCCCTGTTTATTATGAGCCAACAGATATAGTTGATGATGACCCGGGTTATCCCTCAACGATTGACGATATCTACGGTTCATCCTGGATGTACGCTTCCGCTTCGGATCTTCCCAGGGTGGCAAACGCAGACTGGGATTTTTCAACGGGTGTTACGGATTTCAATCTCGGCGGTTACATCAGTGCCGGCGGTTTTGTTGTCAACCCCGCACCTGTTACTGTTGACGGCATAGATTATGAAGCCGGCGAACTGGCCCTTATTACTCAACATTGGTATGTAAGACATTATGACCCAACTGGCACATTCCGTATATATGAGCATGACTATGACAAAATCGCCCTGCTATACGATTTGAGGCGCATCGGGTCCCCAACTACTGAGCTTCCCGACTATGACACCGGCCAGGATGGTACGGGCGGTACAGGCGAGCTTTGGGGGGCTTTTGGTCAAGCCGACTGGAACGATGTGTTCCGTCCGCTTGTTTCGGCAAGAATGTTGTTTGATGTATCAAATACCTATCTTGATTACCCAGAGCTGTCAACACTGGATTATACAAGTTCTCATGTATTCAACTATATGCGTCAGGGTTGTTGGGCGAGTGATGCAAGTGCGGTTTATTTTGCAGGTTCTCACAAACATTACGACTGCTTGGAAGAGCCGGATGAGCCCGGTGTCTGGACAGAAGACGTTTATGGCGGCGGTATCTGGAAAGTCAACCTCTCAGATATGAGCATTGAGCTGCTTCTGCCTGCAATGAGCACTTCCAGCAGTGACAGGATTTCAACCGAAGTATGGTCAATACACACAAGCGTAAGAGACTTTACCGGCGGAACCAGAACCGGTGAGCAGATCATATTCGAGGGTACCGGCCAGACAGGCAATGAAGGCGGACTGTTGTGTGTCGTTGATGACGGCACCGGTGATACTACTACTTATACAGTTGTAGATGCCGAGCTTATGGAAGATCTCAGAGGCGGCCTTGATTCGGTATATGGTGTTACATGTGATCCTGATGGCAATGTTTATTTTACACTTGGCAGCAGGGCTGCATTTAAGTATGACACTGAGGGAAGAGTTTACGCCCTTAACAACAGAGGCCAGTATATGTGCTACAATGGAGACAACAATCTCTCAATTACAAGCACCCACGTGTACCGTCTGCAGTATCATGATGATGTTTACGGCTACCCTGTACTTACACATATGACGCAGGCCGGTGATGATGCGGTCGGGGGCATTGTTGTTACCAAGCCCTGCGATTTTGACCGTGACGGTGATTTTGACATAGATGACCTGAATTTCTTCAGGGACCAGAGAATATATAACGATTCTCTTGAGATTGTTATGGAAGATCCGGAAGACCCCGAATCAGATGTCTATATAGCTGAGCTGAACTTTGACACACCTACACAGGCGACTGTTGATTATTTCAAGGCGGATATAAACGGAACCAGCGAAGATTATGAGAGTATCAGCGGGACGTATTACGCTGAAAATAAGAGTGTTGATGAATACGATGCCAAGGTGCTGTATCAGTTTGCAACACCCGGCGACATAAATCTCGACGGCGTTGTTGATATGACAGATTACAATCTGTTTATAGCGGATTATCCCAAGGTTGACGGCACTGTTTACAGCTGGACAGACGGAGATTTCAGCTTCGACGGCAATGTTGACTCTGCCGACGCAGCTCTGTTCTGTGCATACTGGGATTCGCCTGATGCGAGCCTGCTCTGGGATTTACTCATAAACGGCGACCTGAAGCCGGACAATACTGTAGATTTTGCGGATATTGCCCTGTTCAGTGCTAATTACCCCGAGGTTGATTCAGGATACGATTCGACCTGGGGCGAAGGCGATTTCAATGATGACGGTGATGTAACAGCGGCCGACTTGCTGCTGGCAATTGATAACTGGCTGATCAACTGATCTTGGCCGAATATCTTCGCGGGAGCGGTATGTTTCCGCGAAGATATATAAATTGTAAAATGGAAATACAATCTATGGCAAATACGACGACAAAGTTAAAAATAAAGGCATTTACACTGATTGAACTTCTTGTAGTTATTTCAATCATAGCAGTACTTATGGCGATCCTGATGCCGGCTATGAAGAAAGCCCGCGGCCAGGCAAGGCGTGTCCACTGTATGGCAAACCTGAAAAATATAGGCGTGGGTTACCATTCCTATGCTATGGAAAATGACGATTATTTTCCCAGCTCTCACGTTTTAGGCGGGCATAACTTCAGGGTACAAAAGGGCTACATCATGCCTAATGATCCCAGAGGAAATAAAGAGATTTTTGGTCTGAACGCTCTTTTTGATGACTTGAAAATCATTGACGCTTCTGATAAAGTCTGGGTTTGTCAGGATATCGGTGCCAAGTGGATGAGGCCTTACGGCGTTACCTATGCTTTCAGCACCGCTGCCATACTCGCTAAAACGAAGTATTTCAAGTTCAGCGCAAGGCAGTTTTCTAAATCCCCGCTTTGCTGGGACAACTTTACATCTCTGCCTGGTACTCCGGCTATTCCCGGTGCACCAAGAGGCAGCACTGTTCCAACAGAGAGAAGAAAATATCCGCATAATTACCATACGAATAAGAGTAAAGACGGCGCGAAATCAATTAACTTTTTATTCATGGACTGTCAAGTTCGGGCATCCTATGTCGATGGCGACACCAGCAGTTCGGGACTTTAAATAAGACTGGCTTCGATGTCCTTTTATGTTTTGTGTAAATCCATTATAGCAAACAGTATGAGCAATCTTCAGTTCAGTGTTTGCAGAGAATAGAAACCACGTATCGTTTTTTGGAATACGTATTGAAAAAAATAGTTAGATTTAGAAATATGCTGTATGCCGGTGTATTACCGGCATATTTTTTAATATTTGCGGTTTGCGGCGTTTTCGGGGCGGATATTGATTTTTCGCTGATTGACGGCCAGTCGGTCGCCCGGTGCCGCATAGTCTATAAAGACTTAAGTTTTGAGGCCAATGTGGTATTGGACGCGGGCCAGTCGGGCAGTGTCTTTCTGCACGAAAACACGGGCAAGATGCTTGAATTCGCTTCTGGTGATACCCTGAGCATGGAATTTGCCGGCGGGGCGGTTTTGAGCAATCTCAAGACAACACCTATGGGGCTGGAATTTCTTGAAGACCTGACCAAGGATTTCGCCTCCGAGCTCAACGAGATACCTGCGGTTGCGATGCTGGGAATCGATGCCTTTTCCGGGCATACTTTTACGATAGACCAGGCCAGGGGTAAAATTTCCCTGAGCAATGACCCGTTGACACTTGAGCCGCAGGAGCCCAATGTCTTTGCCTTTAACTTTGAGAGGGGCAGATACGGCCTTGTTCTGAACCTCAAAGGCCCGGACGGATTTGATATAAAGGCCGGCATAAGCACCCGCAGGCGCGAAACTTTGATAGATACAATCGCGGCGGAGCTGGCCTCGGATCTGGATAACAATCTGGGTGATATAAGTCTGGGCGGTATAACAATTAACGATTATACCCCGCTTCGGGCTACGGAATTGTCCGGCGGGAATCCCGATATGCCGGATATTATTCTTGGCAATGTGTTTTTTGAGTCGTTTGCTTTCAGTGTTGACCCTGTTAACGATATAATTCATTTCCGCCAGAAGATCAAGACAGCCCGCAGTTTCCCTGAGCAGGCTTTTTTTGACGCTGTCCGCGATGAGGATCCAGATGCTATCGAGGAGTTTATAAATGACTCCGGCCGGGATAATTTCTATTACCAGGAGGCCGCGGCAAGTCTTGCGCAAATGAGACTTTCGCAGGAGCCGTTTGATAAGTCTGCCTGGCTCCGGGCGGTAGAGCATACGGTAAAGGCGGCGCAAATCGAGCGCAAGAGCCAGGTTCTTATAAATCACTGCCAGAGCCTTCGAAACAGCGGCAAAGACCCCGAGCTTGTTTTAGTGCGCCAGCTTCTTGAACAGGCCAAAGAATGGGCCGATGATGATATTAACTCCCGTGCTCCGTTTGAGATACAGGCCCAGTTGGGGCTTGCGGCTCTGGAGCTTGGAGAGATAACCCAGGCCCGCCGGCATATGTTATCCGCGGTATTCGGCCTGCCCAAAGAGCCGCGGTTTAATCTGTGGATGGGTATGGTGTATGAGAAAATGGATAAAAATCTCAGGGCGTGGTCGAGATATATCATCTCTGCTATGGCTGATGATCCCCCGCCGGAGGCGACGCCGGCGCTTGACAGGCTGAACAATAACATAGAGTTTAGAAAAGAATTTGGAATGCGAGATGCCCGCGAGCTTCTTGAGGGGCATATTCCTGATTTCCATCCTGAAAACAGGGCTCAGCAAAGGCCGGCGATCACCACATTGGAATTTTTTAACTCTGTCGATAACCCCGATTGCGGCGCGATAGCACTGGCGGTTGACGGGATCGGCGAGTATTTCAGTGATTATAACGTCCAGGTAGTCAAATATCATTTGAGCAGACCAACCGGCGATCCGATGGAGACACGGATTTCTGTCACCAGGGCTGATTATTATGGCGTTAAAACCACACCGGCGCTGTTTATTGACGGGAAAAGGGTTGATTTGAGAGGTTTCAAAGGAATGATGCCACAGGATGTTTTTAACGGGCTCCTTGAAGGGATTGAAAATCAGGATCCCGCTAAAAGGGAACTCATGACAAATACAACCCGCAAAGACGGGCAGATTGAAGTTGAATTCCAGCCGCTTGTTGAAGGTCTGGAGTACCAGTCGGCTGTTTTGCTTGTTGAAGGTGATGTCATGAGTGCCGGCGCAAGCGGGCTCTGGATGTACCGTAATGTTGTCCGGCACGGCATACAGTCGCTGTTTGACGAGGAGAAGGTAACTTACACGATTCCCGATGTCGAGGCTCTCTGGGAAGATATCGATACCACAATCGGTCAGATTGAAGAAAAATACTCAACGAGTTTTATAACGCGGCCGTGGTATGTCGATCCTGACCGCTGCAGAATTGTTGTTTTGATTCAGGAAAAAGAATCCAAAAGAATAGTGCTAAGTTTTGAAAAGGCATTTGAAGAATAAGCATAAATATTTATAATTCCTGTTTTAAACAGTAAACTATGAGCAAAAATACCTGGACAAAACATAAAGAATTCGGCGATAACCTTCACGCGGCGCGTCAAAGTATTTACCGCAATGAGCTGAAGAATAGTTCCTGTAAAGGCTTTGTTGCTGCATCTATAGTTATTGCAGCGGTTTGCGTGATAATCCTGGCGGCATCGCTTGTGTGTTTTATAGCCGGGATTGATTTCGCTTTCAGCGGCTGGTCGTTATTCATCGCCGCGTTTACCGTGGGTGCGATAGCCTTTTGCTGGGTGTTCCTGCCGGCATTGAGGCGTTATCCCGGGCAGAAACAGGCCGCCGAGCATCTTGATCTTGCGTGCAGCAGCCATAATCAGATCGCAACAGCGTTAGATCTTTATACGAGTAAACGATTTACGCTTTTTGGCAGATGTGCGATAGAGCAGGGGCTTTCTGTATTAAAAAAGAACAATACCGAAAAACCCTGGCTCGTGGAATACAGTTTTCCTGCCGGGAGTGTAAGTGTTAAATTTATAGCCGCTTTGGTTATGCTTTCCGCTGCGGTCTGGATAAACGGTTTGAGCCGAACCGGCCCGGGCCAGGGCGGCAGGGAAACAGCCCCGTTATCAGGCGATAGTGTCTGGGCAGGGGAGACTGATGATACAGAAAAGTCGCAGCAGGGTGAAAATCCCCGCCAGCGAAAGGTAGAAAACTGGAAACAATCAATGGCCGGCAGCCCGCAGGCGGCATCTTCGGGTGCTGATCAGCGTAAGACTGATGAATTGCAGGGACTTACAAGCAAATCTACAAGCCTTTCCGAGACCGCGGTCGAGTCACAGGGCAGCGGCAGCTCCGCCGCGGGAGCTTCATTGAGCTCTAAGAATGCCCCGCCGCGAAAACCCGCGAAAAAAAGTGCTTCTAAGAAAGACTCGGACGAGGCCGTACCCGAAGAGAGAAAACTGCCCGAATCATCAAAGGCAAGCTCTATGTCCAGCGGCAGCGCCGGCAAGGGCTCAACGCCGGCGGTCTATAATACCTGGTCGCAGAACGAATCAACCGGCGGCGAGGGTCCCTCGCCAGAGGAAGAAGACGAGGAGGTCGAGGACAAGGAAGAATCCAACCGCAACCGCGGCGGTATTCAGCCCCATCTCAAAGACCGGACACAGGCGCCGAATCGTGAGTTGAATATCGGTGGAGCCAAAGGCGATAAACCCGGAACCGGACGCGGCGGGCCCGGCCCGACAAAGAAATCCCGCGGAACAGCTTCGCTTGTATTAGGTGTGCCGGTACCTGATTTTGTTAAGGGCAAGATGGGCCCGGGAGTAAATAAGGTTATCCAGGAACGCGGACGTCCGCAGATAGAAGCCGGCGAGCACGCAGAGAGTATTGATGTCGTTGCCGGTGAGATGCCGGATACGCCTGCAAACAACTCTGGTGTGAGCTCTGATTTCAGAGAGCTTGTCCGTGATTATATGCTGCGGTTAAACAGAAACGGTAATTAGTTTCTTTTGTTTTCATAGAAATAAGATGTTTAATATTTGAGCTTTAAACAAGGAAATACTCATGAATAATGACGAGTTTAGCAAAGAACTATCAGAAGGTAAAGAGCTTGCGGGCGAGTTTTTAACGCTCTTCAACGCGGTAAAAGACGAGGTTCACAAGGTTTTTGTCGGCCATGATGATCTTGTAAATAATGTCCTTTCGGCACTGTTTGCCGGCGGCCATGTTCTGCTTGAGGGCGTTCCGGGCCTTGGCAAGACTCTTTTGGCACGCACGCTTTCGACAACGCTGAATCTGGATTATTCCAGAATCCAGTTTACACCGGATCTTATGCCTGCTGATATTGTAGGTTCTATGGTACTTGTCGAAAAACCCGGCGGCGGGCATGAAATCACGTTTCAGAACGGGCCTGTTATTACGAACTTTATATTAGCCGACGAGATTAACCGTGCAACGCCTAAGACTCAGTCAGCGATGCTTGAGGCTATGCAGGAAGCACAGGTATCCGTGGGAACACGCACAATTGATTTGCCCCAGCCGAACATAGTGATAGCCACGCAAAACCCAATCGAGCAGGATGGAACGTATCCTCTGCCCGAGGCCCAGCTTGACCGTTTTCTGGTAAAACTGATAGTCGGCTATCCTAAGCGTAATGAATATGAGAAGATACTGAATTTGACAACCGGCTCACAGATGCCGGAGCTTAAGCAGATAGCCGGCGGTGAGGATATTCTGCGTCTTCGCAAAATCGTCAGAAGCGTAGAAGTCAGCCATCAGGTACAGGACTACGCGGTCAAGATTGTAATGGCTACACAGCCCGGGACAGAGTTTGTGACAAATGAAGTCCGCGACAATGTTGCTCTTGGTTCGAGTCCGCGTGGAGCACAGGGTCTGATGCTGATGGGCAAGGTTCGTGCTCTGCTGGACGGGCGTTTTGCCTTATCGTGCCAGGATATCAGAGATGTTGCCAAACCGGTGCTTCGTCACAGAATAATGCTGAATTTCCACGGCTATTCGAATAAGGTGTCGGTTGATTCGCTTATCAGCGGCATACTCGAAAAGGTGCCTGAAGTCTCAGAAGTTGATGTTGAGACGCTCAGCGAAGAAGAGCAGCCTGAAATAAATCTCTCGGGCAGCGATAATATCTCGGACATCTCAGAGGCGCTTAAAAATCTTAGTAAACCCAATGAATGATTGCCGTCCCTTACGGGGTTGGAAGTAAAATATGGCTCGATTGCTGACAAATAGTGAAATAGAACGGCTCAAAAGGCTGCAAATCAGAACTGACCGCGTTCCGCGGGGCGGTTTTTATTCGGAACACCGCTCGAAAGAGATCGGCCATGGGCTGGAGTTTGCAGACCACCGTCAATATGTGCCGGGAGATGATATCCGCAAGGTTGACTGGAATCTTTACCGGCGAAACCGGCAGCTTTTTGTACGGCTTTTTGAGGAAAATGAAAATCTGCCCGTTTATATCCTGCTGGATTTGAGCGATTCGATGCTGTTTGACCTTGACGGGCTTCGCAGTGTCGCGGCGAGAAAACTGGCCGCGGCTTTTTGTGCGGTAGCTCTCAATCAGGGCGAAATGGTTCAGGTTTTTGCTATGCAGGATGGCATCTGGCCGGAGAAACGTCAATTTGCCAGAAAAAACGCATTCGAAACAGCCCTTAGTCATATAGAATCTTTAGAGGGCGGCAGTAAGCTGGATATTACAGACGCTCTGGATCAGTTTTCAAAGTACAGAATCAGGCCCGGCCTTCTGATTGTCTTGTCTGATTTCTTCTCAAACCGAGGAATAGACCGCCTTTGTAATGCGGTTAGAAACCTTTACCATAAATGCCTGTTTGTTCAGATGGGTCTGGAAGTCGATGAGTATCCTGTTGTTGACTCAGAGGTTCGGTTTGTTGACTGTGAGAGCGGTGACTATGTAGAGGTCGCAGACGATGAGCGGCTTCTGAGTGAATACACCAGGCTGTACCAGGATTATTATCACAGGCTCGACAGGTCGGCTTTGTCGATGGGGTCAACTCTCTACCGGATTGATTCTCAGGACAACCTCGAGAGACATCTTGAAACGCTGTTTATTAACGGGACACTTAGGATATAAACGCGATGACATTTACCGGAATACCACTTTTATACGCACTTGGCATTCTTGCCGCAGGAGCCGGGATTCTTGCCGCGGCGCATCTGCTTCGCAGCAGGTTTCAGGTTCGAAGAACTGCTACGGTGATTTTCTGGCGTGAGATAGACCTCCAGAAACGCCACAGAATTCTCGGCGGCCGTTTTCGCCATCCATATACTTTTATATTCCTGCTGGCCCTTATAATACTGTTTATTCTTGCGCTTATACGCCCGCAGATGCAGGCCTCCTCCGCCGGCGGCGGGAGTGTTCATGTGATTGTTGACAGAGGCGCGTCTATGGGGCTCAAAAGCGGCTCCGGCGGCACACGGCTGGAAAAGGCCCTTGAGGATTTAAGGCCGATTCTGCTTGGCGCGGGCGGAAAAGAAGTGAGGGTCAGTTTTGTCCCGTGCCCGCAAACCGGCTTATCGTCGGTTTTTAGGGATAAAGCCGCTATGACAAATTTTTTGACCGGACTGGATATAACCGCCTGTTCGTGCCCTTCAGATTTGACAGATGTAATACGTCAGGCCGTCAGCGGGCTAAGCTCTGACCCTGAGCTGAAAGTAGTACTGCTAAGCGACCACCCCCAGAGAGCGGCACGTTTGTTCGCAGATTTCTCAGAATCAAAAACCGGCAGTTCCGTTGAGGATTTGAGCTCGCGATTTGTCATAAACAATTACGGCTCTGCGGTTGATAATACCGCTGTTTTGTCCTGCCGGCTTAGCGTTGATTCAAACAGAGAAAACGCAGTGTTAAAAGTTACAGCCGGGCGATGGGCCGCTCAAGAGGCTCCACTGACGGTTGAAGTAACAGACAATGGCGGCAGTAAGGTGATTTCTCAGACCTTTAACATCGAGGCGGGAAGAGTTGAAGATTTCGTCATTAACGCGGACAGCCTGCTCGAATCGGACAGCAACATAGAATATACATTGAGTTTTGAGTCTGATGATGAATTTAAAGCCGACCAGATGGCCAGAAAATTCCGCATATCCGATATGTTTTCCGGATATACCTACCGCAGCGGGGCGGGTATTCCTTATCCGGCAGAAGTCTTTCTTGAGACACAGAGCTTCATGGTTGCGGCGAAAAAAGGGGCCAATGCTGACATGATTTTTACCGCGGATAGTGAATCTGTTAAAAGCAGCGGCAAGGCGGTAATCTTTGCCCGGGCGGGCGTTGCGTGCGAGGCCGGCCAGAAAATAATCAAACATGCCGGCAGCGCGATAATTGACGATTTGAATTTCAACCGGATAAGGACGGGCGCCGGCAACGGTTTCGGGCCTCAGGTTGAGGGCGAGCCGCTGTTATTCTCCGCCGACGGGCATGTGCTGGCTTATACAAGTTTTGCCGGACAGAAAAGGTGTGTGTATCTGGCTTCATCACTCTTTGGCGAGGGCGGAAACCTCTACACTGATGCTGTATTTCCGGAATTTATGGCGAGATTGTCTTCGGCGGTGCTGAGGGTGGAAGACCCATCAGCGGCGAGGAAGCATTTGCTTAGTCTTAATGACTTTAACTGGCGGGAAGATTATTGCGATTTGAGCTCAGGCTCTGGTGATTATCAATCCGGCCGGCTTGAGAGCAAGGCGGCTTTTCTGCATATTGATATGCCGCATGTGATAATCCTTATTTTGTTAATATTATGTATAACCGAGGTTTTCCTGTACAGCAGGGGCAGGATAGTTTGATCTTTTCAAGGAAACTATGGGCTTTATAGAATATAAATATCTTTTGCTGCTGGTGATAGCGGTTGTTCTTGTCCTGTATGCGGGTTTAAGGTCTAAACGGCCGCACGAGAGGCAGTCTTTGCTTACAGCCCTGAACGTCATTACAGTGAGTCTTGTGATATTCGCATTGGCTGGGCTTTATATAAAGACAGAACCCGATGAAAAGGGCAGGGTCTATCTTCTTGATATATCCGCGAGTATTCCAGATACCAGCATTGAAACAGCATTTAACACAATAAATGAAATGCAGGAGAGCACGCCTCTTAAGGGCAGACTGTTTCTCTATGCATCTTCAGTATATGAGATCGATTCAGAGCCGGAAAGGTTAGAGCTGACAGATTTACTCCAGGAAATAGAACGCATTCGCGGTCTTGAGACAGAATCGTGCCGCAGTGCTACAGCCGATGCGCTGAGCCGGATTCTTGATTCGTGCAGCAGCGGCGAGTCTGTGTGTCTGTTTACAGACGGCATAGAAACTGAAGGCTCGGCTGCTCGTTTGCTCGAGGATTTCAGCAAGAAGAACGTAGGTTTGCAGGTTGAGATAATTGACACTTTTGCCGGTCCGGAAGTTCTGTTAAAGAGTGTCCAGATGCCAGGTTCAATCCGTTTTGGCGAGCCGGCTTCGATGGATGTTTATATTCTCAGCAGTCATCCGCAAATGGGGCATCTAAGCTGCAGCGGCCTTGATTCTGATTTTTCTTACACAACAGATATTGAGCTTGCAGCCGGTCAGAACGCTGTGAGCTTTCCGGTGCATCTTCTGCGTGAGGGGCAGCATATTTTTGAGGTAGAGATTACAGGTGAAAAAGATTTTTCCCAGGAAAACAACCGTCTTGAGACGTCAATGTTCGTTACCGGTGCTGCCCAGATTTGTGTTTTAGAGTCGAATCCCGCTTCGCCGGTTTACAATTCGCTCAAAGAATGGTTTGGCAAGTCGGCGGTTATTCTGCCGCTGGAAGAAGAAGAGCAGCTTGGAGAGGCTCAGCTTCTGGTGATAGCTGATACGCCGGATACTGAACTTGATTTTTCTCTGCAGGAGAGGATTGCCCAGGAGGTCCGTAACGGTATGGGGCTTCTGGTGACCGGCGGTTACCGTGTAGCTGCCGGCAACGCATACTCTGAAGATCCGATGTCCGAGCTTCTGCCGCTGGAGTTTGTTCAGCCCATAGAAAAGCGGGACCCTTCATCGACAGTAGTTTACATCATAGATACTTCCGGCAGCATGACCGGCTCACGTGTGGAGCTGGCCAAAGAGGTTGTCCGCCTTTCTCTCAAACGTCTCAAGCCGCACGACAAGGCTGGGATAGTAGAGTTTTACGGCTCAAGGAAATGGGCTGCCCCGATTCAGCCGGCATCAAACGCAATTGACATTAACAGGGCCCTGAACCGCCTCAGTGCGGGCGGGGGAACAGTAATTTTGCCGGCAATAGAAGAAGCCTTCTACGCACTCCAGAACGTGGACACGAGGACACGGCATGTGCTGGTACTTACTGACGGCGGCGTGGAAAAGGGCAGGTTTGAGTCGCTTATCCGCCGGATGACCCAGTACAGGATTACACTTTCAACCGTTCTTGTCGGACCTGGTACGCATACTTCGTTCTTATCCGATCTGGCGCAGTGGGGCCGCGGGAAATTCTATCTGGCCAGAGACCGTTTTTCGATACCAGAGGTGATTTTCAAACAGCCCAAAACTTCCAGGCTTTCTATATATGTGGAAAAGGATTTCTATATGTCAGGCTCTGATACAGTTCTGTTTGACAATATCAATTTCCAGCTTATTCCGTATCTGCACGGTCTGATTAAATCCGCTCCCCGTCCCAATGCAACTCTCTCTCTTAGTTCAGATTCGGGAGAGCCTTTATACTGCCGCTGGGATTACGGTCTGGGCAAGGTTGGAGTTTACACCTCACAGCTTGCGGGGCAATGGTCGTCTGACGCGGCGGATTCTGATGAGTACGCCCGCCTGGTTCAGCAGATATGCCAGAATCTCTACAGCTCGCCGGGTAATACGGATTATCTGGTACAGCCTCAACTCAACGGTAATGTTGCGGTTATAGATATCCACTCCGGGCCGAGAAGTTCAGATTATAAATCAAAGGCGGTTATAGAGGGGCGGCTAAGTAATGCCGACGGTAAGGAAATCTTTCTCTCTGCCTCTTCTCTCCTGGATGATAAATGGCGTTCGGAACCGCTTGTTCTTGAATCCGGGAGTTATTCGATTGATATCGGCGATAACACGGGAGCCGCTTCGATTACGGCAGCTCCGGCAGCCGAGCTTGGTGATATTGTTTCAGACTACACACTGCAAAACGCTGCCGGTTCTCTGGATTATTCCCGTTCAGTTTTGAGTAATTATAAGGTAAAACCACTTTGGACATGGTGTCTGCTGGCGGCACTGGTAAGTTTTATGGCTAACATAATCATAAGAAGAATCGGCCCCCGTTCAGCGACTGCTTTTGTGCTGCTTGGCCTGCTTGCGGTTTCAAGCAGCGGCTATGCTCAAAGCGCAGAGGTAAACACAAAACTTTCACAGATAGGCAGCAGTTATATATCAGGCGCCGCAGAAAAGGCAGGTCGGGAGCTGCTGAGCATTTCTGATGATGAGACATTTTCGTATGCGAACCTGCCGCTGTTTGCGATGCTAAACGGTGATTATGCCTCCGCTGCAAGGATCTACGAAAGCCAGACGGCTGAACATGCGGATTTTGAGAGCCTGGTTTTCAGAGGCATTTGCCGACTGCACAACGATGAATATTTACAAGCCCTGGAAAATTTTGAAGACGCGGCGAAGCGGGCCGGCCTCAAACGGGACAGAAAATACGCTCTGGCATTATGTATTCATGCCTCAGAAAAGGCGGGCAAACTTAGCGATACGGCCTCCCGATGGTCATCAATGCCCAATATGACCGATGAGCATTTTGCCGCTCTGATCGATATTTACACAATAACAGGCGAATTTGACGATGCGGTAAAATTGATTGAGCACGCCCGCAGCAACAATATAGCAGAAGAGCTTGTTACAACGTTAGAATTTCAGAAGAAACTGATCGGCATAGCTCTCGAACAGGGTGATACGGACAAAGCCAAAGAAATCTATCGGGGCCTGATCAAAGATGAACGCAACAGGATAATCTATATTGACGGTCTGGCCAGGCTTATGATGTATGATTCGGACAGGCCGCAGGTGATATCGCTTTATACCGAGAGCATAGAAGAGGCATCAAAGGCTTCTGATCTAATGCTTATCGCTGAATCATGCGGGTCTATGGGGTTTTATGACCTTGCCGAACAGGCCGCCGAAAAGGCTCTGGAGATTGACCCCGAATACCGTCTTTCCGCTACGATGTTTCTCTCTGAAATGTACTACCGCTCAGGCGAGACCGCGCATGCGATAGAGCTGATTGACCGGGCGTATCAGGATTTAAGTGATTCGGCCGAATCGGTTGTGGAGCTTGCCGAGGCGGCGGAGCGTTTTGGAGATCCGGTAAAATCGATATCAATGCTTCAGCGGGCGTACGAGCTCAGCGGCGGCCCGGAGGTTCTGATGCGGACGGCATGGCTTCTGGAAAAAACCGGAAGTGAAGACCGGGCATACGAAACCTGGTACAGGATGTGGCAAACCGCAACAAGAGAGTCTATGAAAATACAGGCCAGAGATCATCTTATTGATCTTGCCTCCCGAAAGGGGAGGCTTGCAGACCTTGTGATAGAACTTGAGGAGTCACTCGATAAGAAACCGGATCCCAATGCATTAGGCCTGCTGGTTGACATATATGTAGCGGCAAATGATCCGATTTCAGCAGTTGAAGTGCTCAAAGAATATTCTGCCGGCTCCGGCGATCAGGTAGAGCGAATAAACGATCTGATTCAAGTTTATATACGCACGGAAAAATTCGGCAAGTGCACGCGTCTTCTTGAGCAGCTTGTGGAGGTAGATCCGGAAAACGCGGAGGAATACCTTCAGCAGATTGCTGTAATAGCGATTGAACGTCAGAACAGGTATGATGCTGTTGAGGCGATTAAACGCATGGAAGAGCTGGGAGAGGCCGGCGGTGTCTCAGATGAGTTCAGTGCGGGAATTTTAAGTATGCTTGATATGCATGAGCAGGCTCAGGATGCATACGACAGGATAATTGCCAACAATCCCGACAATATCGAAGCGTATCTTCTCTGGGCCCGTGCGGCGAATAATGCCGGCAACCGCGAACAGGCAGTTGAGCGGCTTCGCAGGCTGCTTGTAGATGAGGTTCAGGACGACTTGTTCGCCATAGCTGTTGACGGTCTTTTAAACCTGGAAACCGGCAGGGATGACTTAAACATAGCTCTTGCCAGGGTGTATTCACGTATTGCCGCGTCACCTTCAAAGGTACTTAACTACAGGCTGGCGGTCGATATTTGCGAAACCCTTGGATATCGTGATAAGATAGAACAGCTGCTTCTCTTCTGCAGCGCTGCGGCGGGACAGAGACGGGCGGCTATCGTGCGTGAGCTGGTAGATACCGCCGGCGCTAATGCCAATGTTGAGGGACAGATAGAGTACGGTAAACTGCTTCTTCTGCTTGGAGAGGTAATGCCGCCGCAGGTTTATATAGATCTTGGCAGGGCGGCTCTGAAGAAAAACGACGTTGTCCTTGCAGAAAGGATATTCAGCCTCGCTGATGCCGGAGATTCGGATTCTGCGATAAAGCAGCAGGTCGCCCAGAGCTTTGAAGATGCCTCGATGCCGGAAAAGGCTGACCGCATAATACGTGAGCTTTTGATAACTGATCCGGATAACGTGTCTTTGTATGTTAAATCCGGTTCGTATTGTGAACAGTTTGGATTATTTGACAAGGCTCTAAGTCAGTACATGAGGGCCAATTCTTTGATTCAGAACCGGATGCCGGTAAGTGTGAGCGGAAGTAACGGCGGGGCCGCTCAAGACAAGAAGAATGTTCGGCGGGCAGCTAACGTAAATGAGCAGGAGCTTTTCGCCGATACCATTACTACTGCCCTTATATCTGTTTCACGGACAGATCAACAGAAGAGAAATCTGCTGGATTCAGTAACTTCACGGCTGGAGAGTGAGATTCTCGAGGTAGAAAAGCTAATCAAAAACGGCGGTGATAAGCAGATCACGGCATATCCCAGACTGTATAATATATGGAAGCAGTTTGACCGTGTCGCATTGTCACAGGCCAAGACAGAGCTGGCCGATGAATACGCGGTTAGGCTCTCTGAAATTTTTAAAGATGATGAGTTTTTCGAAGATAAGATTATAACTTCCCGTGTTGAAACAGGACTGATACAGAGTTGCCACTTTTTCCTGGAGAAATTCAAAGGCAGCGATTCGATCAGTCTGATTGATAAAACTCTTTTATCAACCTGGTTTGACAGCGCCGCACAGGAACTGGATCCGGATGAACTAATCGCGGCAGAAAGTGAGCCTGTTCAGATAGCAAACCTTGCTTTGAGGCTGATTCTAAACGGCCGCGAAGAAAAGGCGATGCAGGTTCTTCGTTCGATGGATAATTTTCCCTTCAAAGACAATAAACACAGAGCGGCGTGTATTGCAATGCTCATGTATTTCAACGATGAAGAGCTCACCGATAAGTTCTTTAACAGCTGGGTAGATCAGAAATCTAAATCTGAAGGGTTCTCCGCAGATGATTTTGTGCCGCTGATAAATTCGGCCTGGCCTCTGTTAAGTGAAGACGGCAGGAACAGGCTTATCGGGAAGATAACCCTGATAAAAGGCGATGCCGCCGGTTGGGACGAATTTACGGCAAAGCTGGCCGGAACAGAGTTTGATGAAGAAATTACTTTTGAGCAGGCATTGGAGCTGGCAGGGTCTTCGGATACAGGGTTTGAAGTTCTGCTCAAGTCCTTGGAAAACAAATCAGCTGAGCAGAGGATAAGGATTTTTAACACTGCTATCTCCGCGAAAAGAGAACATACAAGGGTTGCGTTTATCCTTCAGCTGGCCGCGAGCCTGAAATACGATCTTTCAGAAGATTTTACAAACGCGATAGTCGATACTTACCGCCAATACGCCAGTGAGTCTGACTGCAAAAGTTATATCAGTGTTCGCCGGTACTCATGGAATAAAAATCCAGATCAGCCGCAGCTCGGTGTTAAGCTGGCGGGTGTTTTACTTGCCAAGACAACGGATAATCCCGCTGCAATGACCGCGGCGGTGGTAGCTGCCGGTACAGCCGAAGATAATGCACAGGCGGCGAATCTGGCTTCTCTTACAATCGATTTGCTTGCTAATACTAAGAAAATAGATCACAATTTTTCTGCCATGGTAGAAGACATCGCTTATGCGTTGAGTCCTGATGACCTGGATTCAATCATCATGGATGTAACTGATATGATGGATATTTTCGGTGTTACACCGGCGGGACTGTATATAGCGGCAGAATTGAATTTCAGAGCGGGCAGAAGTGAGCAGGCCCGTCAGATGAATAAAAAAGCCTTTGAGCTTGATCCTTCTAACCGGGTCATAACCAGAAATCTGATAGACCTTTACAGTGTTGCCGGCCGCAAACGCCGGCTTGCAGAAATTTTGAGCGGCTCGCTGGTCTCATCAGGTTTGAGCTCTTCTTATGAGTGGAGGACGCTTGTAAACCTTTACTGCGAGACCGGTCAGCCCGAAAAGGCGCTTATACCTGCCCGGGAAGACCAGACTGTTCTTTCACACCTGAATTATATGCGAATATACCATCAGATGGGGGACGAGAAAAAGCTGACAATGGCATTTCGTAAGTTTGTGACTGATTCGCGTGTCGATCAGACTTTTTTTTCTCCCAGGTGGCTGGTGGATAACACAACGGGCGGCATGAAAGGATACGATCAGTCCCGCAGCCGTATTCGCCCGGGTCTCTATGATGTCTTTGCAAATGAAGATTTCGCTTTGGAAGAATACAGGCAGGTTCTGCTTTCTGCTGAGCCGCTGAGAAGAGATATTTCAAATGCTGCCGGCGGATACGCTATGGCGCTTATCAACAAATCCGCAAGCAGTCAGTGGCTTAGATCGCTGCCGCAAAACGCTGATGAAATGAACAGAAAAAACGTTCTGGTACTGGAGCAGCTTGTAAGAACAGCTCCGGAAGAAGTCGCGGCAGTCTATCCGGGGGCTTTTGATGTGTTGGCAGCCAGGATTGAAGAGCCTGAACATGAAATGCTTGCGGCGTTGGCGGAATTAGCCGGCTTAATTGGCAGAAACGATGACCAGAAAAGAGTTTATCGGCTTTCAGCATTACTGGCTGCGGCGGATCTCGAAACGAGCTATACGGCAGAGAAAAATTTTGAGACAATTCAAAACTGGCTTGATTCTTTGCCTGAAAACTCCAGAAATGATTATGCCGCAAGGGTTTGCGACTATATCAAGCCTTCACCGTTTTTCTCTGATTCGGAAAAGGATATTTTTGCCAGGCTTGATTTTATAAAGAGCAATAGCTCTAAAGAATTCTGGCTCAGTTCGGTTGACGAGCTGTTTGAGTCCCCGGCGGCATCCCGATTGCCATCTGTAAAGGCCAGAGCGGCTTGTATTTTGGTTAGATTTGAAGATTTCAAGGTTTATGCCCAAGAGGCGATGGAGATGAATACCTATAGGAATTACTCGGTTTATCCTTTTGATTGTTCACAAATGTTGTGCAGTCCGCAGGAAAATCCTGAATTTATTTCCTATCTTGAGTATATTTCCGGTTTAATTGATGAACACAGACAAAAAGGCATACGTAACGATAGAGTATGCGTTCAGGATTATTGTCTGTTAGCGCGCAAGGCTTTTACTACGGGTTTTAAAGAAAAATTCGAAGAGCTTGTAAATGCCGCACTTGAGTGTGTTAACGAATTGTCGCTTGAAAGTTTGTGGTTGCTTGACTGCTATGAACTGGCAGGCGATAAAGAGAAATATCAGAATTTGTATAGCAGGCTTTCAGAGGAAGGGATACTTCCGCTGGAGCGAATGAATAATAATTGATAGATTTAAAACGAGGAATTTGCTATGAAAATGAGAACTATGTTTCTGCTGTTGTCATTGGGATTTTTAACTGCCGGTCTTGTTTACGGCGGTGAAGCTGAGGATAATTATGCCCAGGGAACAGAGCAGATGAAGCAGGGCGATTTTGACGGTGCGATGAAGTCTTTTGCCTCTGCTGCCAAGCTCGACCGCGAACAGACAAAATACCGCGAAATGTACTCACTTGTACGCAGGATTATCAAGACCCGCAATGTCATGGAGACCGAGGCGAATCTGGCAAAATGGAAACAGTACGCTGCCGGTCTTAGGAATTTCTATTATTCATACAGACTTTGGGATCAGGCTTACGAGCTTGATAAAGAGCTTTTCGCGAAAGAATCCACCGATGAGAACCGTCTGATGCTTGTTGAAAGCATGGTCGCCGCCGGCAAAAACAAAGAGGCTCTCGCGGAGTTGGACAAGCTGGCAGAGGAGAAGGTTGATAACGAAGCCAAACTTTACAGGGCTATGGCTCTTGGCAGCAGCGGCGAGAAAGACGCGGCCGCGGCAATTTTGAAAGATATCAAAATCGCAGATGATGCTCCTAACGGCATGAAATATTACGCATCACGTGCAAACATGGTTATTGGAGACAAAGAGCACGCCTATGAGTATCTCAAGAAGACACTCGAAGGTGTTCCGCCAAGCGCGATCGAGAATTTCCGCTTAACTGTTAAATCCGCTCCAGAATTTGCTCAAGTTACGGATTCAGAGGAGTTTACTGCTGTATTGAATACCGAGTCCAAGATTTCTGAATCTTCATGCAGCGGGGGCGGTGACTGCGGATCGTGCCGTCTTAGCAGTAGTTGCGGTTCTTAATAAAAGGGGCTTTTTAGAATGAAAAAAACTAATTTTCGGCTGATAGTACAAAGCCTTTTTCTGGCTTTTGTACTTGCGGCCGTGTTTATATTCCGCGAGCACGCAGAGGCCTGGTGTCCGTTTGGCGGAGTAGAGACTATTTATACATACGCAAAAACCGGTAAAATGGTATGCTCGCTGGCGGTTTCCAACATTTACATACTCATATCCGTGCTTTTGCTGACTCTGCTTCTGCGGCGTGTTTTTTGCGGCTATGCCTGCCCGATCGGAGCGATATCGACTTTACTTCGCAAGGGCGCTGCCAAGATCGGCATAAAACAGATCCATGTAACCGGCAAGGTTGACCGTGTTTTGCGGCTGCTCAAGTATGTAGTTCTGGCAGTGATTCTCTATGTAACATGGACTCACTCTGAGCTGTATTTCCGGACGGCAGATCCGTGTTATGCACTTATCAGCAGGCACGGCGAGGACATCACATTCTTTGCCTATATTGTTCTGGGGCTGATTATTCTGGTTTCTTTGTTTATAATGATGCCTTTTTGCAGGTGGTTTTGCCCGCTTGCCGCTGTAATGAACCCCATTTCACGTTTTGGATTCAGCAAAATTAAACGTGATACAGATGTCTGCATAGACTGCGGCAAATGTTCAAAGATATGTCCAATGGAAATTGATGTTGCAAACGTCAAAACCGTTAATGATGCCTCCTGCATGAGCTGCGGCGACTGCATCGAAGGATGTCCGGTTAAAGACAAAGGCGCTTTGAAGCTCAATTTCATAAGAACCATTCCTCGCCCCAGAATTGTAGCTGTTATAGTTATGATAGCTTTGTTCGCCGGTGCAGTGTTGGCTGTTAATTTCTTTGATATACCATCATATATTCACGTTCACGATGACCCCCAGGGGCATGGCGAGCTTGAAACATTAGAGATGAACGTTACGGGAGTTAATTGTAACGGCAGCGCAATGCTGTTTGTCTTTTTCCTCGAAAGAGATGATATCTATGAGCTTCCGGGTTATTTCAAGGTAGAAGCCTGGCCTCACCCCGATACCGCCAGGGTTAAGATACATTATGACACTGAAAAAGCAGACGAGACAATGATCTATGAAGCTGTAACAGAGGCATACTATGACCCGATAGACGAGCGGTGGCGTGTATCGCCATTTCAGATAGAGGGTTATGACCCGTTGATGCTGGAATAGCAGTCTTAGGTTAAATTACGATAAACTTACAATATCGGCGCAGTTCACAGAGCTGTGCCGATATTTTTTTTGGAGTATTATAGAACTGTGAAGGGTAGATTACGTACTGGATTTGTACAGGCAGCAAATAACGAGATTAGTTGCTTTCGAGGAAATAAAAGGAGATTCGAAGACCGCCGAGAGGAGCGTAAGGGGAACACTCCTCCCGGCAGCAAAACCGTAACCAAATAATGATGGCGAGTTAAATTAATTAACTTATTTAACTATCGGGATTTTACATAATTTTCTTTAAATAGCAATTTGTTTTTCTTCTTTTTTTTATAACCTCAAAAAAACATCGTTACATATTTGTATATCTTGGCCCGCCTCCGCCTTCGGGTGTGACCCAGCGTATATTGTCATAGGGGCATTTACGCTGGCACGTTTTACAGTGAAGGCAGTTTGATGGGTTAGCCGGTTTTGTCTGTCCTGATATTGTTTCATAAACGCCGGCCGGGCAAAATGTTATGCAGGGAGAACCAAATTTTGGATCGCACTGTTCCATACATATTCCTGGATCTCTAATTTGCAGATGGCAGGGCTCTTCTTCCCTGTGCTGTGTGCAGGCCAAAGCTGTGAAAGTGTCTTTGTCAAATTCCTTGTAATGTTTGAGCCGGTACTTTGTTTCTTTCATAGTTTTATAATCCGGCTCAATTTTCCATTTGGGCAGAATATTCCCGATGACTGACAGCGGCAGTCCCAGAATCATTCCGAATTTTGCGATTGTCTGGCGGTAGTTTTGAGCTGTTTTCATCTCTTTTGCAATACTGCTCTGCTCAACAAGTTTTGTATATTCAACTGCTGCGGCAGTGGGTTCATTGATTTTGGCCGCTATTGCCTTTCCCGCCAGCATTCCGGATTTTACGGCGTTATGAATCCCCTTAATCTTCTGCATATTAACAAAGCCTGCACTGTCTCCAATCAGTATGACATTTGCCTTGCCGATGCTGCCGGTTTCCAGGTCTCGCGGCACTGCCAGCCAGCCGCCTTCGGGTATCATCTTTGCTCCTGCTTCTGCTACGACACCGTCAGATATATATTGATGGACAAATGGGATGTTTTTGAAGTGTGTAAGCGCATCCTGCGGGTTGAAATTGCAGTCTTTCCAGTCCAGGGCAGTAATCATGCCGACCGCTATATGGTTTTTATCCATTGCATACATCATGCCGCCGCCGAAGATACGCGGGCCTTTAAAGATGGAAAATATCGGATATCCCATCGCGTGCACGCATGAGCCGCTGCCGAATGCCTGGTATTGATCGTCACTTACACGGATAACTTCTTTCACTCCAACGGAATAGAGCTGTTGAGCTTCTCTGGTGAGTCCGGCTTTTTCTACAAAAGTCTCTGTCAGCAATCCGTCGCAGCCTTCGGCGAGAATGATTGTGTCTGCGTATATTTCTTCAGGGGGCAGGTAGTTAGGCTGTTTTTCGCCTTCGCGGCTAAGTCCCTGTTCGCCGATGACTATGCCGGCGGCCTTGCCGTCTTTGTAGATTATGTCTCTGATTGAAAACCCATGTATAACCTCAATGCCCGCCTCACAAGCAATTTTGCTCATAAGTTCGGTCAGTTTGCTTATAGATATCATGTAATCATCTTTGTGCATCATTGAGCCGAGGCCGAGTTTTAGCATCTTGGCAATTTTCAGCGGCAAAGACATGCTGATTTTGCATTTTTCATTCATAAAGAAACAAATCAGGTCTTTGTCAATTCGCCGCTGCAGGACATTCTGGATGTTTTCATCTTCCCTCCATTGCGGCATTGCCATATCCAGAAACTCCTCCAGTATTTCCGGTTCAACCGCGGCGCCCGAGAGGTTGTGGTTGCCGGGTGCATGAGCCTTGTCAACAACGCATATCTCTGCATCGGGTTTGAGTTTTTTTAGTGTAATAGCCGCGGCAAGCCCTGCCGGACCGCCGCCAACAACTATTGTCGATACCCTGTTGTAATCTCTCACTTTTATATTCTCCATGTTTTAGATAAACCGGTAAAATCTTGTTTTTATATAATCTTTGGTCAGTTTTGTTTCGCTTCTTTAATGTATTTTATCAGCTCGGGCACCACCTTTTCGACGCCGTCAATCATATAATAGTCGCACTGTTTGAGGATTGGCGCTTCAGGGTCTATGTTAACCGCGAATATCGTTTCGGTGTTTGCTACGCCGATCATATGCTGAATCGCTCCGCTGACACCGAGTGCGATATAGATTTTTGGGCCTACAGATGTGCCTGTCTGGCCGACCTGGTATGCCCGGTCTATGAAACCCTGTTCAACCGCGGCACGCGAGGCTCCTTTTTCTACAGTAATATCAAGCGTGTGCCGCATCGCTTCTGTTAAACCGTCAAGCAGCCGCAGGTAATTGTCCTGGCTTTGGAGGCCTTTGCCGCCGGTTACTATTGCCTCGGATTCGAGTTTCGCGCCGGCAGTGGAGCGTTCTGTCTTGATTATGTTCAAATTGAGGTCTTCTTCTGTGAGTTTCGTGGGGCAATCTACCAGCTCACCCTTGCGGGCTTTATCTATCTCAAGGGCTTTCATTACACCCGGGCGCACAGTAACCATCTGGCATGTTGAGTTTTTAGTGTAAATCGTTGCCATAATGTTGCCGCCAAGTGCCGGGCGTGTCTGCATGAGGATTGCGTTTTCCTGTTTCTTGGTAACATCGCGTATATCCAGCGAGGTACAGTCCGCGGTGAGGCCGCAGTCAAGCCCGTAAGCGATCATTGGTGCCAGTGTCCTGCCTCTGGGAGTGGCGGCGTAGAGCACAATCTGAGGTTTGTACTGCTCGATAATACCGGCAATGACCTTGCGGTAGGCCGAGGGCTGAAATTCTTCGAGGAGTTTATCCTGTGCGAGATATACAATATCCGCTCCGGCATGGAACAATGAGTCTGTCAGCTCCGCGACATCACTGCCGGCCAGGACAACGCCTACTTTTTTGTGAAGTGAATCTGCCAGCTCGCGTGCCTTGCCTATGAGCTCAAACGTAGATGAATGTATTTTTGGCCCGTCGTGTTCTGCGGTTACCCAAACATCGCCGTCATAATAGGGCTTCATATTTGCAAAGCCCTTGAGCAGTTCTCTAACTGTGTTTTCATGGAGTTGGCCCTCCATGAGCTTTACAACGGCCTCTGTTTTTTCATCGTCTATTTCATCGGGTGAGTTAACTCCTGCCTCCATAAGTTTTTCGGCGATCTGGGCACATGTCTGGCTGTCTTTTTCGAGGCTTTCAAAGCTGCGGTCAAACGGGGTTTCTCTCTCTAAGGGAAGTATATATCCGTCTCCGCTCTGCTGGTCAGCTGCTTTTGCCGCGTCGTCGGCTTTGCTGCTTTCAATGATTAGCTCGGCAAATTCCTTTATATCGGTGATTTCTTTGCATTTTCTATTGGTTTTTCCGGGCGGAAATACCCTGGTTACCTGTGTTTTTGAACCGTGAACGCCTATTCCGGTTGCGTTTATGTCATCGGCTCCCCACTCTATAAGCTCAACTTTGTTTGCCTTTCGTGTTCTGGCAAAAGTGGCAAACAGGGGATATTCGTATTTGGCGACTGTTATAACCGCCGGTTTTACCTTTGGAGACACTATCTGACTGCCGCCGGAGATAATACGTGTGATTTCAAAATGCCCGTCTTTGTATGATGCTTCTGTAGCGTAAGTTATGCAGGGAAGCGAGAGTTCCTGGGCAACCTGCGGAGGAACCTGGGCGGTGTCGCCATCAACCGACTGCATACCGCTGAGTATATAGTAGTCTTCTGAACCGTCGAACATTTCCGCGACAATCTTCCTGACAGCAAAAGCCAGCGGGTTTCCAGTAGCCCAGGTGTCGGCTCCGCCGAGTTTTCTATCGGTCAGCAGCACCGCCGAATCGCAGCATCTGGCAAGAGAATACCTCAGAACTTCCGCGGCGGAGGGCGGCCCCATTGTCAAAGCAACTACGCGGGAATCTTTGTCATTAGATAGAGACTTCATAAGTTGTGCAAATGCAAGAGCTTGTGTGTCTAACTCATTGATGACGTTGGTGAGTTTGCTTCGGATGAGTGTACCGGTTTCAGGGTTGAAGACATTGTCGGTTATCTGAGATACATCAGGAACCTGCTTTACAAGAACTATATAGTTGCTCATTGATCAGTAAACCTCGCTTATGATTTTATATATTTCAACAATATTATAGTTTCAGGGCCTCTAAAGTAAAGTGAATATATCAAGAATCAGGTGTATTAGAGCTGCACTTTTTGCCGCCTGGCCGGCTGTAAATTAAATATATAAGTAAAAACTCTAAAAATAGATACATTACCTGTCTCAAGCCCAATTCGAAATTATATTGTTAATTCAGCTTATATTAAGCCCTTAGAATGCAATGTTAAGCGAAAGTTGGTTTTTTTGCCAATATAAGCGTAAATATGTCAAATAATGACAGGATTATTTTATCAGGATACTGAATGCCCGAAAATGTAAACATATTTAAAATGGGGACAGTTAACCTTTTAGGAGTGATTTGCCGCGTTTTTTATTGACACGGGCCGGCGGGCGTGGTAGTCTAAGTATTGGTTTATAAAAGTATTAGAATTGTAGTGATGAGTTTGTGACGCAAATGCAGGATTGTCTCAGATTCGTTTAGGAGTAAAATGGAAAAGCAGGCAGGCAGTCGGCTGCGGCCATTACCGTCGGCAGGTCAATGACACTTAAAAGAAAGACAAGGATGCAAAAAAAGAATAAAAATACAAACTTAATGGGTAACTGTCCTCCGTTTCCTGCAGAAAAAATTGATATAAATAGCCTTATTTCAAAAGATGATTATGAACTGACAAAAGATTTTAACTCTTTTTCTAAATGGTATCTTTCAGTTAATAATAAATACGAGACCTGGTGTATTCAAAAGAATGAATCTCGTGACAGTGAGGGGAAATATCATGGTTTAAATAATAAGTTAATAAAACGGTTTAAGGAGGAAGCAAGACCTGTATATCATTATGTAAAACATATAAAGAGAAATTTTCCTGAAATTAAGATTAAACTCGAATCTGGCAACCAGGTCTATGACGCGATACTCGACCTTGATCAAGAAAACTCAATAAAGGTTGAAGTTACATGTGCTGCAAAAGAGAAAGCCATTGGTTTTCATAAATCATTAATTAGGAAATATGGAGAATCTCCAGCTGACTATAATATAGACACTGATAATACAGATTATGTAAACAATTATACTCGTTACCAAGGTTTTGATTTCATCTCTCCGGATGACGAAAAGAAACTCAGGTATGATTTAATTAGAGAAGCCATATTTAAGAAATGCAGGAAAAAGTACAGTCAAAACACTATACTCTTAGTTGCATTTGATGATAATTGTTTCAAAGATATATCAGATTTTAAAATCACAAAGATCAAATTACCTAAAATAAACCAATTCAGAAAAATCATATTATATGGACAGATCCATAAAAGAATATACACTCTCAGCAAATAATAAGAGCATATAATATTTACAGCTCATCAGAATCGGCAGCTTCCTCTTGGGGAGAAATAAAAGGGTAAAGACTCTTTCTTTCGTAAGTTATTCTTTTAAAGAGTTTTATAGTTGGTGTGATAAAGTATTATGATGTTGAGGTTGTCCCCATGTTCTGTGCAGTGAACCTCTTGTTTTAAGGTGTTTTTCGATTGAGTTTTTAATTTGTATAAATCATAAAAATACATTAAAATTCTTGTTCTATAAACTGTTGCAAACTATATTGGTGTTTTTAGCCGATGTTAAACTGTAATAAAATATTTACATAAACCTCATTGGTATTGTATCTTAAGTAAACCAGAATTATTAAAGAAGATGAGTTTTTAAAATGACAATGATAAATGTTACAGTGTGGAACGAGTTCCGTCACGAGCGGCACAGCAGTGCCGTCCGCAGTGTTTACCCTGAGGGTATTCACCAGGCCATAGCTGCTTATCTCGCTTCACATCCTGATATGCTCTTGAAAGCCGTTACGCTCTCGGATCCGGAGCAGGGACTGGGGGAAAAGGTTTTGAACGATACCGATGTCCTGTTATGGTGGGGGCATACCGCTCATGATGAGGTCGATGATGAGCTTGTAGAGCGTGTCTGCAGCCGGGTTCTGGCGGGTATGGGTCTTATAGTTCTTCATTCCGCGCACTTTTCCAAGGTTTTCAGAAAGCTAATGGGCACAACGTGCAGCCTCCGCTGGCGTGAAGAAGGCGAGCGAAGCAGGCTCTGGACTGTAAACCCTTCACATCCGATCTGCCGCGGCGTGCCGGAGCAGATAGTTATCGAAAACGATGAGATGTACGGAGAGTTCTTCGACATACCCGCGCCCGATGAGCTTGTTTTTGTGTCATGGTACCAGGGGGGAGAGGTGTTCCGTTCCGGTTGTACCTGGCAGAGGGGAAAGGGCAGGATTTTCTATTTTGCGCCCGGACATGAAACCTACCCTATTTACCACACACCTGAAATCCTTAAGATAATTGAAAATGCCGTACGATGGGCCAGACCGGAATCAATAGGCGATGTGCCCGATTGCATAAAACAGCCGCCATTTGAAAAAATATAGTATTCCCGTAGAGGACGATAAATGCCCGAAAATGTAAACATATTAGCTATAGAAACCAGCTGCGACGAGACAGCCGCGTCAATCGTAACTAACGGCAGGCTCGTACGTTCGTCTGTTGTAGCTTCACAGGTCGAGATACATCAGCGGTACGGCGGCGTTGTTCCCGAGATTGCCTCCCGCGCTCATATAGAAAAAATATATCAGGTTGTGGAGAAGGCTCTCGCTGATGCAGAGATGAAGCCCTCTGAAATAGATGCAGTTGCGATAGCGAACCAGCCGGGGCTGGTTGTTTCGCTGATAGTGGGCGTTACCGCCGCAAAGTCGCTGGCGTTTATGCTGGGCAAACCGCTGATAGCAGTCAATCATGTACACGCTCATCTTCAGTCGGCGATTATCGAAGACTCTCAATTGGAGCTGCCGGCAATAGCTCTTATCGTATCCGGCGGCCACAGCAATATTTACAGATGCAGCTCGGCAGTGAATCTGGAGCTTATGGGCCGCACTATCGATGATGCCGCGGGTGAGGCGTTCGACAAGGTAGCCCAGATACTTGAATTGCCCTATCCCGGCGGGCCGAGTATTGAGAAATGTGCTCAAAACGGCAACTCCAAAGCCCACCGGTTCCCACGCTCAATGCTGGGCAAAGATTCTCTTGATTTTTCGTTCAGCGGCATAAAAACCGCTGTTTTGTATCATTGCAACGGGCAGGATATGAAAGGTCAAAGCCTGGTACCGAATATGAGCGGGCAGGAAAAGGCCGATATCGCGGCGTCGTTCCAGGCGGCAGTTGTGGAGGTACTTGTCAAAAAGACAATGTTGGCCTCTAAGCGTGTAAGTGCGCGAACGATCGTAATGGGCGGCGGTGTCGCTGCCAATACGGCTCTGAGAGAGGCCATGCAGGCAGAATGTGACAGGCGGCACCTGAAGCTGCTCATCGCTCCCAAAAAATACTGTACCGATAACGCGGTTATGGTCGCTTCGCTTGCTTATGAAAAATACAAAGAGGGCCTGTTCGCGGATATGACACTCGAGGCAAAAGCAAGCTCTTGATAAATAACGAGTTAATATCAGTCAGGACATTATGAATAAAGAACAACTTGTCAAATTACTTGAAGATGTAAAAAAGGGCGGCGTTGAAGTTGATGCTGCCGTAAAACAGATAGCGTCATTGCCTTTTGCTGATATAGGTTTTGCCAGGGTGGATAAGCACAGGCATATTCGCTGCGGCTTTCCCGAGGTTATATTCTGCCAGGGCAAGGCGGTTGATCATGTGGTGGAAATTTTCCGTGAGCTTGCATCTACAGGTCATAATGTCCTTGCGACGCGTGCCAGTGAAGAAATGTTCGCCGCGATAGAGAGAACCGGTGAATTCCCCGCCGCGAGGTATGAGCCGCTCGGCCGAACAATAACACTCAAACAACAGACTGAGAGTGAGCCGCTCGGCCGGATAACCGTTATTACCGCCGGCACAGCCGATATACCCGTGGCTATGGAAGCGGTGACAACGGCGGAAATACTCGGGCAGAACGTTGAGCTTATCTGCGATGTTGGTGTTGCCGGTCTGCACAGACTGCTTGATAAGGTTGAACTGCTTCAAAGCTCAAATGTCGTTATCGCTATCGCCGGCATGGAGGGGGCACTGGCAAGCGTAGTTGGAGGGCTGGTAAGCTGTCCGGTAATAGCCGTTCCAACCAGCGTCGGCTACGGCACCTCGTTTGGCGGAGTAACGGCACTTCTGGCAATGCTGAATTCCTGCTCTTCCGGTGTGAGCGTAGTAAACATTGACAACGGTTTCTCCGCCGCGTACAACGCAAGCATTATCAACTCTATGATAGAAGAGAAAAACTAAAAAGCCCCATGAGCTTACAGGCTCACAGGGCTTTTAACGTGTTTAATTGTATAGGTTTACACTTTTGGCAGGTTGCCGAGGTAGCCTGTTTTGGGCAGCTCGCCAACAAGTGGCAGTGCGTATTCTTTGTAGGCGTCTGTGATGCCGTTGCCCGCTTCGTTGATGAACTCATCCGGCAGGTCCTTGGTGAACTCGGCGACGTTTGCCAGCTCTGTCCTCTCGAACTCGACCTTGTAATCAGCTCCGCTGCCGACGCGTTTCATTATAGCCGAGCCGCTGTCGAACTCCATTGAGAACTCAACTGCCTTGCGGCCTGTTTCGCGTGCTTCTTCTGCGTCAACCTTGCTCTGCAGGCCTGCAAAAGACCTCTGGAGGTAGCCGAAGGTGTCTGCGCGAACGCGTTTTATTTCGGTGTTTGCCTTGATTTTGCCGGCGAGGAAGTCCGCCAGTGCTCCGGTGCCTGAGAGCTGCACGTTGCCGTGGGCGTCAACTTCCGCGTTTTCGGCGAGTTTCTTTGCCCAGGTTACGTTGTCTTCGTCTCTTATACCCTCGCTGACTGCTACAACGCAGCGGCCGTATTTGGCGTAAACCATCTGCACATCGCTGACGAATTTTTCCATAGATACCGGTCTCTCAGGGACATAGATCAGATGGGGGCCGTCGTCTTCGTTGTCTTTTGCCAGGCTTGCCGCGGCGGTAAGCCATCCGGCGTCGCGTCCCATGATAACGTCAATCTTGACACCCGGCAGTGCGCGGTTGTCGAGGTCATCACCCTTTAGAGCGCGGGCAACGAATTGTGCTGCGGTGCCGTAGCCGGGGCAGTGGTCGGTAGTGCGAAGGTCGTTGTCAATTGTTTTTGGTACGTGGAAAGCGCGGATGTCATAATTGAGCTTGTCGGCCTGTTCGTTGACTATCTTGCAGGTGTTGGCAGAGTCGTTGCCGCCAATGTAGAAGAAGTAGCGAATGCCGCGTTTTTTGAGAACTTCAACAATATTTCTGCAGTATTCCGCATCCGGTTTGTCGCGGCTTGAGCCCAGGGCTGAAGAGGGAGAGCCGGCAATTATTTCGAGTGTCTCGGCGTCGAGATCAGTGAGGTCAACGAATTCATCGCGTACCATGCCGGCGACCGCGTGGACGGCTCCGTAAATTTTTTCGATGTTGGGGTTCTTCTGTGCGGCCTCGATTACGCCGACAAGTGAGGCGTTGATTACGCCGGTAGGCCCGCCGCTCTGGCTGACGACAGCGTTGCCTTTGAGTTCGTATAGCATTTTGTAAATCCTTCCAGTTATAAGATTAAAGGTTAACAATTTTTATTTATGTACTATTTTCCGGGATTTATGGCTGGATTATATAGATTTGACCGGCCAAGGCAAGCGAAAATACGCGGCTTTGGAATACGCATATCTTCCGAGGCGGGCAAACCCCGCGGAGAGTTGGGAATTTAGACAGCAAAAAAAAGATAAACAGGATTTGCGTGAAAAGAAATCCTGTCTATCTGGGGTGTGCCGAATAATCGGGCTCTAATTTCTATTTTATTCCAATCGGGGTTTAAGAATCAGTGGCGGTTAAACTCATTTATCATTGTTTAGTGGTTTGCCAAGACGGTGTATCAGGGAGGCACTGCTTGAATTGGGAAATTAGTTCATTTTCGTATTCTCCGGCGTATTGACCATTTATGAATTTTTCAAAGGCTTTTTCAAACAGCAATTTCCATGATTTGATTTCATTGCCGGGCATTATAGGGAAGAACAGGCAGTCATTTTCTCTTGCCGCGTGCAGATCGCCCAATGCGTCCCCTATCATCATTCTGTTTTGCGGCTTATAGTTATCGCAGGCTACTGCGCTTAGCTGCTGTTCTTTTGTGCCCATTTCCTGGCCGGCAACCATGTCCGTATGTTTGAGTATGCCGTATTCTCTCCATTCCCGCTCGATAGTGTCGGCAGGAGTCGCCGAGATAATAGCAATATCCGCGGATTTGGCCATCTTGCCGAGTGTCTTGTCAACATAAGGGAATGGCGGCACGTTTTTTACGATTTTCTCGACAGCGTCATTAACTGCTTTGCTCCATTCAAGTGCGGTTTGCAGCTCTTTTTTTGCCTGTTCCTCAGAGCAGTTTTCAATGGCTTTGGTCAGGCCCGCATCGCTTAATTCGGAGGACGGGTCGGCAACCCATGCCTGATAGTGTTTGAACTGTGGGACTTCGAAGCCGCGTTCTATGGCTTCAGGGTGCGAGGGCAGAAGCTCTGTAAGTATCCTGACGATGGTTTTATGGCGGTTAGCGCCGCGTGTTTTCGATGCCAGGTCGGCAAAATCCTTGCATTGGCGTGCGGCATGGGCAACCGGCTGGAGCCCGAAATATGCTATCATCCAGGGGCAGAAACATTCTCTCTGCTTGATCCCCATTGAATCGAAGACGCATCCGTCAGAGTCAACACCGATAAAAAAATCGTGCTCTGGTTTAAAATTTTTCAAAATGTCCGCATTGTTTTTCATGTAAAATAATTTCCTGTTGCAATTAGTAATAAATTTCGTTCTAAATTCAGTTTTTCTAATGTTATACCATGTCCGGCCTGCCCTGAAGATAGAGGCCGAAGCCGTCTTTTTCGGGCCAGCGAATCTTATAGTCGCGAGATTTGGTCTGCTTGTAGCCGCCGTTGAAATAGCAGCTTTTCGCGATCCAGTCAAGTGCCCTGCATTTAAGCTCCATCTTGAGCATCTTGTATTTCTCATCATCCCAGAGATTGCTGAGCTCATGCGGGTCTTGTGTTAAGTCGTAGAGCTCTCCGTATTCCTGGTCAATGTAATAAACCATTTTATGTGTTTTGGAACGTATCATCATAAGATAGTTGTCTTCGCAGAATACGTATTGACAGGGGGCCTCAATGGAGCCTTTTTCGACGTAATCGTTGAGCGGGCGTCCCTCAAGATATACGGGAGTTTCTGTTTTGGTGTAGTTCAAAATTGTCGGTCCGATATCAATCAGGGAAACGAGATCGTCGATTTTCTTTCCGTCTGTCTTGTTTGGTTTCCTGAAGTCTTTTATCATGAACGGCACTCTGTTCATCGGGTCATACATCAGCCATTTATACGGGAGTTTATGGTCACCCAGCGAGTCCCCGTGGTCAGATGTAAAGATGAGAACAGTGTTTTCCAGCATCCCGTTTGTCTCGAGCGATTCGAGCAGTTGGCCTATTTTCTCATCTATGAGGGTTATGTTGGCGCAGTAATGCTTTCGCATCTTTTTCACATCTTCTGCATCGGCATCCTCGTAGTTGATGACCGCATTGTGCGGCGTGTTCTTGAACCATTGCTGAAGGGTTCTCTGCTGTTTGGGTTTTTTGCTGAACTCATCGTCTGAGAACTTATGCTCAGGTATGTCCGCGTCCTCATACATGTCTATAAACCGCTGCGGAGGGTCATAGGGCTCGTGCGGGCCGGGGAAGCCGATTTCAAGGAAGAGCGATTTCCGCTGATCCCAGTTGTTGAGCCATTTAACCGCGGTGTCTCCCACGAAACTATCTACGTGGTACCTTTCCTCATATTCCCATGGTACCGCGTTTAGCTTTTTGTCCCAGTCGCTGTACATCTCTGCTCTGTTTAGCGGGCGTTTTAATCCATTGCCGATGAGGAATTTGCCCCAGTCGTCCTCTGCCAGGCCGAATTTCTCAAAGTCCTGGCATTTGTTCTCGGCAACCCATCTTTCATGGAAACCGTTTTGGGCGAAGATCGGGTCGCAGTGCATTTTTCCAATATTAACACAGTGATACCCGTTGTCCGCCAAATCTGTGACCCAGGTGTTTTGATGAGCCCATCTGTTGAAGCTGTACACTCCGGTGTTATGGGGGTACATGCCGGTAAATATGGCCGCTCTTGAGGCAACACAGGTAGCGCCCGGGGCAAAGGCAGATGTAAAACTAACTCCCTCATTTGCCAGTCTGTCCATATTGGGCGTTATCATGTGCCCATAGCCGTGGGCGTTTATCGTGTCGTATCTTTGCTGGTCAGTGATTATAAAAACAATATTAGGCTGTTTCATTGTTCTGTTGCCTTTCGTGTTATTTCTTTACAAATACGGGTGAGCTCCATGCCCATTGGTCGTTTTGCTGTTTTACTCTAATATAATAGAAACTGTGTCCAATATCAAACCTTGTATCTGTGCCGGTGTCAATATATTTGATGTTCCAGTTCATTTCATTGCTCCGGGGCGCCCTGTTGAATTTATATGCAGGCGAATCAATTGAGCCCAGAGAGCCGGTGTAAGCTCCTTCCATGAGCCTTTGCAGCGAGATGACTTCTCTCTTTCCGTTGAGCACCGCTTTTATCCGGGCGCTTCGCGGTGCTTGAATTTCAAGGCAGATGCCCTGTGTTGTGCAGGTTGAGTTGTTCGGGTTAGATTCACTTGTGCAGCTGAGCTTGAGAGATTTTTCTGAGAGACGCTGCCATGTAGAGGTGTAAAACTGAGATGAATTGTCCTTTTTCTCTACCGGCGAGACAACCTCTCTGCCTCTGAATCTCGGTTCAATATCTAAAATTTCACCTTCATCTATTTCCAGTTCCACTTCCCAGTCGGTGGTTTTGCCTCTCTCACCCCAGCCGAGTTCGAGGTGTATTTTAGTCTTTACCGTTTCGCAATCCTGGTCGGCCGTATTGTCAAAATCGCACTGCGAGAATCTTTTTAAGAGACGGTTGTCTTTGACTATATCCACATAATCAATGGCGCTTCCGGCGGAGACGCTGATATCAATATCTCTCTGTTTGCATGCGGGTATGATCGAACCCATAGGGGCGGCGTTTAGGGCAAATTTCAAATCAATTCTGTCACCGGTCAGAGCGTATGTTCTGCGCTGGTAAAAGGCTTGCCAGAGGGCATCTCTTGAGAGGTCTTCCGCCCAGAGAGCGGTTCTGCCGTGGCCGTAGCTTCCCGGATGTGCGCTGTGGTGGTCTGTGTTTGCGCAAAAGCCGAAAATGTGTCCCTGTTTAAGGCCGTATTGAATTGTGCTTTCCCAGTCTGCCGGTCCCATCGAATGGAGGAAAGGGCGGGTATTTTCGCTTTTTTCGGAACAGCCGTGCATTGATATCAGCTCCGCAACTGGCTCCTTATTGCCGTCGAAAGTGCTCCAGTTGATGCCTCTTGTGCCGGTTTTGTATCCTATATGATGAGGGAACGACAATGATTCGATGCCTTTTTCTTTGAGCTGTTTGAGCTTTTCGTGCAGTTGAGCGATATTCTCGGCATAGATAATCTCACCTGTGATGTCTTTGTACACTACGGTTCTGTCCCCGTCAGAATTGGAGTGTATCTCAAATCCGGGGAAAACCAGAAACCGGCCGTCTTTGTTGTACTTTTTGAGGGTTTCCAGCATGTCATTCCATCCGTTTTTCAATTTCTGGAATCCCTTTTTGTGGAAGTCTATTATATACTGGATTCGTTCATCAGGCTCGGGCATATCGTGCCAGTGGGCGTGTCCTGTGACAGAGCAGAAGTCGAGCTGCTCGCGGGCGTTTTTCAATGCGTCTTCAAGGCTGCCGTGGCCATACGATATGCCGCAGTGTGTGTGAATGTCTCCATAATATACCTTGTAGTCGTTGTACGTTTTCATATCAGCTTTCTTTGTCTAATCGTATATATAAGTTGATGTTTATCTGTTATACAGCCATCCTGATGTCAAGATGATTAAATCGTGGATTCCAACCTTATTGTCTGTATTGAGGTCAGCGCCGTCGCATTCTCCGCAATCCTGTTTAAGCCATTGCCTCGCGAAGTTTGCATAGTCAGGCAGATTTATGTTTCTGACAAGGTCTAAATTCATTACCTTGCCGTAATAGCATTGAGCTTCAATTGCTGTCTGCAGGAGGCTGGAATCAGTTATTCCGGCAAAAAGGCCGTCTTCGAATCTGCTCCATACAATTTCATCAATTGCAAAATAATCATTGGTTCCCGTTTCTATATAGAAGCCCGCAGCGTCTATGTTTTCGCCGAGACTGTCCTGGTAATATTCAAAATTGCCGGAGAATGTTAATGCTTTCTCGTCTGCCGCGGCGAGCCGGTTAAGGTTCTGAGCCGCATCAGAATCAATTTCCGCCCAGAGGGTCTGGTGCAGATTGAGAACGACAAAATCCTCGGCCTTGAGCGGTTTGGATATGTACCATTTCAGTGAGGTTGAGTTTCTAAGCATAACTCTTATGTATGTGCCTTCAAGTCCCCTTGCTCCGCAGGTGAAACTTACAGATTTGGGTTTTACTGTATTGTGCAGGCCAGAGCTGTCTTTGAATATGGTGTAGGCGTAGCTGCCTTGTGTGTTAGCAGCTAATCTGAAACGGAGCCTGCCTCCAAATTGAGTGTCGAAGTGGACGTTGCCGGAGTCGGCGGCGTTGTATCCGCCCCAGGTGTATCCGGTGGCGGGTGAGGTTTTGGGCTGTTCATTGGCGGGGCCGCCGGCGTCAATTTCAACGTCTGTTTCCGCATCGAAAGATTCTTTTATTCCGCAGGAGCGGTTAAGCTGCCATTTGCCTCTTAGAGTGATATTAACGCTGGATTGTTGGCTCTTGTTGTAGTATATGTGTTCCTGCTTGACACTGCAGGTGTCCTGTCCGGGGTTGCCGCCGTCGTCAATATGTAAATCAGGGTCGCATATACTCAAATTGAGACGGTTGGGGCCATCTCTGCGGGTAAGAATAAGCGATGGCGATGCGGCGTGTTTAACATCACCGGCTGAAAAGCTCTGGTCTGCCGCGAAGACGGCATATCCTGTTGTTTTTGTGATTTTGTCCTGTACGACATGGGCATTTCCGTCTTTCTGCATCACCTGATAGGTTGGGGCTTCTGCGAAAGCGAGCATCTCATTGGGTGATGTCTGTACCTTTACGGCGTATTCGTAGCTTTGCCCGCTGGGGCCGGTTCCGTGTTCGAGCCAGGCCGCGGCAAAGTCGGCGGCAGAAGTTCCGGCAGCGGTTTTGTTCATTGTGGTTTGCGTGTACTTGCGGAGATGAACTGTCTGCCCTGAGGGGATATAATATCCATTGCCGAACGCGTCCATCAGCCAGGTTTCGTTGTCTGTGTAGTCGCTCGAGTACGGGAACGCAGTTACCGGTGAAGTCGAATTGTCGTAAACGGGTTTGTCTTTTTCTGCTAATCTGCCCTGGAAAAGGGTGGTCTCAACGTTTCCTGCACCGTTGGCCTCGCTTATTCCGGTGCCCAAACAAACTATTACATCATCGAAAAAGAAATAAGTTTTATCCGCTTTGAGGTCTATCCCCGAGAGGTTGTCCCGCAGCTTCATGGCGAAAAGCCCGTCCTGATTGTCCAGATTTGTTCCGCCGACGAATCCTTCCTTTGTGAACATACGATCGGGTTTTGCGGCTAAATCGCTGTACGATATGTTTACGGCAGTGTTCCCGGGGTATCGGTTCCAGTCCCAGCCGCTGTCCAGGTCTATCCCGCTTGCCGTTTTACCTTGCGGCGTAAGTATCTGCAGACAGCCGCTGCTCTGGTTCCAGCCAAGCTCGTTAGTTCCGGGCGTTTCGTAATTCAATACGTATTTGCTCCAGCCCTTAACGGAGGCCAGCCAGTCGCTCCTGCGGTGGGCAAGCAGGGCAGAGCAGTTGTAATTGAATGTTCCGGAGGGGGTTTCTTCAGCCTCTGCGTTGGATTCGGCTATCTGCTGAACTATCTTGTTTGATCCAAGCGTCCTGACCCACATTTTGCCCGCTGTTGTAGCAGAGCTGGTCATTTCTGAAAGCACTCCCGGGTGGTACATGTCATAGAGCCTCTTGAATATCGCCGCGAATCTGCTGTTGGCGGTATCCCCGTCAGCCGCGGCCAGGTATGCATAGGCAGGCAGGACGCTTACAAGGTCGTCTGTGCCGTCGGCCGCCATCTTTCCGCCTATGCCTGTATTCATGTCATATTTGTTGAGATATATGCTGTATGCGGCCAACGCGTTCTCAATGTTTTTCACGGCATCGTCTTTGACGGCAAATTCGCTGCCGGAAAGCATATATATAACCGCAGCGCCGGCATGGAATGCCGCGGGGGCGTAGGCGTTTGCCTGGATGCCGAGGTGGTGCCAACCTGTGTAATCTGGTTTGATCGTTCCCGACCAGCCGTAAGCGGTGCCGTATGCGTTGCTTAGCCATTCTATGTAATTGTGCATGTCGCGAACCTTCTCAGGCGTGTCGGGCATTAGCAGTATTCTCAGAAGCCGCGGTATTTCAATGCACTGAAACCTGTCTGCGGTTGTGCCGCCGCGGAAATAGGGCTTTTTGTAAACCTCTCCAAACTCACAGTACCAGTCCAGGGCATTCCAGCTGTACTGCTTCTGGTGCTCTGACATGGCATCCCACATAAGGAAAATTGAGTTTACCCAGCCGGCCTCTTGGTTCATCTGAAAACTTAATGAGCCCATAGAGCTTCCCTGTGCCCAGCCCTGGTCATGAAGGTGGTCAAGGCAGAGCAGGAATTTGTCTTTGCTTTCTCCATTGGCGTTAATGCGGTAATCCAGTGCCAGGGCAAGCATAACGGTTTCTGCGAATTCTTCTCCGACCTTTGGTGAGTAGGCGCTGTTTCTGTTGAAAAGGGGAGTGCCTTTTATTCCTGAGCCTGTTCTTGTTATTGTGAAATTTTCGTATTGAGAAACGCCGTTTGAGATAAAGTTCTGGATAGAGTTCATTCGCCTGCTGACGATATCTACTGTGCCCCATTCAATACTGTTTATGTTATAATAGCTTTGTGTTCCGTTTTCAATGTAAACTCCGCCTCCATCGATAAATTCGCCGACTAATTCAGAAAATCCTCCTGAGATGGTTTGTGATATGTTCAGCGGGGCCTCATCTCTGGGCGCAAGCTGATTCAGCTGATAGTTGGAGGCCGGATGAACGGCATACCACTGAAGGCTTTCAACGTTAACGGCCTGGTTTTCCTGTGCGGCGATGGCTTCGGAGCAGTACCACGTTAAGTCCGCAGCACTTCTAACCATAAAGCGGATTTCAGTTCCTTCCAGGCCTGACCCAACCGCAGAGCAGCTGATGCTTTCTGTTTTGTTCTGTTGAGGGTTATCAGTGCCGCCGGAAGCGTCAAAAATCGTATATGCGTAGCTGCCTGATGTGTTTGCGGCAAGCCTGAATCTGAGGCGGTTATCAGTTTGCGACTCCAACATAATATTTCCGGAGCTGCCCGCATTGTATCCTCCCCAGCGGAAGCCGCTGCTTTGTGAGAGCTGAGTCAGTTCATTGCTGCTGCCGCTGTTGTCAATTGTAACTGTTGTATCCGTATCAAAATGTTCGATGATATTGGTGCTGTTTTCAATGTTTTCGCCGAGAAGAAAATCTTCATACCGCTGCTTTACGGCGGCAAAATCATTTATCTGATTTAAAGTTATTTCCTCAGGGGGCAAGTCCTGCGGCTGCTGCACGCTCCATTTTTGGGTATGCTGCCAGTGATGAAATGACAATTGGCTGCTGGGGTTTATATGAGGCAGCTGATGGTCTCTGGTTCGGTACCATGTTACAACGTCAACAAAATCAACCATATCCAAAAATACGGTTCCGGTTTGAGAAGAGGGGGCTTTTATGCCGAACCAGTCCATTGAATAATTCTTCGTCCAGGAAGGGTTGACGGCATCTTCTTGCAGGCGGATCCAGCCGCACCTCCAGCCGGTAAAGTTGAGCCCGAAATCAATCTTATATTTACATGTTTCGTTTAATATTTCGTCATGGTCTCCAAACATAAGAGTTATGTTCGCATCTATCGGGGTTTCATTGTAAACCCAGATTATGATACCGCCTGAATTGTTCGTTCCGGCGGTATGAAGGTTTGCCGGATTCTCTGCCATCAGGTATGAGCCGTTTACAAAATCCCATCTCAGCGAATTTGCTCCGTCTTTATAATGGTCTGGAGAAGTGCTGATACTGCCGCCGGCATAGGTGTTCCAGTTTGCGGGGATGGTTTCAAATGAATCAAGTGCCATTGAAACGCTGAACATGGAAGTCAGAAGGTATATTGTAAACAAATATTTTTTCATTGCGGTTGTTTCTCTTCTTTCAGCGGGTTTTATTATTCCGGGATGCACGATATAAAATCTGTGTCATTTGTCTCTTTGCACCATTCTTTGAGCAGTCCTCTGTGTCTTTGGAGTTCACTTCTGTATTTCTTGTCCTGCGCGAGGTTGAGCTTCTCTCCCGGGTCAATGCTCATGTTGAAAAGCTGTTCCCTGCCGCGGCCATTAGAGTAAATGATGTATTTGTAATTGTCAGTTCTGAGCATACGTCCAAGATTGCCGTCAGGTTGGCCGTATTTGTGGTGCAGGTCTGTTTCGCAAACTACATAATCCCGCCACTTCTCTGTGCTGCCTTTTTGGACTATATCTTTAAGACTAAGTCCCCGGAGGTCCTGGGGCGGGCTGGTTTGGGCGTAGTCACAGATTGTTGGAATTAAATCCAATCCGTTTGAGACAAGGTGCGTGGAGTCTTTTGTGTTTTTTAATTTCTTGTTTTGAGTGGTTATTATCAGGGGGATTCGTGCCGGCTCTTCGTAGAGAACCATTTTCTGGTTCCATTTGTGGGCCGCATTGCCGTCGCCGTGGTCGCTGGTGAAGATAATTACGGTTTCCCTGGTGCTCTCGATGCCGCGTGCCTGCTTGAGGACTTTTTCTATAAGAGAGTCAATCAGCTCAGTGCACCTGTAATACGCCCATCTGTATTGGCGCCATTTATCGTCCTGCCAGTCGCCGGAGGGGTACATCTTGGGTGATTGGCTTTTGTGAGTGCGGATAATAGACGGCTCGTCTTTGGGGATTTCAAAATTATCCGGCAGCAGCGGGCATTTTTCAGCTTCGGGAGCCTCGCCGATATCTCCGTTTGGGAGGCTGTCGCCCCGTGCCCACTGGCAGATATCATGCGGGTTAGTGAATGAGACAAACAGAAAATAAGGTTTCTCGCGGCGGCGATCAAGGAATTTGCCGGTGAATTCAGGTATTTGAAAGTCGCTGTGGTCCGCGGCCTCTGTCTGTTCGCCAAAACCGTGAAGAAGCCGCTGCCCTTTTGGTACTGTGGTAAAGATTGTTTCAAAACCGTGGAGGTCTATATCCCGCGGCGGTATTGTGACATGCCATTTGCCGGCATAGCCGCAGTCATATCCCGCTTCGTTCATTATCTTTCCGATAATACCGTTTTTCGGGCTAAGCCCGTAGTCTTCTGTGTTGTATGTAACTTCTGTTTCGTGGGGCATCTTTCCCGTAAACATGCTCACTCTGGAGGGCACGCAGACCGGCTGTGTGCAGTAGGCCTTTTCGAACATCACACCCTCGGCCGCGATACTGTCCATAGCGGGGGTCTTGAGGTCGGGGTTTCCTGCGCAGCTCATGGCAGAAGCGCACTGCTGGTCAGTCATTATGTAAAGTATGTTAGGTCTTCTATCTATTGTATTTGCGATGTTTTGATTCTTCATTTTACATCCAGTTAGTGTTACCCCGGCAGTTAAGAGGGTCTGTTTTAAAAATTCTCTTCTGTTTTTCATGTTATTTTTTCCAGTTATTCAGGTCTGGAGATTTGTGCCTTTTGAATTTTCTGTTTATAAAATCATCAATATCTTCCGCCGCCCAGGCGTGTCCGCCGGGTCTGATTTTTAATTTTCCGGCTTTGCCGGCAGCTTCAATCGCGGCGAGCTCCATCTTTATATATGCTTCTGACCTTTTATGTTCTTTATCAGGGTCGCAGATTTTTCTCAGCTCTTTTTCCAGCTCCGCGGCTTTTTGCGGATATTTGTCGATGACATTGCTCAGTTCCTGTGGGTCCTGCCGCATATTGAAAAGCTGGTTTGGAGCTGATTTGTACCAGATATACTTCCAGTCTCTCCGGCGGATGATATACCAGCTTCCCCGTACGCCGTGTCCGTGATATTCAGAAAACGTGCAGCGTTGCGGGTCATTGTCGGGTATGTTCTGCAGCGGCGAGCCTGCCCAGTGAGCAGGGCGGCTGCATTTGAGCGTTTCAAAGATGCAGGCCTGTAAGTCAAGCTGGTTTACCGGCGTTTTAACCCTGTGGTTTTTCTTGAAGCCGGGGCCTGCGATTATTAACGGTACACGGGCAGAATCGTCGAATGGTGCGGATTTCCACCATAGTCCAAACTTGCCGTGCATTTCTCCATGATCGGATGTGTAGATTATAATTGTGTTTTTGATCTGGCCGGTTTCCTCCAGCACGTCAAGGAGTTCACCAAGTTTTCTGTCGAGGTATGTTATTACCGCATAATATCCACGTCTGAGGCCTTTTATCGAGCTTTCAGGGTATTTTTCTGTCTGGAAGTGTTCACGCAGGTCTTCGGCGTAGGGGTGGCGGGCCGTGCGGCAGTCTTTGTCGTATTTGGGCAGACTTTCATGCCCGGAGTATAAATCCCACAGATCCTGTGTGGCTTCATTTGGAAAGTGCGGCTTTGATGTATTTATCTCAAGCGTCCATGGCTTATTGAGCGATAAGGCCTTTGTTTTCAGCCAGTTTATGGCAAATTCAATACTTGCCCTGTCCCTTGAGGATGTCTCTTCGACAACTCCATAGCCTTCATGCCGTAATGAACCGTCTGGTCTTTCCATAGGCCTGACTTTAAGAGGGCTGCGGGATATATTCAAATCGCCGGGGTTTCTGACCGCGGGCCAGGTTCCGATAAACAGTTCTGAAAAGCCTAATTCGTTAGCGTCACGATAAGCGTCTGTTTTTCCAACCATGACAGTATGTATTCCCTGCTCTTTAAGAACCTCGCCGTATGTTGGGTAGTCGTCTTTGAATATACAGCAGTTATTGTAAGTTTTTATCTGGTGTACGTACATGCCTGAAAGGTATGCCGACCGTGACGGCGTACACAGCGGAGAGAGACAGTAGCAGTTCTCGTAATATGTGCCCATTCGGGCAAGTCTCTGCATGTTTGGAGTCTGGACAACCGGATCGCCTTCTACACTGCTTATAAACGGGTTGTGCTCATCAGATTTCAATATGAGAATATTGGGTATGCCGCCTTTCTCGGTCGGGGTCGGCTCAGCTTCAGCCATTGATAAACTTTCAATTGCCGCAAGAGCAGTTACGGATGAGAGCCCAACGGTTTTTAAGAAGCATCTTCTGTTTATTTTATTTGTATCTGATTTCATATTGGAACTTTATAGTCAAACATACGTTTTATTGCAAATGAAGAGAGGGCGTATATTAAAAGGCGTTAGAATCCGTCATTATTCAGCATACACCACTTGAATTTAAACATATTTTAAAGCCGATACAATTTTAAAACCGCTTATTACGCAAAATGATACGGCGTTTTGCGCAAAATGCTAAATTTTCCGTCTCTGATTCGATTTTGTGTGTTTTAAAAGCGTTTCAATGCTGATTGCACTCTCGCCGCGGTGATTTGGGTTTATATTCAGCGAACATTTTAACCGAATCAGAGTATTATTTGTAAGTATATTTTTTTCCTGTACTTTCCTTCACAGACTCATCGGGGCTTGCGGGTTTCATAAAGATTTGTGCAGCTGGACTTAATTCGATTTAAATTTGTAAGTAATTGTAATATATAGCATTAGGGTTTTTAGAGACACCTGGTCTGTGATTTTAAAATGTTTTGTTTTTAAGTTTTATGACTGAATATAGAGATGTAAATATATGAATAATAATGATTTAGCTAATGCTGGCGGTTATGGGTCCTGTGGTGCTGCGCAAAATGAGTAATATGTTTACGCAAAATGCGCTTGTAGAAATGTGCCGATAGCTTACCGTATAACCAGGTTAAAATGAAATACTGTGAATGCACAGAGCCAACCGTGCGAGAGCATCATTAACAGGTGATGAATAATTTTGATAATAAAGCTAAGCCGTAAATAAACCATTAAATTCAGGAGAAACAATGAAATCTGCAAATAGAATTAAGGCCTTTACACTGATTGAGCTTTTGGTGGTGATTTCCATTATAGCATTGCTCATGGCGATTATGATGCCCTCACTGCAAAAAGCCAGAGAAGCGGCCAAGGGTGTGGTCTGCAAGAGTAATTTGAAGCAGATCGGTTTGGGCGTTGAGTTTTTTGCTCAGGATAATAACGACTGGCTGCCAATGCTTGACGGAACAGGCATCGGCAGGCGGACAGTTTCAGACATTTTCCCCGAGTATCCCCACACAACGTGGTGGTACAAAGAGATAGCACCTTATATGGAATTCAAGGATCACCCGTGGTTCGATACAAAGGGCCGCCCTGATCAGCATTTTGAGAATAGAGCGCCTGATATTCTGGTTTGCCCGTCATTTACTGCCGGCAGTATCGGTCAGCCCGGCGCAAAGGTTTTGTGCTACGGCTGGAATAACCGGCTGGGCGCGTATTACAACAGCAGAGACCAGGATCCGTCTCAGGCCTGGTGGAAACCGTGGAAAAGGTCTAAGGTATCTTCAGACGAATCCACCGCTATGGTAGGCGACAGCCGAACAGAGCTTGATTTTGACCGGACACGCGTATGGGGCGGCGAGTACTGGCAGATACCGGGTGAATATTATTATTCAAAGCGCCATAACGATGGGACTCATTATCTGACAGTCTCGGGCGCTGTAAACCATGCCGGTTATGAGGAGCTTGTCGAGGATTGCGTTAATGGCGGTCCGATTCGCTGGGCCAGGCCATTGAGAAAAAATTAACATTTTAGATGCATAGTATGTGTGATGGCTTTGTAAAAGTCAGTCTTACTCAAATTTTATTATTTTATTGAGGTATTACAAAATGAGAAACAAGAAAAGTTTAGTAAAAACAGTCGTTCTGGTAATGGGAGCTGTCTTACTGCTTTCGTTGAATTCAGCCTTAGCCGCTGACGGCTCGCTGGCAGTGTATTACAGCTTTGACAACCCGGATGCTCTGGGTACTGATGATTCGGGTAACGGTTCTACTCTGACCACAGATGAATTTGATTTTTCAGAACCCACAGCTGCGGCCGGCCAGGTTGGCGGGGCCGTCTATTTTGACGGCACAAACGGATATGCCGTCAGGGAAGCTGATACAAATCCTTCGATTTATCCCGATGGCCCGTTTTCGATTTCTTTGTGGGTGAAAAGCGACGATGGTGCTTCCGGAGTGTGCGTATCTAGAACCGCAGCGTCTCTCGGCGGCGGCTATGCAATCACCACTGACGGCACCCCTGCGACCTACAGATTCGTTCTTTATGAAGACGGAGCTGCATACACACTTAACACAGGCGCTCTTGTAACAGCCGGCGAGTGGACACATATCGCTCTTACTTATAACGGTGTATGGGATGATGTCTGGGGAGTGTACGAAGGTGATGCATCAATCTATGCTAATGGCCAGTTAGTCGGCACAGAGACAAGCTGGTATGTTCCGGGCGGTTTCAGGTTTGGACTCGGCTTCCGCGCCAACAGCACACCTAACGGAAGTGCTTTCTTTACCGGTTCGGTTGATGAGTACGCGGTTTTCAACGGCGTATTGACGGATAGTCAGGTAAACAGCCTCTACACAGGGGGTTCAACTCCGGCAAATGTTTTTGTTGACCTTGCCGGTGACATAAACAGTGACGGTATTGTTGATTACGCAGATCTTGCACTTCTGGCTCAGAATTGGCTGATGCAGAAGTAAATTTTTTATTATTTTATTTAGAAGGGAGACCTCATTATGTTAAAGAAGATTAGTTTAGTGGTTTTAATGTGTTTAGCTGCCGCGGCAGTAAATGCCAATCTGGTTGCCTATTACAGTTTTGATAACGCAGCCTCTCTGGTAACGGATGATTCCGGCAATGGTTCTGATTTGCAAAACAATCAGGGCAATCCTGCCGCCGCGACGAGCGGACAGGTTAACGGAGCCGCGTATTTCGACGGCGTTGACGATCTGTATGATATTAAACTTTCAGATACAGATCCCGCGATTTACCCTGACGGTGCCTTTTCGGTATCGACATGGGTAAGGCCTGACACGACAGCTTCTGGTGTTGCAGTCAGCCGTCCGGCAGCGTCAAACAGCGGCGGTTTTGCGTTAATTACCGACGGTACACCGGCGACCTGGCGTGTTACCGTGTATCCTGATTATGATCAGGTAAATTCCGGTGTGCAGGTTGCCGCGGAGCAATGGGCTCACATAGTTTACACCTTTGCACCAGACGGAGCTGGTGTTGACGGGCTCTATAACGGTACAGCCAGTCTGTATGTCGATGGCACACTTGCCAATTCTGGTACTGCGGCATACCAGCAGGGCGGTTTCCGCTTTGGTTTAGGCGGCCGCGGCAATAACAGCGCTTTCTTTGGCGGGGCAATTGATGAATTTGCCATTTTCGGCTCTGCATTGACCGCTGATGAGGTTGCCGGCCTTGCTGACGGTACATATACTCCGATTACGGTACCCGAGCCTGCGACAATGCTGCTTGTCGGTGTTGGTATGCTCTTTGGCAGAACCAGACGCAGCTAAATTAAGTTACGGCATGGGGTCTTTATGCTGAAAAGGCCCCATGCTTTAAATAATCACTGATGAACGAAAGAGAAAAAATGACAAAAAAAGGTTTTACACTGATTGAGCTTCTGGTAGTAATTTCGATTATTGCGTTGCTTATGGCTATCATGATGCCTTCTCTCAATAAAGCCAGAAATCTTGCCCAGAGGGTTGTTTGCAAAAGCAATCAGAAACAAATCGGCATGGGTGTGGAAATGTTTACCATGGACAATAACGACTGGCTTCCGATGGCTGACGGCACGGGTATAGGCAGCAGAACTGTATCAGATCTGTTTCCCAAGTTTCCCCACACCACGTGGTGGTACAAAGAGATTGCCCCTTACATGGACTATAAAAACGACCCTTGGTTTGACGGTAAAGGCCGTCCGGATGAGCAGAACGACAATGGTGATGCTCCGAAGGTATTGGTCTGCCCCGGCTTTAAAGGAGCAAATGCTGCTGTACATGGCCGAAAGGTGCTCTGCTACGGCTGGAACTGGCTTATCGGAGCCTATTACAGAAGAGATGTCGGAGATGGAGACTGGTGGAAACCGAGAAAAAAATCAAAACTCGAAAATCACGCTGTGACGGCACTTCTGGGCGACAGCAGGACGGAGCTTGATTTTGACCGCACCCGTTTCTGGGGCGGAGAATACTGGCAGATTCCCGGTGAATACTATTACGGCAAACGGCACAGCGACGGCTGCAACTACTTATGCATAGATCTTCACGTTGAATACGCATCATACGATGAGCTGGTTGAAGACTGTATTGAAGAAGGTCCGATTCGCCGGCCTTCTCCTGAGGCGAATTAACAGCATATACGGATTTACATCAGAGATATAAATGAAGATTAAAAACAAAACAGCCATAGTAAAAGCTCTTACACTTACTGTTTGTCTCTGCAACCTGTTCGCGGTTTCAGCGGAGGTTTCTCCCTGGGAACATGAGGATCAGGAGATTGATTCAAATGCGCCCTTGATTGTTCCCGGAGTTACACCGATAACTTATTTTGGGACTTTTGAGCGTGAACGTGAGACCTATGGCTACAATCCCAGGTTTCTGCCCAATACAGTTACTTTTGATAACGATAACAGGCCGTATATGATTGTCGGCCTTCACGGCGGCGCCGGTGAAAATTTTTGCCCTTATCCGCAGAGAGCCTGGGTCGAAGACGCTTATATTCAAACACTTGAGAGCGAGGGCGGCTGGGTCGCTTATTCAATATCCCAGATTATTAAAAGTGTGCTGCCTTCCTGGAGCGGCAAGCTCTACAGCGGCGTTTTTCTGCCCGATGAAAGAATTGTTTTTGACAGTGACGGTGATGCTTATTTCGCTGTCAACCCGGATACATTAAGCGGTACATTTCTGTTCCATTCAAGCGACGGTATGCAGACGTGGGATCATTACAAGATAGGTTACGGCTCTGTAAGGCTTGAGTTCTCAGAGGCGTCTAATGACCGCAGCGGGCCCCCTGTAATAGTTACCGACAACGGTGACGGGATCGGGATAACAGCTCCGGTCAAGAACCCGGACGGCTCTCTTACGGTGCCTCCAATAACCTGGATTATCTCAGATCCGGATTATATACTATCTCCAAGCCATTCAGGGCTTGGTAACTCCACAATAACTTTAGGCGATAAGGTACATATTGTCGCAACCTATACCGGAGTTTCTCAGGTTGCCGGCGGTACGGATCAGTATTACTTTAGATATGATAAAAAGACAGGCGCTGCAACCGGGCCCAAACTGCTGGGCACAACATTGAGCTGCTGCGAAGACGGGGACGGCCACAACGGCCCGGCAATAACAGCAGACAGCAGCGGCGGGCTGCACGTGGTTTTAGGTTCTCATCAGAGGCCGTTTAAATACACATTTTCTCTTGATGGGGGCTTGAGCTGGAGTGAACCTGAGCCGTTCAATAACAATGAGACAGTACATGAAACCTATGTCGGGCTTGTTGCCGACAGCAGCGATACTTTGCATCTTGTTTCAAGGATGGTAGATTCTCAGGACAGGTACTGCCTGCACTATATGAGAAAAAAAGCAAATGAGAGCTCCTGGAAAGACTTAGGCAAACTGGTAGTTCCTCACCACAGGGGCTACAGCGTGTATTACCATAAACTTACAATCGACAGGCAGGACAGGCTTTATCTGGCTTACTTTTACTACGCTCATAATCTGAGCGAAACGGAAAAAGAGCAGTATCGAACAAAGTGGCCCGATGAGCCGGATCCCGATGAAGTTATCTATGCTCATGATCCGGTTGTCATAACCAGCGACGACGGCGGTGACAGCTGGAGCATAGCCGCAACCCGTTCATTTTCTCAACTCGAGCAGGGCGATATAGAGGAAGTGAAACTCGCCGCGTATTACAGCTTTGACGATGCCCAAAACCTGCATACAGATGATTCGTCTAACGGATCTGATTTGCAGCTCAATCAGGGCAGCCCCGCATCTGCGGCAGCAGGACGGGTAAACGGCGGCGTATATTTTGACGGTGTTGATGATCTTTATGATATTAAGCTCTCTGATACCGAGCCTGCTATCTATCCGGATGGAGAGTTTTCAGTGTCAACCTGGGTCAAACCCGATGCCGCAGTATCAGATATGGCTCTTAGCCGTCCAGCGTCAAGTACCGGCGGCTTTTCGATTGTCAGCAGCGGCTCTCCGGCCAGCTGGCGCGTAACCCTTTATCGAGATTTTAACCAGTTAGACTCCGGGGCCGTTTTGACTGCGGAGAAGTGGACTCATATCGCCTACACATTCAGTCCTGACGGGCCTGCGGCAGATGGGATTTATACCGGCAGGGGCAGTATCTACATTGACGGCGTTCTTGCCAACACCGCCGTTATGAGATATCAGCAGGGCGGCTACCGTTTTGGTTTAGGCGGCAGGGCCGACAACAGTGCCTTTTATACCGGAGCGGTTGATGAATTTGCCGTATTTGCGACCGCATTGACCGGCTCAGAGGTTTACAGTCTGGCATCAGGCGAGACAGCACCAGACAGGCTTTGGCGAATTCCTCTCTACGGTGATATCAATGATGACGGTGCTGTTGATCATCATGATCTGGCAATACTGGCTTCTACCTGGCTGAATTATAAATAGGGCTTCTTATACGATTCACGTCTTCAAATGTCTGGCGAGCCCAATTTATAAATCAGACAGATTATGTTGAAATAAAATATTATACGAAATATACAATAACGGAATAGATTTGCGTTTTACGAATGTTAAATTAAATTACCAAAAGTTGCAGCTGAGGATTGATTTATGACCGCTTATGTGAACTTTAAAAAGACGTTTATTGCTTTATGCTTTGTATTGGCTGTCTTTGCCGGTACAAGTGCTGCATATTTTATTCAGCCGGATTCCCCTTTTGACGGCGTTGAGTCTTTTGAGGCGGGAAATGTCCCTTCAAACTGGCAGTTAAGGAGTCAAAACGGCAAACTTTCTGTCACAGACCATCGAAGCAAGCATGGAGACAAGTCATTAAAGTGGAGATGGGAAAAATTTGACGCTGTCAGGGTTGATTCTCTGCACAGGATCGAAGCCGCGTGCAAGAGCAGTAACGGCGGTTTCAAGATATGGATTTATAACACCGAGCAGATCGATGATGCAATCCGCTTTCAGTTTAAAACAAAATCCAGGCGCAGTATCCGCCCCGCAGATTTTGATCTTAATTTCACCGGCTGGAGGGTCTTGTGGGTAAGTTTCAGGGATGACCTCGGTCTAAAATCAGGAGAGGTTATCAGCGAACTGCAAATTCTGGCGCCCCGCAGGCACAGCAGCGGTGTTTTATATTTTGATATAGTGGATTTTACTGATTATATCCATTGGGATGCCAGCAACGACTATCAATACCGTCATCCGGGCAAAGTCGAGACGGCAACCTGGGATGCTTATGAATGGTCGAAAGTTGAGCCCGAATTTGAACTGCCGGAGCAAATCAGCAAAAGTCAGAGAGATGATTTTGAAAAGATTGCCCAGAGATATGAAAAATGGGTTCTCGGCACCGGCAAGTACAAGGGTAACCAGATATACTCCAAGAGGCTTGAGGCGACGCAAAGTTATATTAGAAACGGGATAGAGGAATTTGATAAATACAATATCAAACGCCATGAAGACGGCCGGATAACAGGTACCGGGCTTTTCGCCAGCCGCTCGCCTTATGTGCCGAACTTTTTCCACACCAGTCTCGGCGAAAAAACCTTCCTGGCTTTGGCGCTGGATTACAAACTAAACGGCAGCACCGAAAGCAGAGATAAGCTGATGCTGCTCTACGACTTTTTCAATGATCAGGGCTGGGCAGAGGGCAGCGGCCTTGGAACAATGAACCATATAAGCAACAGGATATCAAGCTGGGTTCATTCCGTATTCTTAATGAGAGATGAATTAAAGGCTGCCGGCAAACTCAACAGAGAGCTTGAAGCGATTGAGTGGTTTACTGTATTTAGAGAGATATTCGTAAAGCAGCCGTTGAAGGATACCACTACCGCAGATGCGCTTCGGACAAAATCCATGCACCGGCTTTTAAGAATACTGGCAATGGAAGATTCTCCGCAAAAGGTTCAGTATATGCAATGCTATGTAAACTGGTTCAATCAGGCACTCGCGGTTACTCCGGGCTGGTCAGGCACGATCAAGAATGACTACCTGGGTTATCATCACCGCGGCGTGTATGCCAATGCATACTGCCCCAATGCGTTCCATATGAGTTCAATAGTAACTCATTTTCTTGGCGGCACAGAGTTTGCGATTTCCGATCAGGCGTACCGGAATCTTAAAAATGCCCTGCTCACCCAGGAAATCATAATGAACAAGTATCATACCCCGGCAGCTTTTAACGGCCGCCTTATGAACGCCGAGACAGGCAACGAAATGATCGCGGCGTACGCATACATGGCTATGGCAAAAGAGCCTGTTGATAAAGACATGGCGGGGGTTTTCATGAGACTGTGGCAGCCCCGGTCGCAATATCTCCAGAATGTGTTTGCACACGGTGGTACGGGAATATCGTATTTTTATCCGGTTGGCGACATTGAGCTGATGCTGGATTTTGCGGATAAAGGTATCCAAAAGTCAAATGCCCCCAGCGGCTTCTGGAGCAAGCCGTACGGCGCTCTGGCAGTTCACAGGAGAGATGAGTGGATGGTCAGCGTAAAGGGCTGGAGCCGGTACGTATGGAACTATGAAGGCAGGCCCGGCCAGAATGCCTACGGCAGGTATTTAAGTTACGGATCCATGCAGATACTCGGTTCCGGAGATCCGGTTGACTTTATCAGCAGCGGCTATAATCTTCAGAACGGCTGGGACTGGAACCGCTGGCCCAATGCCACAACTATACACCTGCCGATTGATAAACTTCAGCATAGAGATGATGCGAAAACTGTTGACAAGACAGGAAAGATATACGTCGGCAACACAAAAAGACGCTTCACCGACAGGACCTTTGTCGGAGCAGTAGAGTCACAGGGACGCAACGGCGTGTGGGCAATGGATTTCCACGATACCGTATTTGACCTCTCGTTTAGTGCCAGAAAAAGCGTTTTCTTCTGTGATGACCTGATCGTTTGTTTAGGTTCGGATATTGAAAATACTGATAAAGAATATCCCACAGAGACAACGATTTCGCAAACCTGGATGAGCTCACAAGATGATTCTATTATAATAAACGCTCGTCCTGTAAAGGAGTTTCCTTACAGTTTCGAGTCCCAAGGCAAATCCCCTGTATGGTTTACTGACCCGGTCGGCAACGGTTATGTTGTCGCAGACGCAGAGAACCTGAGAATCGAGCGGGCCAGTCAGAAATCCCGCGATGACCGCAATACCAGTGACACTCATGGAGACTATACTGTCAGCTGGATTGATCACGGCAAGGCTCCAAAGGGCGGCGAATATGAATACTTAATAGTCGTTCAGCCGGGAAAGGCCATTACTGTGAAAAAATACGCCGACAAATTGCCTTATACGGTTATAGAGAAAAACAAGCAGGCCCACGTTCTGGAATTCGAAGAGGCCGGCTTGAGAGGCTACGCGGTATTTGACAGTCAATACGATTTTGCAGGTGATGAGATTTTAGAAAAGGTCAGCACGCCCGTGTTGATGGCGGTTTCGGGGAGTGCTGAAGATGTTATTACGCTAAGTGTTTGTGATCCGGATTTTAGAAGGGCCCATCTCAGCGGAATAACTGATATTGACCAGAGCAATGTATTTGACGAGGGCAAGACCCAGGACAATTATATAGAGCTCAAAGGCAGGTGGTCGGCGGCGGCTCTGCCGGCAAACGCTGAGATTTTTAGATACACAAAAGATTCAACAGTATTGAAAGTTACGAGCGTAGAAGCAGAAACTTATGAGTTAAAATTGATAAAGGCAGACTAATTGTGAAAAACACCGGTAAAACAGTATTATTCAGCGGCAGCATCTTGCTGATGTGCTTTCTTTTCTCTGCTTTGAACAGCATCGCTGTTGCATCGCAAAAAGCGGTTGAAAATTTGGGCGCCCAGCTTGATTTGAGTTACCCTGGTCTTGAAAAGGTAAAAACCGCTTATGATAAAGGCGATTTCGAGCTTTTTGGCGAAGAACTGCTCAAATACTACAGCCGGCGAAGCAATGTCAAGCATCCTGTCGGCAGAGACGGGAGCCTGAATCTGGGCGGGGGCTTGATGTCAGCGCGTTTCCGCGGCTGGGCTGATAACCCTGAGTGGGCGGATCTGGCGTTGGAACATAAATTCATCGGCCAGAAAAGCTACCCGCCGCACTTTTGCGGCAAGGATATAAACTGGTCGCAGAGTCCCGTGCAGGATAAAGAATGGCTCTGGCAGCTGCACAGGATGTACTGGTGGGAGTCTATGGGGCTGCAATACCAGCGAACAAAGGACTCGAAGTATGCCGCCGGATATGTCTTTCAGCTGCAGGACTGGATAAAGAAAAATCCCAATGACAGCGACCATGCGTTTGCCTGGCGCAGTCTCGAGGCTTCAAGCAGGCTCAAAAGCTGGACGTACCATTTTCAGTATTTCTTCGACTCCGGCGAGTTTGACGAGACCGTTTTGATTGATTTTCTAAACAGTTACGGCGAACATGCAGATTATGTAACCCAAAACCACCGTGAAACCAAAAATATAGCCCTGATAAATGCCAACGGGCTCAGTTTTGCCGGTTCATTTTTCCCTGAATTCAAAAACTCTGATAAATGGCTCGAAAAGGCGGCGAAAATTCTTAACAGAGAAATACGCAATCAGGTTTACCCTGACGGTTTTCACATAGAGCTTTCTCCGCATTACCATGTCGGTACCGTTGACAGTTTCTCCTCAAGCTATGGAATAGCATATATGAACGGCAGACACGGTAAATTTAATTTTGTGGATCTTCTTGAAAAGATGGCCGAAGCAACGATGAAGACGGCCATGCCCGACGGCAGGGCAGCTCAGTTTGGAGATTCCTGGAAAGGCACAGAAGATGCCAAAGGAACGCTCTGGCGTTTTCTGGGAAGATATGCCGATTTGTTCGACAGGGATGATTTCCGGTACCTGGCGACCGGCGGCAGTGAGGGAACAGCCCCTGCCCAGACAGCCTTTGCCCTGAAAAAAAGCGGTTTTTATTCATTCAGAAGCGGCTGGTCAGAGGATGATGTCTGTCTTGTAATGAAAAACGGCCCCGACGGCGGCTGGCACTGTCAGCCGGATAACGGGACTTTTGAGGTGTATGCATACGGCAAACACCTGATGCCTGATTCGGGCAAGTATGTATATAGCGGTGACGAAAAGTGGCGGGACTGGTTTAGAAAGACCTCGTCTCACCAGACTGTTACTTTAAACGGCGAGAACTCTGAATATGCGCCGAAGTTTCTTATGTTTGAATCCTCCGGGAATATTGACGCTGTTTTGGTCGAGAATCAGAGTTATGAAAATCTAAAACACCGCAGAGGCGTGTTTTTCCTCAACAATGAATTCTTTGTCGTATTAGATTTTGCCATCGGCTCTGCGGAGGGTGAAGTTGCCTGTCATTATAATTTTGCTCCCGGCAGAGTACTGTATGACAAGCTCGAGCTAACAGCCAAAACCGATTACAGCGGCGATGTAAATCTCATTGTTAAGCCCTTTGCCCAGCAGGGCATGAACCTTGAAAGGCGCGAGGGGTACGTCTCTTACGTTTACGGCGAAAAACAGCCCAGAGAAGCCTGTGCCTATACGCTGGAGAAACAAAGCTGTGACGATTTTGTGTTCTTTGCCGCTGCGGTTGTTCCCTATAAAGGGAGCTCTCCTGAGGTTGACTTTAATATAAACGCATCATCGCTGGAGCCGGATAAGGGTAAATTTCAAATCAAATACAAAAGTGATATATTTGAAGTTTACTACAACCTTGAAGATAAAATTATATGTTTCAATTAAAAAGGCATTTGAATGGATAACACCTGGTTAGAATATTCTGTTATAGCGGGTTATTTACTGCTTCTTATAGCTGTATCGTTTGTTTTCAAACGGCTCAGCACAAATAAGAGTGATTATTTCCGCAGCGGCTGCCGCGGCAAGTGGTGGCTTGTGGGAGCAAGCTGTTTTATGAGCTGTTTCAGTGCGTGGACGTTTACCGGAGCCGCCGGCGTCGCTTTTGAGGCGGGCTGGTCTGCTATGATTATTTTCCTCGCTAACGTTGTTGCGTTTCTGGTTAACGCCGCTTTTCTGGCCCCCTGGTTCAGGCAGCTGCGTGTTATCAGCCCTCCAGAGGTTATCAGAAACCGTTTTGGAGAGAAAACCCGCCAGTTTTATGCCTGGATAACGGTTCTGACACAGATGTGTTTTTCCGCACTTCATCTCTACGGCCTTGCGATATTCAGCTCGGCGGTTTTTGGCTATGATGTACAGGTTATCATATTTGTCATAGGTTTTGTTGTTCTGTTTTACTCAATGCTGGGCGGCAGCTGGGGTATCATGGCCAGCGATTTTATACAGAGCAGTATCCTGATGCCGATGACAATACTTCTGGCGGTGCTCTGCATGATTAAGCTGGGCGGCATTGACGGGTTGTTCAGCAAAATCAAAGAAGCCGGACTTAGTGCCGATTATAAGATGTTTAACGAGCCGCAGAGGTTCAACTCAAATTATACATATTTCTGGGCGTTTATAATACTGGTAAAAAATGTTACCGCATTTAACTCGCTTACCAACGCTCAGAGATTCTTTTCGGTAAAGACCGGAAATGAAGCCCGCAAGGCAGCCCTGCTCACCGCGGTTTTGATGTTTATCGGGAGCCTGATATGGTTTATCCCTCCTATGACGGCAAGGCTTATGTTTCCCGAGGCGGTTAACTCTATAGCCATTGCCAAACCGGCAGAGGCCTCTTACGCTATTGCGGGTATGAATCTGCTGCCGGTGGGTCTGACCGGACTGATGGTGGTTGCTATGTTTGCCGCTACTACAAGCTCAATGGATTCGGGCCTTAACCGCAATTCCGCTGTTATAACTAACGACATTTTTCCGGCTGTATGCCGCGCGTTGCGTATTAAAGAGCCCGATGAAGACAGCCGTGTGCTGCTTTTAGTAGGCCGAATTACAACGGGCCTTATGGGATTGATGGTTATGTCTATTGCGTATTATTTCTCAATAAAAGACAGCAAAGGCATATTCCAGTACATGCTTGATATAAGCGCGATGCTTATGGTGCCGCTTCTTACTCCGATGCTGCTTGGTCTGCTTGTGCAGAGAGTTCCGCACTGGTCGTGCATCTTCTCTGTTATTGTCGGCTTTATTGTTTCGGCAATGGGCTTTTTCAGCGGAAGTGAGTCGAGCCTGATTCAGTCTGTACCTTTCCTCAAAGAGCCATGGCTCTGGCAGACAAAGACAGCCGCTAATTTTGCGGCCTCTATAAGTGCGTTCTATTTCACAAAACTTTTCTGGAAGAGCGCCGGCCAGGCATACAGGGAACAGGTCAAAGAGTTTTTCGTTCGAATGAAGACTCCGATAGATTTTGCCCGGGAAGTCGGCGTGGGAAACGATTCAAGACAGAGCCGGATGGTTGGGCGGATATGCCTGGTAATTGGTGCTGCAGTGTGTTTTTTAATGCTGCTTCCAAACCCGTGGTCATTCTTTGGAAGGTTTGGGATACTTTTTGTCGGCGGTTTTGTCGCTGCTATAGGGTTACTGCTGATCTCTACAAGCGGGGAATCTGCGGACGATTCAGTTGTAAAATAAATATGAAATGATGTAAATTGATAATTTAAGGAATTTAAAATGAGTCCAGAACTAATGGAAAAAACAAGCAGGAAACAGAGCAAGAAAGAATTGATAAGCAAACTTATCGCAGAGATGAGCATTGAGCAGAAAGTCGGCCAATGTTTTGTGATAGGTTTTTGCGGTACTATTATAACACCGGAAATACTGCGTAGAATCCGCAATTACTATCCATCAGGTATCAGGGCGGGGCTGACCTTCCGCAGCAAGACCGCAAGGCATGACCCCTATGCCACAAGTCGGGAATTTGCCGACAGGGTTTTGCGTTCTCCGGTACGCAGCGTAAAGGACTACGTGGAAGATAACACCGTTCCGCACTGCACAAACGAAGAATACTGCCGCTTCCTTAACACCATGAAGCAGGAAGCGTTGGATAACGGTCTTGGAGTCCCGCTGCACGTTACAATGGATATGGAAGGCGGCGTCAGCTGTGATTACACCAGAGGCGGGATATATAACTTCCCAATGCCGATGGGCCTTGCAAAGAGCGGCGACCCGCAGCAGGCGTACAACGCCGCGTGGGCTACAGCCAGACAGCTGAGGAGTATTGGCGTTAACTGGCTTCATTCTCCGGTACTTGGCGTAAATACTGAGCCGCTGAATCCGGAAATATCAGACAGAGCTTACGGTGAAACTGCCCAAGAGGTGATTAAATTTGCCACCGCCGCGTTTGAAGGTTACAGAGACGGCGGGCTGATAACTTCTGGCAAGCATTACCCCGGCAGAGGTGCCTCCAAAGAAGATGCTCATGCCGGCCTGCCGTACATCAATCTTGACAAAGGGCAGATGCAGGAACATTTAAAACCTTTCCAGGCGCTGGTTGATGCCGGGATTCCTTCCATCATGACTGCCCATACTGTATATCCGGCTTACGATGACAAAGAGCCGAGTACACTTTCTAAGCCGCTTCTTATCGATCTGCTTAGAAATGAGATGGGTTTTGAGGGAACCGTTACAACTGATGATATAACAATGGGCGGCATCGTTCAGAAATACGAAGTTTACGAGGCGTGCAGGCGTTCAATAATGGCCGGTTCTGATCTGATCCTTCTGCGGGATGAGAGCCCGTTGATTGATGAGGTTATCGAAAAACTGGTTGATTCTGCCTACAAGGGCGATCTGCCGGAAGAAAGGCTTGATGAGGCTATTGCCCGTACGCTGAGTGTTAAGTATGATTATGGTCTGTTCGAAAACGGTAATCTCGCCGACGAGACAAAAGCTGATGAGGGTTTTCTTGACCCCCGTGTAGCTCAAATTGCGAAAGAAACCGCCGAGGCCAGCTTGAAGCTGATGAGAGATGAAAACGAAATTCTGCCGTTAAGCCCGGACACTAAGGTTATTCTGGTAGAACAGCGTAATCCGCTCCATGTACGTATCAACAGCCAGAAATGCCACCCTGGTATCTTCTGGGAAATCATGTGCAAACACTCTGAAAACGTCGGCATTGTTGAGACTGAAATGTGCTATACTGATGATGACAAGGCCAGGATAGAAAATCGTCTTGATGAGGCGGATGTGCTGGTAGTTACTAACTATTTCGACAGAAGAGAGCATAATGACACTGATTATATCGAAGAGCTTCACAAAAAAGGCAAACCGGTTATTGTTGTTACAAACTCTCACTATCCGCTCACAGTTTCCGATAAATTCAAAACCGTGATCAATACATACGGCGTTGCGCCTGAATCTCTTGAGGCCGCGGCAGAACTTATCTACGGTAAAAAATAGTCAGGTTTTCTCATGCAATATTTCGATTTACCAATTACAAAGAACCCTGTAAAAACCAGAAAAGATGTGCAGACGGCAGTTTCTCAGCTGTGCAGTCCTTTAAAGGATCTCTACAGCCCGGGCTGCGCAAGGGTTTACGCGGGCACCAGCGGTGCTAATTACGAAGAAATCGCCGCGGTTATGGAATCTTTTTCCCGTCCTCTCTGGGGCCTGGTTCCGTTAGTTGCCGGCGGCGGAGAAACAGAACTTTGGGATAAGTGCATCGAAGGCATTAAAAACGGTACAGACCCTCAGCACCCTGAATACTGGGGTAAAATATGGGATGTAGATCAGAGAGTTGTCGAGATGCCTCCTTTAGCCCTTGGCCTCTCGCTTGGCAGTGATGTAATATGGGACAGCTTAGACGAGAAGCAGAAAAAGAATTTTGTCTGCTGGCTGGACCAGTGCAATGATAAGGAGCTTCCCGATTGTAACTGGAAGTTTATGGCTATACTGGTCAACATGGCTTTTCAAAAGCTCGGGCTGGATTATAATAAAGAACGCAACGATGAATATCTTCAGAGAATGGAAGATTTCTACATCTCTGACGGCTGGTATTCCGACGGCTATAAAAGAGAGCAGCGTGATTATTATATCCCCTTCGCTATGCACTATTACGCTTTGATCTATGCCCATCTCATGTCTGATATTGACCCTGAAAGGTCGCGGCGCTTTCGTGAACGTGCGGCGGAGTTTGCCAAAGATTTTATCTACTGGTTTGCCTCTGACGGTTCTGCCGTACCTTTTGGCAGAAGTTTGACCTATCGTTTTGCGCAGGGTGCCTTCTGGGGTGCTCTGGCGTTTGCCGATGTTGACGCGTTCGATGACTGGGGCATTGTAAAAGGTCTGTATTTAAGGCATCTTAGATGGTGGCTGCGTCAGCCTATCTACTATCCAAACGGGATTATGTCTATTGGTTATTGTTATCCAAACCTGTTTATGTCTGAAATTTATAACGCTCCGGGCTCACCCTATTGGGCTTTTAAGGCGTTTCTGCCGCTTGCCTTAGATGAACAGCATCCATTCTGGCAGGCAGAGGAAAAACCCCTGCCGGAGCTGAAGGCGACTGTGACCCTGGAGCATTGCAGAATGACAATCTGCCGCGACAAAGACCACGTTTTTTCGCTGACTTCAGGCCAGTTCCCAGGTATGGAGTTCAGTCATAACGCTGCCAAGTATTCTAAGTTCGCGTATTCAAACAGGTTTGGATTCAGTGTTCCAAGGGAAATGAACAGCCTTGAGCAGGGGGCTTTCGATTCAACGCTGGCACTTATTGAGCAGGACGACAATGTTTACAGAACCAGAAGAAAGTGCGAACAATTCGAGATCAGCCCTGAATGTATCTATTCATTGTGGCGTCCATGGAACGATGTATCGGTCAAAACATGGCTCATCGCGGCTAATCCCTGGCATGTCAGAGTGCATTTGATTGACAGCCGGAGGAAATTAGTTGCCGCGGAGGGCGGTTTCGCCCTGTCAAGAGAAGAAGACTTACAGTACCCGCCGGATTCTGAGACAATTCACTGTGAAAACTCACTGGCGGCGGCAAATTACCCCTGGGGCACCAGCGTTATCGCGGACTTACTTGGAAAACGTGACCCGCAGATAATTAAGCCAAGCCCGAATACCAACCTGATACATCAAAGGACAGCGATTCCGATGTTGACCGGCCAGCTGGATAAAGGCATAAGCCTTCTGGTTTGTGCGGTTAGAGCCAATACAGATACGGAACTTAGCGAGATGATATCCGCTAAGCCGACAGCCACGGTTGAATCGGGCAGTCTAAAGATATCAATCCCAGGTGCCAAGAGCCCTGTTTTTGAGTGTGATATTCCCGATCTTAAATGATTTTACTGATTAACACGCTGCCGTAAATTTAAAGCGGCGGCGTTTTTTTTATTGTTTTGCGATGGTGACCTGATACAATTACCGGCAGTCATTGGAGATATAATAAATGCCAAATATACCCAAGGTTATTCTGCTTATATCGACTGCCCGGGGTTATGATCGTGCTTTGTTGTCGGGCATAACAAAATATGCCAGACTTCACGGGCCGTGGACGTTTTACAACGAACCGGGCGGTCAGCATGAAAGAGTTATTCCAATTTTGGAGAACTGGAATGCCGACGGCATAGTAGCGCATGTCTCTGAGCTTGAACAGCTTGAAAAACTTCGCCGCCCCGGGCTGCCTGTTATAGCTTTTGGAGGGAAGCAAAAATATCACAGCGTCCACACAATCCATCCTGACAGCGGGGCTATCGGCAAAATGGCCGCTGATTTTTTCTTAGAGAAGAATTTCCGCAACTTTGCATTCTGCGGTTGGAGTGATATGTACTGGTCAACAGAAAGAGGGGAAGCGTTCAGAGATGAGCTCAAGAAGCATGGATTTAAAATTCAATTCTACAGCCGCCCGCAGATGCGGTACCAGCGGCCCTGGGAAAAGGAGCAAAAATTGCTCATGGACTGGCTAAAGTCACTGCCTAAGCCGGTGGCGGTTATGGCCTGTAATGATGACAGAGCGCTGCACATTCTTGAGGCGTGTAAAAATCAGGGAATTTCAGTCCCTAATGAGGTGGCGGTTTTAGGTGTTGATAATGACAGACTGATTTGCCATCTGACAAATCCGATACTCTCCAGCATAGAGCTTGATTACGAAAGAACAGGTTATGAGGCCGCGGAATTCCTGAAAGAACTCATGGACGGGGCGAAATATGAGCCGCGGATGATATCTGCCTTCCCTCTTAGAGTAATTGAAAGAGGCTCAACCCCTGCTCTTATTACAAACGAGCCGTTAGTCGCAAGGGCGCTTGATTTTATCTACGTAAACAGTAAACGTCCAATCCAGGTTACCGATGTCGCCGAGGCGGTTGTTGCTTCACGCAGGACACTTGAGCAGAAATTCCGCAACGAGAGAAACCGCTCTGTATTGCAGGAAATACGCAGGGCAAGAGTTCAGCGGGTTGCCAGAATGCTTGAAGAAACAAATCTCTCCATTTATAAAATTGCTATAATTCTCGGTTTTACAAGCGTTAACAATATTTCACGTTATTTCAGGCGTGAAACCGGTATAAGCCCCAGCGAACATAGAGAACGATTTGGCCAGATAATCAGGCAGTAATTATGTTTATAGCTGACAGATTTAAGGTTATAGTTGTAAATTGTTATAAATAAAGGAGTTAATATGAAGATTGTACGTTTATCGCTCACATTGTTTCTGATTGTTTCATTCGTCGCTGCCGCGGTCGATCGAAAACTCATCGCGGAGTGCGGCAAGGGGTATCTGGAGACGGTTGACGGCTATCCGGTTCTGCATCTTAAGGGCACACCGCAAGAAATGGGTACCCAGCACGGCACACTGTTAAAGGAGCATATCCGCCGGAATATCCAGTACCTCCTTCACGGCAGGGAAGATATAAAACTCGATTTCTGCGGGATTAAGCTAACACCCATGATGATAGCCGCTGGAATAAACGAGATATTTTCTGATAAAATTCCGCCGGACTATATCGCTGAGATGAAGACGCTGGCAAAGGCTGCCGATGTTCCCGAGCTTGAAGTGTTCGCAACCAATTTGATACCGGAGCTTTTTCACTGTTCGGGTTTTGCTCTGCTCAAAGACGCAGGCTCAACCGGCAGACTTTATCACGGCAGGGTGCTTGATTACGGCGTTGACTGGAAACTCCAGGACCACGCTGTTCTGATAATTGCAGAGCCCGAGGGCAAGATCCCCTTTGTCAACGTCTCGTATGCCGGCTTTATCGGCTCTGTAACCGGTATGAACACCGAGCAGATCAGCATCGGCGAGATGGGCGGCGGCGGTGTCGGCATGTGGAACGGGATTCCTATGTCATTTCTCGTGCGTATGGTGCTTGAACAGGCTGGCTCACTTGAGCAGGCTGTCTCTGTATTTACTGATAATCCAAGGACTTGCGAGTATTACTATGTAATCGCTGACGCTCGGGCAGATGACGCGGCGGGTCTGTGGTGCCTGCCGGAGAAGGTTGAGCGGGTAAATCCGGGCAGTTTTCACGAGCTGCTGCCTGAGCCTGTGGAGAATACGGTGCTGCTATCCTCCGGTAAACGCTACGCGAATCTTGCCAGGCTGGTGCGTGAAAACTACGGAAAGTTTGATGAGCACGCCGCGATCCGTCTGATGGATCACCCCGTAGCAATGAAATCAAATCTGCATAATGCCCTCATGATACCCCAGGACGGCGTGATATACGTCGCCAACGCCGACAAGGACGGCAGTCCGGCATGGCAGCAGAAGTACTATAGGTTCGATATGAATGAGCTGATTGAAAACCGCCCGTAAGTCCCGAAAAGCCGGACGGCATTTTATCAGTATCGTAGAGCAAACTCACGAATTTGCTCCTGCATAAATATTTGTAAACCGTTGCAGAAGTTGAATCCGTATTTATTGCTAATAGCTCTCTTTGTAGATGGTTTCCAGACCGTTTTTACCACCGCGGAGTTTTGCTAAAAAGTCCGATTTTACTTTACCGCATTGGCCGTAGCCGGTAACCTCGAAGTCAGTGAAGTTTGAGTCAGTTTTGATTACATAATAATTGGCTGCCGCTCTTATGGTTTGATAGAATCCCCGCACCGGCGTGACATAGATGTATTTTTGCGGGATAGTTATGCGGTTTCGGTTTTGTTTCACAGAATCATGTTTGCAGATGCTTAAAGATCCGTCTTTAGTCACATAATCGCTGCCCTGCTGCTGAACAGGCTGTCTCTCACTGGAAATCTTTGAGGCGGCACTTTTGCTCTGGTTTGGAAGCCGTTTTTCTCTGTGTATCCGGCGGGATATGTTAATCGCTTCCTCAAGAGCTGCCTCAGCAGCGACATTAGCGACATAATCCTTCTTTGATTCTTTAGAAAAGAGAAAAAACTCTGCTTTTTCTTTTATAACTGTCGTAGTAACAGCCGTAGTTATCATCAAACCAACCACTGCAAGCGGCATTGAGCTGCCTCTAAATCGTCTGTTGCCTGTTCTTAACATTGTCATGTTCCTTTTTGCTCTGTAAGGCAGGGTCTGTTGTTATTTAGACCTAAACCTTATATATTGTTAACTCTGACTGATTTTCAGGCGTAAAAATTACAGGAACATCTTTTGAGTTTAATTAATTGTGTTAAAAGAGTGATACTTTTCATGAATCCTGCCTCTGTAATTTAAATCAAGTACTCATAATTCATCTTATAGCGCATGTACAAAATCTTATATAAAACAAGATAAATACTTTCATCTTAATGTTAGTATTATTGAGTAAGGCAAGCAACTCGTAATATTACGTGTTTTTAGCATAACTTTGGGAAAATGGGTTTTTAAGGGTGAAGTCCCTGTTTGGAAGTTTGTGTGATGGGTATTATAGAACATGATACAGTTTTATTTCTTATGCCGCTTAAACCGTTTTGTGTTTCGTAGCAGCAAAAAAATAAGAAGTCTCGTTTTGAAACGGTACATGTTATTTGCCGTGAGATGCCGTTTCCTATTTACAGATACTTGCTTTGACGGTTTTTAATATGATTCGTTAATGTCTCGACAACACATCACACCTAAAATATGCGCTAACTCCAAAAAAAAAGCAAATAATTATTTGACATAACCGTAATTTGTCTTTACAATAATTGCTAAATGATTGATATTGCGTAATATCATGTTTTCAGGGAATTGAAAATTAGTTTAATTGGAGAAAAACTATGTTGAGTAAAGGATTATTTGTTAATTACCTGGTGGTTTTGACGTTGTTTTGTGTGTCTTTTGTTTATGCAGATGCGTTACAGCTTATGTATGATCCGTTTAATGACAGCGAGCGGGACACTCAAAACCTGCCGAGTTCCGCAAAGTGGTACACCAGAAGTGATAGTTCAACGCTGTTTGTCAACACAGGTGTTGCTAATTACAGGATTGAAACAAGTGTTTCCGCCGGCAATCAGTTTTGGGCACATTTCACAGAAAGCGGCTCTCCGGTCAATCTGCAGGTAGGTGAGAGCATCGATTTTACATTTAACGCTCTAATGCCTGTAGCTTCTGACGGCAGCTGGGACAGGACTTTATGGTTTGGTCTGTTTAATTCCAACGGTACCAGGGATGCCGCGGACGGCTCGGGCGTAGGCGCTGCCAGAACGGATGATACAGGTTATTTTGTGATTACCAATCCCGGAGTCAACAGCATAAATCGTTCAACTGTCAACAAGGTTACGCCATCTACAGCAAGTGACCATTTTGTGCATTATACAAATATGGCAAATACGTCTTCATGGCCAATGCAGGCGGAGGCACAGTATCAGGTTGGGCTTACCGTTGCCAGGACCGGTGAGTCTGAGATTACTCTTAGCGGAAGAACCGGCCCGAGCAACTATACTTTTTCGGGTATAGTTGACAGCAGCGATGTCTATTCAGTTTTCGATACGATTTCTTTCTATTATGATGGCAGAGGATTTCCAGGCGATACCGGCGCGATAGCCGCCGATTATGTTACGGTGGTTTACAACCAGATACCAGAGCCGGCTACATTTGTACTTTTAGCCGCTATGGTTCCGTTTTTTAGGAAAACCAGGAAGCAGTAATTGTAATATGCAGCGTGAGGCATTTGTCTGTTGGTTCAGGCGGGCAAATGCCTCGTTTAAAAGTTTGATATTTTGGTACGTCATAATATTAGTTTGCGTATTTCAGCAATCATTGTTAAAATTAAGGCAGTATCAGTCGCGTTTTTTGCAGTTTGCAGAAAAGGTGCATTTTTTATAGAAATTTAGAGTTTTTTTAAAAATAACGATATTACGTATTATCAAGTGAGCCCGATGCAAAAAATTATCATATTTATTGTTGTATTTATTTCGCCGCTTATTGCCGGCTACGAGACACTTATGTATGACAGGTTTGCCGACGGTGAAAGGGTGTCTCAGAGCCTGCCGGACTCGGCAAGATGGTTTACCAAGATGCCTCCAGAGTCGGTTTTTACGTCGTCGCACGGACTTGACTACAGGATTGAAACCGCTCCCTACGGAGTTCAGCAGGTGTGGTGCCATTTCACGCCGGCAGGTCAGCAGGTATGCCTTGAGAGCGGCGAGCAGATCCGTTTGCGTGTTGTATTAGAGATGCTCAGCGGCTCTGATGCTTCGTGGGACCGGGGACTTATGCTGGGGCTTTTCAATTCAATGGGTACAAGAGATGAAACAGACGGGACTTACAGTTCTGCCAACAGAAACGATGATAATGGATTTTTCATAATCACAAACCCCGGTAAAACGACTTATAACTATGCCAAGCTGTGTATGGTTACGGAAAATACTTCAAGCGATCATTTCGTTAATTACACTGTGTTAAATACTTTCACATCTTATAATATGTCAACAGAGGCAGTTGATATCAGCTTTGATATTCTTCGTGTCCCCGGCGGTTTGAAAATCAATTCGGTAATCGGGCCTTACTCAAGTATTTATGATGAGTTTATACCGATAGAAGACGGCTCAGATTACCTGTGCTTTGATACTATTTCTCTGTTTCTTGACGGCAGGGCCTTTCCCGGTGACATTGGGGCTTTCGGGCTTGATTTTGCCGGTGTTTATCTCTACCGGACTGATGCATGCAGCGAAACATGCGGTTACGGAAACAGGCTTGCCGGCGATATTAACAGGGATTGTTACGTCAATATTATTGATTTTTACGTGCTTTCACGTCAATGGCTCTGGGAAACTGCCCTCCAGTAAAGCGGCGGAAAAATAGAATTTTTATAGAGAAAAATTTTATGAATTACAAACTTTTAAGATTATCAGTTGTTCTGTTCACAGTTTTATGTTCGGGAATCTTGTACGGTGAGGTCGTATTTGATGATGATTTTGACAGTTCCGCTCTTGAGGGATGGCTGTTATCATACGACAACACAGATACTGAGAATTGCAGCTATCAGGTTTCTGATTCTAAGATCATGCTTACAAATATAGCGCCTACCGGTGAAAATCTGTGGACATCTTTTGGTTTGCGAAGGTACGTTGACAACGTTGGAGATTTCCATCTGCGTGTCGATGCGTTGTGGCAGCAGCAGGAGATAGTAAGTGCTCCGTTTATAAAGGTGCTGCTGTATTCCGGCAGTGAGGTTGTGCTCTCGCTGAATTATGAGGACAACAGCAAAGCGGGCTTCGGAGTGTGCCGCAGTTATTCGTATCCCGACGGTTTTTCTCTGGTAAATTCAGTACCGTCAGCCCAGGGCAGTGCGGTTTGGGAAGCAGACAGGGTAGGCGAGGATATCGCTGTAAAACTAAACGGAGAGCCGTTTTTTAAATGCACCAACTCCAATCCTATAACTCTGGTGCGTGTTTACTTCCAGGGATACGCTTTTACATCTTCCAGTATGGCATGGAGCTGGCAGCCGCCGCTTACCATAGGCCTTGACAGGATTGCCCTGTTTGACCAGGCACAGAATACAATCCCGCAGGATCCTTCGCTTGTGCTTCCTACGATATTTTCAGATAATATGATTCTCCAGCAGAATGAGCCCGCACCTCTCTGGGGCAAGGCGCCGGCAGCGAGTGATGTAACGGTGTCTCTGGGAGATAGTCAGTGGCAGACCACGGCAGATAATAACGGAGAATGGAAGATAACATTGCCGCCGCAGCAGGGAGGGTTTGATTCGCACAGGATTACTGTAACCTGCGGTGATGAATTTGTTGAGCTCAATGATGTCCTTTTTGGAGAAGTCTGGCTCTGTTCGGGTCAGTCAAATATGGAGTGGTGGCTTGGCTATACCAAAGAGGCCCAGCAGGCACTTGATTCAGCTCCTGATGACTATCTGAGGGTTTTCAGTGTATATAAGGAAGTCTCAGATACTCCGATGTATGACCCGAGAGGGCGCTGGCTTTCATGCAGCCGCGATACTGTCGGCGATTTTTCCGCAATTGCCTATCAGCTCGGACTCTACTTCAAAGAGCAGCTCAATGTGCCTGTAGGCATGGTGGTAGCGGCATGGGGCGGAACCCGGGCGGAGTGCTGGATGAACAGAGAGCTGCTTGAAGAAGATTTTCCTGATTTGATCGCCAGGTGGGAGCAGGATCTGGAAGATTACGATCCGGATACAATGGATTATTCGTTAAATCCGATGCTGGCCTACTATCGGCCCGGCGGTCTGTACAATGGCATGATAGAGCCTGTGATGGGTTATGCCTTTAAGGGTTTTGTCTGGTATCAGGGCGAATCTAACGCTTCAAGGGCGCAGGAATACCGCACATTGTTTCCGGCTCTGATAGAGCAGTGGCGGCGGGACTGGGCGAGTGATCTGCCGTTTATCTTTGTTCAGCTGCCAAACTATGGAACCCGCTCTGATGAACCAAGAGATAGTGAATGGGCCGAGCTTCGAGATGCCCAGAATCAGGCATTGCTGCTTGATAAAGTGGGTATGGCTGTTACTATAGATATAGGCGAGGCAGACAACATACATCCCGATAATAAACCAGAAACTGCCCGCCGTCTGGGGCTTGAAGCCCTTAAAATAGCTTACGGCTGGGAAAATCTTCCGCAGAGTCCGCGGCCAAACGCTGAGACGGCTTCACGGTGTTCCGGAAGCATAAGGCTGCAATTTGCTCCTGTAGGCGAGCAGGGCCTGGGCAGCAGCGGCGAGACGAACAGTCCTGCCGGGTTTACCGTATGCGGAAGTGACGGAGTTTTCTACAAAGCTCAATGTCAGATAGTGGATGAGCACACAGTAATTGTCTGGTCAGACCAGGTTGAGCAGCCTGTTGAGATGAGATACGCCTGGGACTACAACCCAATTGCTCAGCTGATAGACAAAGCGGGCGGCCTGCCCGTTGGCACTTTCCGCATAGAGGCGGCAGATATGGGCAAAGACTTGACAAGTGATGTAAACAAAGACTGTTATATCGACATTAACGACTGGCAGGTTCTTTCTCAGCAGTGGCTCGAAACAAACGATCCTGAGAGCCCCGAGGCCACTCCTCTGTACGGTGAAACTGAAGAGCAAATTCTCATGCATGATGAGTTTGCTGACGGAGAACGAAATACTCAACTGCTTCCCGATTCGGCTAAATGGCTCAAACGCCTCTCCGGCGCCGTAACGGTTGACACGTCTTCGGCGGATTATTACATGCACCTTGACGACTGCACATCTCAACAGGTTTGGGCGCATTTTACCCAGCCGGGCAGCCCGATAACACTGGGGGTTGGCGATTCTCTGAGTTTTGTGATGCGGCTAAGCCTTCCGGTGGCGGCAGATACGTCCTGGAACAGGGCTTTGATGTTCGGGCTGTTTAACTCAATGGGTACAAGGGATACAGTTGACTATACCGGAACCGGAGCCCAGCGGAGCGATGACAGCGGTTATTATGCCGAGACAAATCCGGGACGAACTACCATGAGCTACGCCAAGATACAGAAAATGATTCTGCAGGAAGGCTCACAGTACAACGATCATTTTTCTTTTTATGAGACATTGGTTGCCTTCAGCTCGTTTACCATGCAGCAGGGCACTGGGTATGATGTCGAGTTTGGAGTGGAGAGAACAAGCGAGACATCGCTGAGCATTGACGCTAAGGCAGGCCCGGGATATTATGTTACCGGGATTGTAGATGTTCCCGCAGAACAGAGATATTTTTCTTTTGATACCATTTCAATTTTTGTTGACGGGAGAGCGTTCCCAGGGGATCTGGGCAGGCTTACCGTTGATAAGGTTCTGTTAAGCCATAACTGGAGAACCTCTGCGGGCAGCTGCGCCGAAGTTATCAGCACAGGCCAGAGAATGCCGGCAGATATAAACTCTGACTGTTATGTGAATTTTGAAGATATAGATATCCTCGCATCTCAATGGCTTGAGTGCCAGGATTTCAACAACCCGTTATGTATATAAGCGACAGGGTATTGAATTTCCCTGCCGCGGCAACTTAATATTATTTTTTTAAGGAGATTAAATTATGTTAAAAAAAGTATTGTTACCGACTCTGGTAATCTTGAGTTTGACATTCACTGTCGCTGCCCAGGATATTATCAATGCAACAATTGTTAACGACCAGTTCACTGACAGAGAGCGCCACACACAGGATATACCATACTCGATGCACTGGTTTTCAAGAATGGCTGCGGATTCAATCTTTGTCAACACAGAGGTTCCCAATTACCGCCTTGAGACACTGGAGGCCGGTGTTCATCAGTTCTGGGCACATTTTACAGGGCAGAATTATGCGATTCCCAATTCTATCGCGGTTGACCCGATCACGCTTGAGGTCGGTGAGACACTAAAAGCGATAATCAGGTTTCAGTTTCTTGAGCCTTCAGACGCATCTTTTGACAGAGCTTTGATGTTTGGCCTCTTTAATTCGAACGAAACCAGAGACACCGGCGACGGCTCGGGCACCGGCGGTGAAAGGGTTGATGATACCGGATACTTTGTGATCACAAACCCCGGCAGAACTACCGACGGCTACGCCAGCATCAGAAAGGTTACAGAGGGTACATCCACAGATCACTTCATCAGTTATCAGTTGTTAGACACTTTCCGTTCTTACAACTGTCAGGACCTGGTAACCGACATGGATATCGCAGTTACAAGATTAGATGAGACGACGCTCAGTCTAAGCGCAAGGGTCGGCCCCGGCTACATCATCACAGATGTGATCGATACGCCTTCTGATCCTGACTATTTCACATTTGACACGGTATCGGTATTCGTTGACGGTCTTGGCTTTCCAGATGATGATGTCGCTGTAAGCGTTGACAACGTATGGGTTACGTACGAGCTTTACCCTGATACATGCGAGCAGCTTATGCTTTTCGGCGGCGGATATACAGCGGATATCAACGAAGACTGTCATGTTGATATTGCGGATTTTGCCATGCTGGCAGATACCTGGCTCAGCTGCAATGACCCGGAAGATGTTAACTGTAACTGATGTATTATAGCTTGAAAGGTATGCCAATGAGACTGCCGAACTTTTGTAAATTTTTATTTATGCCGTTTCTTCTTGTTTTGCCGCTGATGGGTGAACAGGTGGTTGAAACCGGAGATACCCAGATATGGCAAAGCAGGCCCGGCTGGGTCAGCAATTCTGCCCGCCACTTCAGTGTGGAGGTAATAGACGGCATCCGCTTTACTATCGATGAGATTGGTATGGGAATGAAGTGGGTCTATTACCCTCAGGACGATATAAATATTGAAGATACCGGCTATGTCTCGTTTATGTACAGAGCCCGCAGCATTCCGGTCTGGAATGAATATGCCCTTTCTCTTGGACGGGGTGCGGCAAGTCCTGTTTATCTGACTGAGTTGATCGACGATGGATGCTGGCATCTTGCCTGGGCCTCTGTTGACGGGATTAGCTCAGTGGATGCGGTCAATTTGCATCTTCAGGTGGACAGGAGCGGCGGTTTTATGGAAATAAAAGATTTAAAATTCACCTCTGCCAAACCTGCAAGATTACTTGACAAAGAAATTGATATTCTGTCAGGATTGGAGGATTCAGCCGGTTATGAATTTTTGCCGATAATGGGCAGCATTGCCTCTGGCGACTGGTTCACAAGAGCCGGTTATGAATCCGGATTTCCCTCCGAAGAGGTTACTGTCTCAGGCATACCTTTCAAGCTCTCCGGCAACCCCGTCAAACATATGGAAACCGGTGTCGAAAATACAGGCCAAATCGAATGGAGGCATAATTTTAAATCCGAATGCCTCTATCTGCTTCTTGGGGGATATTTTAACGGAGATGAAACGCCGTCTATCGGGTACAGACAGAGAAATAAGACCTCCATGCCGGATCAGTTAGCCGTTGTTATAGCCTACCAGGACGGCAGCGAGGATTTTCTGTTTCCTGCAAGAGTCGAAAGCGGCGTTCATTGCATCAGCTCGGGTCTGGGAGCTTACTATGTGAATTTGTCCGATAATAAACAGGTCTCAAAGATTAAATTTACAGATAACATCCGTAACGGCTCTCTGGCGGTTTTTGCCATGACAGCAGGCAAATCAATAGAACTGCCGGCTCAGGGCAAACCGAATAATTTTATAACGCCGCGGCCCAAAATACGCAGCGGTTCAATGAGACAGGTCTGCGGAAGTATAGACATAAGGTATGACCCGGACGGCAGGCTGTATTCCATTATCAATAGAGACCTCGCCGCCCAGTGGCTCAAAGAACCGGCTTACATCTTCGAGACGGACACAGCCGGTAAAGACCTTGAGGGCTCTATTAAAGTAAATGAACTGGAAGATGGCCAGGTTGGTGTGTCACTGACACTTAGCAATAAGACATCCAAAGATGTTAAATTCAGTGTGAAATTCCCCGTTCTGAGCGGGCTTAACCCCGGCGGCAGCTCATCTGCGCTTTCGTACTTCTTCCCGGGAAGAACAAATCTCATCAGTAATGAGAATACATACGTTACATCTGATTATTCGGGATACTTTCCTTTTCAGTTTGTAGATGCCTGGCACAGTGAGAGCGGCGGAGTGTACATTAACGCAAATGATTCTTCAAATAAAAAGAAGCGTTTCTGGCTGGATAAAGATACCGATATTGAAATCGGCTGTGAATATCAGGAACTGCTGCTCAAGCCCGGCCAGACGATCACTCTCCCTCAGGCGACCATCGCTGTTCACAATGGAGACTGGCACGAGAGCCTTGAGGGTTACAAAAAATCGCTCTCCAAATGGTACAGGCCTGCTGTCAGTCGTAAACAGTGGTTCAGAGAAGTATTTAATTTCAGGGAGCAGTTTCTGCATTATTCCTGGCCGGTGCCGACCGGCGCATTTGACAAAGACACAAAAGAGCTTGTGCTCACCGATATGGTTGAGACAGATATCCAGGCATTCGGCGGAGTTGATTACCTGCACGTTTTTGACTGGACCTGGACGCCGGAGCACGGCAGGGTCGGCGATTACGTGCCGTGGGAGTATCTAGGCGGACATGAGCAGTTCGCTTCAGAGATAGCTAAATTACAGCAGATGGGCATACCTGTAGGCCTGTATTTTGAAGGTTATCTGGCAAGTCCGAAATCGGCCGTGGGCATTGAGCACGGATTGGAATGGCGTATGCTCGATGCAAATCAGAAACGCTACACTAAATACGGCGACAAGTTCCACATGTGTCCGGTGCAGAAGGACTGGCAGAACCACCTTATCTCCAGAGTCGTTGGAACATCCGAGCTGCTCAATGCCGACGGATACTACCTTGATCAGTTTGGCTTCTCGAAACAGTACCGCTGCTTCAACCGTGATCACGGCCACGAGATACCGACAGATTCGGTGCTGACCGAGATGGAGGTTACAAAACGTCTGCGCTGCCAGAGTCCTCTTTCTAAGGAATCTGTTATATATACCGAGGCCGTTCCGACAGACGTTACAAGCCAGTATCAGGACGGCAGCTTTACCACTACGGTAAGACAGATGAGGTTTCACGGAAGGTATGGCTGCGCAAGTCTGGCACGTTTCGTGATACCGGATTTCAAAATATTCGAGATACTTGTGGTTGATAAACCTACCCATGATGATTTCGAAGGCATAAAGCTGGTATTCTACAATGGTCAGGGCCTTTGGCTGATGGGCGGAGCGCATCAGTGGTATTCGCCCGAGGTAAGAGAGCTTATAAAGAAAACTCATTCTATTTTACGTAAATATAGAGATGCCTTTACAACAGACAATCCCGTTCCGCTGGTTGAGACCTTGAGAAGCGACGTTTCGGCAAACTATTTTCCGTCTGAAACCGAGCAGGTCTGGACGTTTTTCAACTTTGGCTTTGAACATATAAAGGCACCTGTGATAGAAGTCGAACATCTGCCGGGCAGCACATATTATGACTGCTGGAACGGCAGGCCCTTAGAGCCTGAGATTCGCGAAGGCAAAGCGGTATTGACTCTGGGTATCCGTCCGCGGGATGCCGGCTGTATTGTGAGAAAACAGAAATAAGAAACTTATAACAGGAAAACATCTTTGTCTGCAAAACTGAAAATATATATAAGTGTTTTATGTCTATTGGCCGCGGCTTCTGCGTACTGCGGCAGTGTCTGGACGCTTGACAGCACAGACGCTCAATTGTGGAGTGCCCGTCCCACATGGCTTGGCACTCCTTCACGGGATTATACGCATAACACCGTTGAAGGCGTCCGTTTTACTGTCAATGAGCTGCTCAGGGGCATGAAGTGGGTGCATTATCCGGCAATAGAGATTGATCCTGAAATTCCTCACTATCTCAAAATTGTTTATAAAGCCCATAATATACGTGTTTATCAGGATTATGGGTTTTTGGTTGACTCATCAGGGCAAAATCTTGCCACAATTGAACTCAGCGATATCATCGATGATGGATGCCGGCATTGTGAGATAATAGAAATGCCCCCTGACGCCAGGATAAATACAATCGCTGTCCAGTGTCAATCGGATAAGTCCGGGGCATACATGGAAATTGTATCGCTTTCTGTCTTTGACAGTATGCCTGAAAAAAATGTCTCTGATGAAGTAGAGTTGTCGCCGGGCGCAAGCGATCCTTTGTACAGTTTTGTTCCATTTGAAACAAATCAGACTGCCGCTTCCTGGCTTGAGCTTGCAGGTTACTCTCAAGACTTTGAATCTGCTCAGGTTACAGTGTCGGGCGTTCCGTTTAACGTTTCAGGAAATCCTCTGAGTGTGTTTGCAACCGCCCTTGAAGATACGGAAACTCTGAATGTAGATATAAATGACAGCCCTGGGGCGGTATATGTCCTGATGGGCGCGAGATTTACTGGTGAAGAATGGGCGTCTATCGGCTACGGAGATAGAAATAATATTGCCCAGCCCGATCAGATGAGGCTGGAACTGGTATATTCTGACGGCAGCGTTGAGAGGTGCCTTCCTGCCAGAGTCCAGTCGGGCATCCACCGGATCAGCAAGGGGCTGGGCGTATATTACATCAATACCCGCCCCGGCGGCCAGGTTGAGAGCATAAGGTTTATCGATAACATAAGAAATGGCCAGCTGGCAGTCTTTGCCGTTACGAGCGGGCCTGCAATGCCGGAAAAATCAGAGCCGGGCCGTACATCACCGCAGAAGTCATTTGACGCCGCGTCCGGGCCGCTCAATGTTTCCAATGACAAATTAGCAATCAGCTACGACAGTGGCGGGCAGGTATATTCAATAGCCAACAAGCTGACAAATACTCAGTGGCTCTCGTCGGCGTGCAGTATATACCAGGTTGAGGAAGTTGAGGGGCTGCCTCAGGCAGAATTAACTGCAAACGCTCTGCCCTCAGGGCAGATAGGCTTTACTCTTAAACTGACTAATAATACATCACGTAAAGTCCGCTGCAATGTTAAATTTCCCGTTATTTCCAATATCAATCCCGGCGGCGACAGCACTTCTCTTGGGTATTGCTTCCCTTTAAGAAGTCCCATAATCAACAACGAAAACACCTATATAAGAGGTGATTATTCGGGTTATGTACCTTTTCAGTTTATAGATGTATTCTATCCCGGGTCCGGAGGGCTTTACATAAATACTAATGATTCAGAGAATTGGGCTAAAAATTTCTGGCTTGATAAACTGAATGAAATCGAGATGGGCTGCGAATACGTTGAGCTTGAGCTTGGAGCTGATTCCGAGCTTGTTCTGCCGCAGGCAATTATAGGCGCTCACACCGGCGACTGGCATAGTGCATTGGAAGAGTACAAAGAAACCATGCACGAGTGGTACAGTCCGGCAGCCCCTCGCAAACAGTGGTTTAGAGAGGTGTTCAACTTCCGCCAGCAGTTTTTGCATTTCGGCTGGCCGGTCGAGACTGGTGCTTTCAATAAAGAGACCAAAGAGCTCTGCCTCTGGGAAATGGTTCAGGCTGATATAGAGGCATTTGGCGGTGTGGATTATCTTCATCTTTTTGACTGGGGCTGGACACCATCTTATGAGATGTACGGTGATTATGCTCCCTGGTCTTATCTGGGCGGCCACGAGCAATTCCGCTCTGAGATTCAGTCGCTGCAGAATAATGATATACCTGTGGGGCTGTATTTTCAGGGATACCTGACAAGCCTCAATTCAATGATTTCCAGATCAAAGGGCAGAGAATTTCAGATTCTAAACGCTGACGGGTTCAATATTGATGCCTTTGGAAGCCGCTACAAGATGTGTCCGCTGTCTAAAGGCTGGCAGGACCATCTCTTGTGCAGTGTTCTCAACGCCAATGACCTTCTGGGCATTAACGGGGTTTACCTCGATTCTTTCGGGTTTGGCCCTTCGAGTTATAAATGCTACAACCCGCTTCATCACCACCCATTACCGTCAAATCCGGCGAGGGCGGAGGCAGTCTTGACTAAAATAATCAGAACCAGCAGGCTGCCGCGTGAGTCGGTAGTCTATACCGAATCAATGCCGGTTGATGTAGGAACACAGTATCAGGACGGCAGCTTTACTACCGCAATCCGGCAGACTCGTTTTCAAGATTCGTACGGTTATCTAAGCATCGGCCGGTTTATATTGCCCGAATTCAAGATGTTTGAGATTCTGGTTGTTGACAGGCCCATTATGGACGATTTCGAAGGTGTCAAGCTCGTTTTCTACAACGGCCAGGGCATCTGGCTTATGGGCGGCGCCGGCGAGTGGTTTTCTCCAGAGCTTCGGGTTGTTATACAGAAATGTCATTCTATTTTGACTCAGCACAGTGATGCGTTTACTTCCGATTCGCCGGTGCCTCTTGTTCCGACGCTTGATCCGGAACTGTACTGCAACTTCTTTCCGTCAGAAGATAAGCACGTCTGGACTTTCTTTAACAGCGGTTTTGAGCATATTCGCGGTGAAGCCCTGGAGGTTGAGCACATTGACGGCAGTACATATTATGACCTCTGGAACGAGCGGCCGATTACGCCGCGTATCGAAGGAAACAAGGCATTTATCAATCTCAACATAGGCCCGCGAGATGTCGGCTGTATTGTTAGAAATTTTTAGGAGCGAACTAATAGCGATTTTAAGTGCATTTGCGGCAGTTCCGCCGCGTATGTTTGTGTATAAATGATTATTGAATTTGTAAAAGATAAATAAGAAAGGTTAACAATGAAAGTTGCAATAGCAGGATTGGGAAGCATGGGCATTAAAACTATTCTCCATTTAAGGAAGTCTCCCCATGTAACTCGTATTGCTGGTTATGATATTGACCGTGATAAACTTGACGCGGCACGTACTGAACACGGCATAGATGTATGTGAAAACTATGAGGATATTCTTGACGATGATGATGTTAAACTTGTTTATGTCAAGGCCTCCAACGATGCTCACAAAGAGCTTACGGTAAAAGCCCTTGAGGCCGGTAAAGCCGTAATGTGTGAAAAACCGATGGCTTTATCGCTGGAGGATGCCGAAGAGATGGTTCTTACGGCTGAACGGCTCGGCGGCTTTCTGCAGATAGGCTTTGAGCTTAGATACTCCAAGATGTTTGTTAAAATCAAAGAATGGATTGACCAGGGCCTTCTGGGAGATGTTGTATGCACCCACTGCCAGTATATATGCAGCGAGTTCCACGGCAAAAAGTCATGGAGAAACTATGAGTCCAACGGGGGGAGCATGTTCGGCGAGAAACTCTCTCATTACGTTGATCTGCCCAGATGGTGGATCGGTGATAAGGTTGAGAAGGTAATCTCAATGTGTGCCCCCAACGTAATACCCTATTACGAGGTAAAGGACAATTACCAGACCACTTACAGCTTCTCCAACGGTGCGGTAAGCCATTTGAGTTTTATGATGGCTGTTGCACCCACAATGGACAGGGATCCGCTGCAGAACCTTATAAGCGTTCACATGGGAGACGGCCACGAAAACCGCTACATTATCGAAGGTACCAAAGGCGCGGCATCAACAAGCATCTTTGACAGGCAGATTCGCCGCTGGGAGTTTGGTGATTCAGACTTCTGCATGACAAGTGAGCTGGTCGAGGAAATTACCTGGGATTCCAAATACGATGACAAATACGTCCATAATCTTGAGGACCAGGACATTGATATCGCCCAGAGGGTTGCCCTTGGCAAACCGCCGATGACCGATGCCCGTGATTCCTTTGAGACAATGAAACTTGTTTTTGCCGCGGAAGAATCTGCCAATACTTCTGATATTGTCCGCCTGGACGATTTAGTCCCCGTGCAGTCAAAGTTTTAAATACTATCAAACCCCTTTTTACCGAGGTAGAAATGTACAGTTCAAATAAAAACAGTTCTAAAGCATTTACGCTGATAGAGCTTCTTGTTGTTATCTCAATTATCGCTTTGCTGATGGCTATAATGATGCCTGCGCTGAATAAAGCCCGGAATCAGGCCCGCTCAGTTGTCTGTTCAGCGAAACTTAGAGATATGAATATAGGCTATCTGACTTATATCGCAGAATATGGAGACCGCTTCCCGCCGTACGAGCTCTCCATCGGAAAATACTGGACGGGGCTGCTCATGCCCTATCACGGTATGAATCCAGAAGAAGCTAACGAGCTTCGCACCTGTCCTTCGGCAACAAAGACAAGAGACTATCCCTATACCGGAAATTATCAACATAAATGGCACGGCAGCAGAGGTTCATGGCTCAATACCGAAGAAGCAGAGTACACCGGCAGTTACGGCTGGAATGCATGGCTCAACAAAGAAGGCATGATGTACATAAATTATGTTGACAGGTTTGATAAACCTTACAGGTCTCTGGGCTATGTAGAACATCCGGACAAAACACCGACTTTCGGCGATTGTGTGTGGACTCACGCTCTGCCCCAGACAAGTGATCCTAAACCGGACAACCTAACGGGTGATCTGCTTCCGGGCAGGTTCAACAATACCGCCACCTTTGCGATGGACCGTCATGATATGGCTGTAAATATAGCAATGGTTGACGGTTCTGTAATGCATGTTAATATTGAGGATATCTGGCAGCTGTACTGGCACAGAGGGTTTACCCCCCGGGAATTAGAGCTGCCCAAAAGATAGAAGCAAATTAAATTACAGCGAATAGAATAATAAATTATGGCTAAGAACGGTAAACGTGTAAGACAGATAGACGTCGCGAACGCTTTAGGCGTGCATCAAACCCTTGTTTCGGCAGTTTTAAGCGGCAATTTCAACAACAGCACCGTGCGGGTAAGCAGGGATAAGGTTGATGAGATTCTCAACGCGGCGAAAAAAATGGGTTACAAACCGAACAGGGCGGCTTACGAGCTTCGCGGCGGAAAGAGCTCTGTTATAGGTATTCTCATGCCTGCGCCTTCTTTGTCATTTATTTCAGAGAGGCAGATGCGTTTGATTGTTCTGGAGCAGATAGCCAACCAAAGAGGCTATCGGATGATGATCGGTCATATTCAGAACCCTGATATTGCTGAAAATTATGTCGATGACTTCATCTCACGCAGTGTTGAGGGCGTATTGTGCCTTCAGCATGAGCTCCAGGGCGACAAAAACTCTATTGTAAAGAGTTTGTCCAGAATAGAAAACGTAGTTTATCTGGGCCTGCCGGCCGGAGTTGAAGATGCCCATTGCGTGACCATGGACCATTGCGACGGTATCATACAGGCGGTTCATTACCTGGCATCAAAAGGAAGAAAAAGAATAGCTCTTGCACTGGCAGGTAAAAAGTTCAGGCCCATGATTGAACGTATGGAAGGTTACAAACTTGGGCTGGCAAATGAACGGATGGCATTCGATCCGGAGCTTATCTGGGTCGGCCCTGAAAAAGTTGTACCACAGCCCGAGTACATGCGGAGCATCTATAAAAAGCTCGTATCAGAAAAGAAAGCCGATGCTGTAATAGCTTCAAATGATGACTGGGCGATTATGCTAATGAAGCATCTGCATTCCAGGTCTATCAGGGTACCCGAAGATGTCGCCGTCATAGGATACGATAATCTCAGGGTATCAGCGATGACAACCCCCTCACTTACTACTATCGACGGCCGCGAAGAGGCAGTAGGCAGCAAAATGATCAATATGCTTCTCGATCTTATCGACAAGGGCAGCGTTGATCAGAAAGTTGTAACGGTAAAACCGAAACTTATTCCAAGAGAATCCGCATAGTTTTGTTCTAGTTTTTTTCAAACAAGTCCAACAGTATCAAGAAAGGTCTTAGATGAATCTCAGTTTTTACGACTGGCTTATAGTCTCAGCAGCACTGCTGTTTATAGTTTTTGTAGCTCGATATACTACCAGATATGTTCAGAGCGTATCCGATTTTCTTGCCGCCAGCAGATCAGCCGGCAAGTATCTGCTCTGCATTTCACAGGGAGCCGCAAGCGTAGGGGCGATCACAGTCGTTGGGATGTTTGAGATGTATTATCAGGCCGGCTTTACCGGCTCCTGGTGGACGATGATTACCTCGCCGCTGCTTTTGCTGATAACCGTTTCAGGCTGGGTGACATACAGATTTCGAGAGACAAGGGCATATACCGTTGCCGAGTTGTTTGAACGCAGATACAGCAGGGGGGTCAGGATTTTTGCCGGCATGTTGGGGTGGTTCTCAGGAATACTCAACTTCGGTATCTTTCCCGCGGTGGGAGCCCGTTTTCTGATCCATTTCTGCGGCCTGCCTACTGAGATACCCTATCTGCCGATAGATACTTTTCCTTTAATAATGCTTATACTTCTGTCTGTCGGGCTGCTTTTTGTCTTCACAGGCGGCCAGGTGACTATTATGGTAACAGATTTTGTTCAGGGGCTTTTTACCAATATAGTTCTCATTATAATGGCGGGGTTTTTCTTCTACAGGTTCAACTGGGATATTGTTTTTGATACGCTAAAGGATGCCCCGGTTGATTCGTCCATGATAAATCCATTCAAAACCGAGAAAATCAAAGATTTCAACCCTTCTTTCTTTATAATAACCGCTGTCTCACTGTTTTATGTAAGAAACGCCTGGCAGGGGGCTCAAGGCTACGCGGCTTCTGCGAAAAATGCTCATGAGGCAAAGCTCGGCAGTATGCTCGGCGAGTGGAGAGGGCTTATCTTAACGCTCTTGCTGATGATTCTGCCTGTTGGAGCTTATGTAGTGATGCATAATACCGCTTTTTCCAGTATTGCTGAGCCGGCAAGGGCGGCGCTTTCGAATATCAGCGATGATACGATAAGAAGACAGCTGACAGTTCCTGTAGTGCTCAGCAAATTGTTCCCAAGGGGTATAATGGGCCTGTTCGTTTCGGTTATGCTCATGGCATGTATCTCCACATACAGCACTTATCTTCATTCATGGGGCAGTATCTTTATCCAGGATATCATAATGCCGTTCCGCAGGGAGCCGTTCAGTAAAAAGCAGCACATGATTCTGCTGAAGTTTTCTGTTTTATTTGTCGCTGTCTTTGTGTTCCTATTCAGCCTTCTCTTCAGCCAGAAGGAATACATCCTGATGTTTTTATCCATCACTGCCTCAATATTTGTCGGCGGGGCGGGTTCTTTAATGATAGGCGGGCTGTACTGGAAAAGAGGTACCTCCGCAGGCGCGTACAGTGCACTTGTTATAGGCCTGGTTATTTCAATCGGCAGTATGGTTCTTCGCCAGATGTGGGTTCCTCAGATATATCCCTGGCTGGATAGTTCTGCCCCCGCACTTCTTGCAAATCTGAAATTTGTCATAGAGGGCGTCGCGGCCAGAATCCCAGGCGCCAACTGGGTAGTAGGCCCGGATGAGTTCCCCATAAACAGCCAGTGGATATTCTTCTTCACAATTCTCTCTGCAATAGCCGGTTACGTACTTGTGTCACTGATTGACGGGATTGTATTCAAACGTCCCGCTTATAACCTTGAGAAGCTGCTTCACAGGGGAGACTACGCCGTAAAAGATGACCATGCCCGAGGCGTAACTAAGCCGGCTGTCGGGATAAGGGCACTGCTGCCAAGCAGCGAGTTCAGTTTTTCTGATAAGCTCATATACTATTTTAAACTTTCGTGGTGTGCTGTGTGGTTTACAGTTTTTATAGCCGGCGTTATAATCAATCTTTCAACAGATGTCGCGATTGAATCATGGATGACTTTCTGGAAAATCCATGTAACTGTTATCGTAACTGTCGGCATAGGTACAACCATCTGGTTCTGCGTAGGAGGAATCAAAGACCTCGGGCACTTATTCTCAACGCTTAAAGAGCTCAAAAGAGACGAGTCTGACACGGGCTTTGTCTCAAGGTCCGCCAAGCAATAGGGCAGGTATAATTGATGATGTGTCAGATTTCACTTCGCCGCAAATATTTGGTCTGTGTGAAGTTTGCGTTTGTGCTTTTGAAGCGTGAAGCTAATGCAAAACTTGTATGCGTAGATTGTTTGAGCTTGTGTATTTGATAGTACAGGGGCAATTTGCAAGTTTGCAGCGATCTTATTAATGTTTAGATGTTGACAGGTAAAATATTGTCAATAATACAAATAATGAGTATTTATTTAGCCTTGTTAATTGAATAATCGCATAAATTTGTGAAAAATAGCATTATTGTTTGACATTGTTGCGGGTTTATTGTAAAATCAAATATAAGATTTTATGTAAATATTGTTTTATTGTTTAGGTTAAGTAAATGTCTACATCTCAAGCTACAGAAAGCACTAATGGTCGTGAGATGGTAAAAGATTATATTCTCACGCAATTCAAGGAAGGTCAAAAACTTCCTAAGATACGTGTAATATCCAATAATCTTGGTACCAGTGTTTACGCTGCCGAAAGAGCTTTAACCGAGTTGTCAGCCGAGGGTTACGTTGAAAGACGTCCGAGGTTTGGCAGTGTTCGTATAAGCCGTCCGTCTCAGGATTCCTCTGATTTGTTATTGCCCAAAATTCATTCGATTGCGTTTATGGCAGATGAAATCGAGTCGTTTCTGGCCGCTGAAATAATGCGGGGTGTTGATGTGGCCTGCAGAGAACATAAAATGATGCTGAGCCTGCTTAACAGTGATTACAGCTCAGAAACAGAGAAAAAACTGATTAAGAATCTGACTCATGCAAATTGTTCAGGTGCTGTTGTTCGTGTTGGCGAACACAAAGAAAACCTCCAGATATTGGAAGAGATGGTGCCGGATGATTTTCCTCTTGTTCTTGTTGACAGGAGCGATTTGGATGTACGTTTTCCGTGTGTAAAGATGGACCAGGAGAAGGCCGGCTTCGATGCGACAAATCATTTGATTGAGCTTGGCCACGAACGGATTGCCCATATAACGTACGATTCTTCAGTACGTCCGCTTTTACGTGAGATGCAGAAACGAAAAGAGGGTTATCAGATGGCATTATGTAAAGCAGGGCTGCCGGCCCCTCCGGATTATGTCCAGGAAGGGGCACTTTTCACCGCTGGCGAACATCCTGGGCCGTCTTATTACGAAAGCCTTGGATATGCTCCAATGAACAGGCTTCTTCTGCAGAAGCAGAGGCCAACAGCCGTTTTCCTGTTGTATTTTCACTTTGTGTTTGGCGCTCTAAAAGCCATTCATGACCATGGTTTAAAGGTTCCCGACGATATCAGCCTTATATGTATTGATGATGAGCCTTTAGCGGCACATCTGAATCCGCCTGTTACGGTCTATGCGCAGCCGCTCCGCGAAATCGGTTTTACCGCAGCCGAAATACTTATAGATATGATTGACGGGAAAGACATCAGTGAAAAAACTTTCCGTCTTGAAGGTGAGCTGATACAAAGAGGTTCCACAGGACCTGTAAAAAAATAACAAGTATGTTTAAAAAGTAAAATTATATGAGGTATTATAAAATGAGGAAAAAACGCGCTTTTACACTAATCGAATTGTTGGTAGTAATCTCCATAATAGCCATGCTTATGGCTATACTCCTGCCGGCACTTGGCCGTGTCAGAAAGCAGGCCCAGAAAACCGTGTGTCTTGCGAATATGAGGGGTACCGGGCTTTCGTTTCAGGCTTATGCGGCATCTTTTGATGACAAAATGCCGGTTATTGAATATAACCGTCCGCCGAACATGTCAGCAAACTATTTTCCTGTAAGGGGTTATTATCCTTATTTCGGTCTGCTCAACGTGTGGGGTATGCTGATGGAATACGGGGCCCTGGATCAGGAAAACATGCATTGCCCAGGTGATAAAAACAAGCCGGGCTCTACTTATAACTGGTTTCAGAGACAGCTGCAGAAGGGCACTCCCTTTAACTATTCCATGCAGTACTTCCAGGTAGAACCGCGTTACCCCCTAAACGACAAGGGTGCTCCTATGGTGGATTTCAGCTATTATTATAACTTGAAAATGTACACGGATTTTGATCAGCGAACCGGGCGTATATATCAGCTGCAGTGGGGAAGCCCAAATAAGCCAAAATCCTGGAGAATAAGTGAGTCAAGATATCCTTCCAAGCTGATCCCTTTCAGCTGTCACAATGCTCCAATAGTTACAGGCAGCAACTATATTTATAACGATGTCATGGTTCACGCGACAAACGAAAAGGGCAATGGACACCAGGCGGGTTTTCTTGACGGTCATGCCGAATGGGTGCCGCTGGAGAAAATGGAACCCCGCTCAGTCCAGAATGGTGACCCTGACAACCAGACGTTTGGAGGGTTGAAGAATCTCGACTGGACTAATAACGGCTTTAAAGGTTTTGATGTAAAATAAAAAATCAGTAAATGGTTGCTGATACGAGATATAAATGATGTTTTTAGAAAGGTGTTATGTAATGAAAGCATTCAGAGTTTCTTTTTATATGTTTTGCATGGTTCTTTTCGCCGTATGTCCAGCGATGGCGGCAGAAGAGCTGATAGGAGAGTGGCTGCTTGATAGTGCCGATTCAGGCGGTGTTTTCCCCGACACCTCAGGTTACGGCTACGACGCAGTCGTTAACGGCGCTTCTTATGACTCCGGTTATGGAGGTTTCTACTTTGATGGAGTCGCTGATGATGCGGACGGGGCGGATTATCTTGATATTGCCAATGCAGTTTATCCGTATGATTTTACCAAAGATTTCCGGATCACACTTGATGTTGCAACAGCTGCAACCGGCTGGAGGCCGTTTTTCAGCAGAAGAGCCGGCAGCGGCTGGCAGTCGGGCGACTGGTTCATGGCCTTAAACAATGGTGTTATTACAGGAAATGGTTACGGTGTAGGGACTTACGGGCCCGGTACGACGATTGTTAACGATTTTTTCTGGCACAGCATTGATATGTGGTATGTTTCTGATACTGATACGATATACTGCAATGTTGACGGCAAAGAAATAAACGAGTTTGAAACGAGCCCGTTTAAAAACGGCACTCCTGACAACTCCGGTCATATCTGGATCGGCAACCACAGCAATTATCAGTTTTTTGAAGGCTGGATCAAGAATGTCCGTGTTTACCGTGTGGTTAACGTTGCGTATAACCCGTCACCTGAAATCAATAGTTTTGGAAACGCGGCGGGTACCCAGACTCTTAGCTGGAACAGCCCTGATGCGGCCGTTACATGGTATGATGTTTACATCAGTACAGATGAGGAGTTGGTTGATAACCGTGACGCAAGTGCAAAGGTGGCATCATATGCATCCCAGAACAGTATTGATTACACGCTTCTGGGTGATACAACCTACTACTGGGCGGTTGACTGCTTCTACGATCCTGATCCCGAAGACGGCGTAACTGAACAGGTTCTCTGGGAGGGGCTTTCAGGTGATACCTGGAATTTTACAACGGTTGGCAATTATGCCGTTAATCTTACGCCCGTGACCGGTTCCGAGGGCTTAAGCATCTTTACCCAGTTTGGCTGGAATGTTGATATTGAGGCGGACACCTACAATTTCTATATCGCAAACTCACAGGCAGAGCTTGATACTGCTGTACCTGTAAGTTTCACAGCCGGCGGTACGGAAATATCTTTTGATCCGGGTACGCTGGAGCTGCACAGGACTTATTACTGGAAGCTGGGAGTTGTCAGAGACGGCAGCGAGTATTTTTCTTCTGTCAGGTGGTTCAGGACAGGCGGTGTTGAGACTCTTGAAGATTTCAATGCTTATGCAACGGCAGCAGATGTTCGTGAAGTCTGGACCTGCCCTGTTTATCAGACCAACGAGCTTGATGTAGGGCCGGAATTCAGCAGGTACGCATTAGTTGTACCATTCGGTACATCGGATGTTACCTACAGCAGGACATACGAAACAGCTATCGATTTTACAGGCGTACCGGCTATTGCTTTTGAGTTCCTATACAAGTCCGCGGTACAGGGTGATAACCCCGAATCGTTTAACTTTAAACTCCAGGACGAATCCGGAGGCGTTATAGCTGAAAAGACTGTTGACTCAGTTGATGATTTTATAACTCCCGAAGGCGGCAGTGTAGAAGGCGAGTGGCACTGGGTTTATATTTCACTTGCCGATGCTCCCAACGCTGATCAGGTTAAAAAGATGACGATTTCAGTTCCCGGGCAGTCTGTTGCCGGCGATCTTCGAATCGATACCATTACCCTGAGAACCCCGTATTGCAGCGGTGCTATTGCGGGTGATGTTTACGGAGATTGCGTTATAGATATCCGTGATTTTGCCATCATGGCGGAAAACTGGCTGGAATGTAACAGAATACCTGCCGAAAGCTGCTTTACGTACTTCTTTCAGGCAGATGTAGAGTGAAATCGGTTAGTATAGAACAATAATACACAATGGAGATAAAACAATGAAATTTAAATTGTTTACAATAACGGCTATTCTTATCAGCGGAATATGTTTTGCCGGTGAGCAGCTTATCGGTGAATGGCTTATCAATGAAGGCAGCGGAGGTACCGCCTTTTGCTCACCAGGTTCGTATATGATGACAGATGCCATTCTCAACGGCGGGGAAAACTGGACTACCGATGAAAACGGTACATGGTTCAGATTTGCCGGAACCCAGACTTTTCAGGCCTCGTACGATGTCTTTCCTATTGATTTCAGTAAAGACTTCAGGGTGACTTTTGATTTCTGGACCGGCGGCAACGGCGGTTTGTTGAGTAATGACACTATAGGCTGGGGAGCCGGTGCCTGGAATATTCTTAAACAGAACGGTTATATCGTTATGCAGCAGCACTCAGGCGGCGTGGCTACTGGAAACATCTATTTAGGTGACTGTGATAAGGATGGTGACGGTGTTATCGGTGATGACTGGTACAGCGTTGAAATCAGCTACGATGCCGGTACAAACCAGGTAGGAATGTCGATAGATGGTGTGGAGGATACAGGTGTCCACTACTACGAGGGCGGAACTGGCATTAACCTGTCCAACAGCCTGCAAAGAACAGAGCTTGTCCTTGGCTACCATTCTGTCGGTTACCAGCTGTTAAACGGCGGCCTTCGTAATGTCCGTATTTATCAGACCTTAGAGAAGCCGACCAGTCCTTCGCCTTATAACGGCCAGGCGGCGGTTGTGCCGGGCAGTGTAACACTGAGCTGGGACGACTCTTATGAGGGTTATTCCGCAGGTTACAGCGTGTATATAAGCACTGTGGAAGATGAGATTACCAATAGAAGTGTAACTCCGATTGCTGCCGCGGCAAACAGCGCGGAGGTGACAGTTGACGGCGACAGTGTTTATTACTGGGCTGTTGACGGAGACGGGATCATAGGTGATACCTGGAGTTTCCAGACACAGGGTGCAAAGCCTTACGGACTTCTGCCCGCGGATGACTCGACCGGTATAAGCACTTTCGTAACTCTCAGCTGGACAGAGGATTCCGATGTTGACAGCTTTAATGTTTATATCTCTGATGAGCTTGGAGGCCTCGACAGCGTAACACCTTTCTCTACAACAGAGACATCACTGAGCTTTGCAGCCAACGCCCTTGATCTGTACAGGTGGTATTACTGGAAGGTTGCCGCGGTCATCGATGGTCAGGAATTTGATTCGGCGGTTTCCAGTTTCCAGACTACCGGCGATGAATGGCTCGACAGGTTTGACTACGGAAGCAATGATGCGATTAGGGCTGCATGGGTTCAGCAAGCCGGCAGCGGCTATGACATTGCATGGCTGAGCCGTCCGAATGCCCCGTATAACAACCCTGCATTTGCTAATATTCCGTATGGTCCTGACGGAGCGTCTTCGTTTATAAAGACTTTTGAATCTCCACTGGACTTTTCCAAGGCCGCGAACATGACATTAAGCATTTTCCATGAGGCAGATGGCTTGGTAAACTGCGCACCGTTGACCATCACTCTTCTTGACGAGCAGGGTGGAACGATCATTTCATCGACATACACACCCGGTGATATCTTAAGTGACGACGGTCAGTTCGATGTGAAGGTCTGGTACCGCTGGATTGTTCCGTTCGCTGCTCAGACCGCCGGACTTGACGCGGTCGCGGCAGTTGAGCTGACAGTTCCGCAGTTTGAACCTGCCCGCTGGCTATTTGTCGATACGCTGACAATAACCGTACCTCAGTGTGAAGGCGGCGGACTTGCCGGCGATGCTTACGGCGATTGCCAGATTGATTTAAGAGATTTTGCGGTGATAGCCGGCAACTGGCTTGGCTGCAACCGAATACCGGCAGACAGCTGCGATGATTATTTCTATGAAATTTTCGCAGAGATTGAATAGTTTATTCTTTTTACTAGATCCTGACGCAAGGCGGTCAATTGGCCGCCTTGTTTTTTAGATAAGGCGTTTTATGTATAAAAATATTTTATTTTTGAGCTTGTTTTCATGTCTTTTGTTGCTTTCGGCTTCTCTCGCAGAGCCGGTTGTTTTCTATGTTTCTACAAACGGCAGCAACAGCTGGAGCGGGACTCTACCGGAGCCTAACGCAGCAGGGACTGATGGGCCGTTTGCCACTCTTACAGCGGCGAGGGACAAGGTTCGCAGTCTCAAGTGGGATCAGTGGGGCGGCAGTATGCAGTCACCCGTTGAGGTTCAGGTACGCGGCGGCGTGTATTATGAATCGGCAACCTTTCAGCTTTTTTGGTACGATTCGGGCTCAGAAAATTATCCTGTTACATACAAGGCCTACGCAGATGAACAACCTGTCTTTTCCGGCGGCAGGGAACTGCCGGAGTTAACAAATGTCTCGGGTGAGAATTATTATTCCGCGACTGTTGCACAAGCCCAGGATCATAAATGGCTTTTCAGACAGCTCTGGGTCGGCGATAAACGTTATACACTGGCAAAGAGCCCCAATACCGGTTATTTTTATGTTGCGGGTATTCCCGAAAAACCCGATGGGCTTGATGAGTACTGGGAAAACTATTGGCAGTGTCATCATTTTAATTATCATGACTACGATTTGAAGATGTGGCCCGGTCTTTCCGATGGAGATATAAATCTTCAGGTTTTTTCGCTCTGGGAAGTGCAGACAGTTGTTCTGGGAAGCGTTACTCCCGCATCTAAAGAGGGTTATACGGAAAGCCACGTACTCTGGGGGCTGAATCCCAACGAGGAGATAACTGCAGGCGGAATAGTAAAGCGTTATTTTGTCGAGAACGCTCCCGATGCAATGGACACATCAGGGGAATGGTACATGGACCGAAATACCGGATTGTTAAAGGTTATCCCGTTTGCCGATGAGGACTTAAGTTCTATGACGGCGGTTGCACCTGTTACGCAGAGAGCCTTAGAGATTACAGGCAACCCCGACGCAAATCAGTTTGTGGAGTATGTCAGTCTTGAAGGTTTAGCATTCCGGCATTACGCCGCTCCGCCGCTTGGACGAGGCCAGTCAAGCGGTTACCGGTCTAATCAGGGTGCGGCAAACCACCCTGCTTGTGTACAGATCGACGGAGCCAGGTATGTCAATATAATCGGCTGTGAAATCTCTCGCAACGGAACGCACGGAATACAGCTGGGCCGCGGCTGCACGAATAACAGGATTGAAAAATGCCATATATACGATGTCGGCGCGGGCGGCATATACATCGGTGAAAGAGTGCATACTAATGCCGGTTACAGCCCGGGCGATTATGGACGTACGGGAAGCAACACTATACATAACAATTATATTCATCACGGCGGCCAGGTTGTTCAGTCGGGTATGGGTATGATTATCGGCCAGTCGGACGGGAATACTGTAACTAACAATGAGATTTCATATTTTAAACAGTCTGGTATCCAGATAGGCTGGAACTGGGATACTTCTACAAGCTATTCTCATGACAATAATATAAGTTTCAATCATATCCACCATATAGGGCTGAATATATCAAGCGATCTTGGCGGCATATATACTGTTGGTGAAAATCTCAATACCACCGTCAATAACAATCACATTCACGATATCTTTTGCTGGATGGAGGGCAGCGGCAAGGGCCTTTATCCCGATGAGAATACAAAAGGTGTAACATATCAGAATAATGTGGTATATGAAGTAGGAGCGTATTGTCTTGGTGTAAACTACTGCCGTGATATAACTCTGCGGAACAATATCTTTGCTTCCGCCTACGGCAAGGCACCATTCATGTTCGGGCACAGGGCTGACGCGAGGATCACGAATAATATATTTTATTACTACTTTGGAAATCCTTACAGCGATAACTACGATCATATTTCTCCATCCTGGTTTATTGAGTGCGACAATAATATCTACTGGAGGCAGGGCGGTAAGCCGGTTCTGTTCCAGAAACCAAGCCCTGATGGAAGCACTGTTACAGACAGAATTAGTTTTGAACAATGGAAGAGTGAGACGGGTTTTGACAGTAACTCATATGTGACAGACCCGATGTTTACTGACCCGGCGAAAGGTGATTTCAGCTTCAAAGAGGATTCTCTCTATGCCGAGATAGAATTTGATCCGATAGATACCTCTCTTGCGGGCCTTACTGGTGGTCAAAGCTGGAAAAGCCTGCCATCTCAATACAATACGGAAAAATCTCAGCCGCTTTTCTACGAGGAGTTTATAAGCTCAAGAATGACTACACGCACAGTGGCCTTCTCAAAGGACGGATTTGCAAGCGGATTCGAGTATAATGTGCCGGGCAACAGGCCGAAGGGTGCAGAAGTAACCGGCCCCGCAGTAACAGTAAGTGATGATAAAGCCGGCACCGGAACCTATGCGGTCAAGGCAGTATCGACCGGAGGCGAGCAGGCGGGTTTTGTCTATGATATGTATGATCCGATAATCTATAACGGAACAGTTCGCTTTTCATGTGATTATTATCGGGAAGCCTCTGCCGCGATAGAATTCGCTTTTACTGACTCTGCTGACCGTGGTGAAATTGTACTGGACAGCGAAGGCAATCTGAAAGTAGGTCAAACTATACTCGCTTCGACGCAGCATGGTAAATGGTATAAACTGAATCTGACTTTCAATGTCGGCAGAAGCAGCGACGGCAAATGCCGGATATCTTTAAGTGACTTCAGCTCAAATGTTTGTGATGAAGTTGTAAATATGCCGTTTAAACCGGATTCTCTTGAAACGGTTTCAATAAAGTCACTTATCGGAAATTCAACGTTTTATATCGATAATCTTGTTGTTAAGAAGATCGGCGGCGGGGCAATGAGCTTTGGTAACGGCCTTCGGACAGACAATGTGGATTATGCTGTGTTTGTATCCGATTATGATAACTGGCACGAAGATGTTGAACTTTTTGATGGACATTTTCTGGTCTTTGACGATCTGTACAGCCTGGCCGGCAACTGGCTTTCCTATAATCCGCAGATAATAGCGGCAGCATGGGATTTTGCCGGCGGAAGCGGGCAGCTCTGTTATTCAAATGTCATGGGCGGAGGAGATTTGAGCCTGACCGGCGAAGAGAGCTGGACTGATGATGGTTTTTTATTTTCTGATACCGCTTTTTTTTCAATATCAAAGGATGCTCCAGGCAGCAATCTGGATTTTTTAAAAGATTTCACTGTTGAGGCGTCTTTCAAGACAACCCACACCGGGACTAATACCATCTGGTCACGTCTTAATACTGTCTGGGAGCCGGGGTGCAAGCAGTTTGTCGTCAAGAACGGTAAAGTTTTTTTTGATTGCGGCTGGGTTGGGACGGTGCCCGGCAATATTATTGTAAATGACGGCCAATGGCATACAGCCTCTGTATCTTATGATAAGGCCTTTAACCGTATTGATATTTATGTTGACGGCGAGCTTGATGTAAGCAGTGTTTTAAATGTCGATCTGACGAGCAAGCCGGATAATTATGATTTTTTTGTAGGATGCCAGGCGGAGCTTGAAACCGGCGGCAGAAACGCACCTTTCAGAGGAATCATAAAAGAGGTTTTAATATACAATTAAGGCAATAAGTATGCTTAAAAGGTCAGTTTTATTTTTATTCTGTGTTTGCGCCTTTTCCGGGGCATGGGCTGATTCAATTTATATCAAAGAATCAAGGCGCGAAATACCTGTTATTAAAGAAGTTGATTTGCTTGTGGTTGGCGGCAGTTCGACAGGTGCAGCAGCAGCAACTCAGGCAGCGGCTAACGGGGCGAGAGTTTTTTTAGCCTCTGAAAGACCGTATCTCGGCGCTGATATATGCCGCAGTCGAAATCTCTGGACTAAAAGCCGGCCCCGCACTGAGTTAAGCAAAACAGTATTTCAATCTGGTTTAGATCTTTATGCAGGATGCAGCTATAAGTACACAGCAAGTTTTGAATCGAGCAGCAGGCATCCTGATACACCTGTGCCGTCATTGCTTAATGATTTTTCTTACGGAGACCCGGCTAAGGATTCGGTTCAATACAATTCAAGTGTTGTGATCAATATTGACCTTGATGATATTGAGCAGGTAAGCAATGTATGCCTGTATGCTTATCAGAGATCAGGGGATTTTGTGACATCCGGTTATGATCTTTCCGCGAGCATTAACGGCGAAGATTGGGAAGATATTTCCAGGGTGGTCAATAAACAGATTTCCGGTAATACAGACAGGGTCGAGCTTGGAATAGACAATAATTTTCGGGCCCGCTTTCTGAAACTTCACATTCACAAGCCATCAAATGCCGGCAGGATGCTGCTTGGTGAAATAACGGTTGAAACAAACAGTTCGGCTGATGATGCCCTCAATAGAGCTTTAAGGCCGTTAGATGTGAAATATGCTCTTGATAACCTGTTATTGGAAAACGGCGTGGATTTTCTTTACGGATGTTATCCCACAGAAGTTTTAAAAGACAGCCGCGGGAGGCTTTGCGGAGTCGTTTTTTCAAATCGTGCCGGGAGGCAGGCTGTTATTGCCGATACTCTAATTGATGTTTCACAAACTTCAGTTGTTGCCAGGCTTGCCGGAGCAGAGTTTGAGCCTTTTGCCGGCGGCAGGGTGAGCTGTGACCGGGTAGTGATTGGAGGCGAAGGCGTAAAAAGCGATATAGCTCATGTCGTAATGCCTCAAAAGATAGAACAGAAATACAACGCCGTGCGGTATATGTTTGATATCAATGTTGCGGAAGATAGTTTTACACAATACTGCCTCGCTGAACAGCTGGCAAGGGATATGACATGGCTGCGGGGACAGGTAGATGCGTCTGAATGTCTATCCGGCTTTCCTTTCTCCCGGCCCCTTATGCAGGGTAATGATGAATTTAAAAGTCTTATGCCCGCCGGTATTGACAATCTCTATGTTATTCAGTCTGCCGAATTTTGTGATGATAGCGTTGCGCAATTTGAGATTGGTGAGAGGCTCGGTATGAGAATCGCTGCTGAGGCGGAAGGAGCGGCCCGGTCGATAGATTTAAATAGTATCTCGGTTTTTAACGGGAATGAGAGTAAAGCCTCTGATGAGGCTCTAAGAGTTGATGTAAAGGAGTTTCTCAACGGGCCAAGGACATTTGATCAGCAATTCAAAACGGTTGTGTCAGAAAATGTAAAGCTCAAACTTGTCGATGGTTATGATGTTGTTGTGATTGGCGGCGGTACCAGCGGTGCGCCGGCGGCTATCGCCGCGTCGAGAAATGGAGCTAAGACCCTTGTCGTTGAATACCTTGATGGTTTAGGCGGTGTAGGGACGAGCGGTTTGATCGGGCGTTATTGTCTTGGTATAAGGAAAGGCTTTACCGAGGAAATAGACCGCGGAATGGCCGAACTTGGCGGTTATGATTACCAGATAGATAACGAAGGCCTTGGCACGCCCTGGGACATAGAGCTGAAAAAAGAATGGTATCGAAGGCAGCTTCGAAAAAACAAATGTGATATCTGGTTTGGTGCCATCGGCTGCGGGGCACTGGTTGAAAATGGTCATGTCAAAGGTGTGATCGCAGCAACACCGTACGGCAGGGTGGCGGTTAAGGCAGATGTAGTGATTGATTCTACAGGCAACAGCGACATCGCCGCGGCTGCCGGCGCCTCGACTATTTATACCGATGCAGATACCGTAGAGGTTCAGGGCACGGGTCTGCCGCCGCGGACGCTTGGTGCACGTTACACCAATACAGATTACAGTTTTGTGGATGACGGTGATATGCTTGATGTATGGCGTATGCACGTTTCTGCAAGGAAAAAATTCAAAGGCAGCTATGATATTGCACAGCTCATTGATACGCGTGAGCGGAGGCGAATCCAGGGGCGTTTTATTATAAGTCCGGTTGATATCTACAATCAGAGGACTTATCCTGATACTGTTGCCCGCGTTTACAGCAATTTTGACACTCATGGCTATACAACGCATCCATTGTTCAATCTAAAAACGCCGGAACACGGCGATTTCATATACGCCAATGTACCCTATCGCTGTATGCTGCCCGTTGGCCTTGAGGGGATAATCGTAACAGGTCTGGGTATAAGTGCCCACCGCGACGCCGTGCCGATATTACGAATGCAGCCTGATGTTCAGAATCACGGTTATGCCGCGGGCTGTGCCGCTGTATTAGCCGTTAAGAGTGGGGTGCTGCCCTCGGACATTGATGTTCATAAAATTCAGAAGCAGATGGTTGAAATCGGAGCTTTGCCGCGGGATATTATTTCTCAGCAGGATAGTTTTCCGCTGCCGCAAAACGCAATTAAAGAGGCTGTCAATGATGTGAGAGATGAATATAAGCGAGTTGAGCTGCTGATTAGCGACCCGCAAAGAAGCATACCACTGCTGCGAAAGGCCTGGAATGAGTCAAAAAGTAATGATAATAGGCTTAAATATGCTCATGTTCTTGCTATGCTTGGTGATGATACGGGAATTGATACTTTGATTGAAAAGGTGGATAATACAGCCTGGGATCCAGGTTGGAACTTTACGGCAGGAGGACAGTTCGGAAGCACGTTCAGCAAACTTGACAATTATATAATCGCGATGGGATATTCTAAGAATACAAAAGCTATTGATGCCATTATTGCCAGAGCGAAGACTCTTGATGCTTCCAGTGATTTCTCGCATTTCTGCGCCCTTGCGAGGGCCTGCAGCAGCTTTGAGGACAAAAAACTGGCGCCGCTTCTTTATTCTCTTCTTCAAAAAGAAGGCATTAGAGGGTACGCTCTTAATGATAAGTCAGAGCTTGATGAGTTTAACTCCAGATATTTCGGCAGCAAAGAGATAAGAAATTTAAATCTGCGTGAGATACTGCTGGCCAGAAGCCTGTACCAGTGCAGTGACCATAAGGGTCTTGGCGAGAAGGTTTTAAAAGAATACAGCGCGGATTTTCGCGGGCATTATGCAATCTGTGCCAATGCCGTGCTCAATGAATAATTGCAATTTTAGAAGATTCCGGTTATTCTGACCGTTCAAATCGTTCGGGAATGGTTTTCTTCCAGTCTAAAAGTTTTTCTTTGAGTTTATTTGTGATTTCCGGGTATTTGGCCGCGATATTATTTTTCTCGGCCTGGTCTTTGGGTATGTTGTACAGCTCAACACTGCTCCCGTCAGGATTACAAAGAAGTTTCCAGTCGCCGTCACGAATTGCCAGCTGCGGCGGATTATAATCCTGATTGCCCACAACCTCGTATTTCCATTCCCAGTATATCTCCCTATTTCGCTTGCGGTCAGAGCCGAGCCATATATCGCTGACGTCTTCGCCGTCAAGCTGCGTGGTGTCGGCTGGTTCTGTATTGGTCAAAGATGCCAGAGTAGGCATCAGGTCAACGCCTGTCCAGACATTATCAGCGACCCTGCCGCGGGGAATCTTCCGCGGCCATCTGACTATGCAGGGAACCTTTATGCCGCCTTCGTAGATGCTGCGTTTTCGTCCCCGGCTAAGCCCTGGGCTGCCAACACCTGCGTTGGCAGAATCACCAACGTGATAATCCTCCGGCCCGTTATCAGAGGTAAAGACTATCAGCGTATTATCAGACAGGCCGTTTTCGTCAAGATAATCGAGCAGTCTGCCTAAAGCCTTGTCTGTACTGGTCATTGAAGCGCAGTAAACTTTCATCTGTTCTGTGAAATCTTTTGCCTTGTGTCCGTATTCGTTCATCCATGATTTGAAATCCTCAGGGTCGGCTTTGAGGTATTTATATTCAGAGAGTTCTTCGTCTGTCGGCTGTAAAAGGCCATGCGGGACAAGCGTCCAAAGGTTCAGATAGAAGGGCGTGTCTGAGTTTTTATGTCTCTCTATGAAATCAAGAGCATCATCAACGATCCAGTGGCTTGCGAGGGTTACATGGTGTTTTGTCGAATTGAAACGCTTTATATAAGAGGGGCTGGCGGATGCATCATGTGTCACCAGCCATTCATCAAAACCGTAATTTGAAGGCGGGCTTTTTATATCTCTTCCTTCAAGATGCCATTTGCCGATATGCCCCGTTGTGTAGCCTGCTTTTTTCATTAGATCTGCGAGAGTAAAAGCGTCATGGTCAAGATAGTCAGGGACTCCGTGTTCAATGTTAAAATCCTCTTTGAGGTAGATGTGATGAACATTGTTTCTTGCCGGGTACCGGCCGGTCATAAACGCCACTCTGCTTGGTGCGCAGACCGTGGCGTTTACATAAAACTGCGTGAATCTGGTGCCTTCTTCGGCTAATCGGTCTATATTTGGTGTCTTAAGGTATGGGTGACCGTATGAAGCCAAATCCCCCCAGCCCTGATCGTCTGTGAGGATAAAGATAATATTCGGTTTTGAGTTTACAGAATTTCTCTTTTGTAATGTGCCGCATGATGCGATCAAGCCGGTTCCGGCCGCTATCGAAAGTTTTAAAAAATCTCTGCGTTTCATAGAATAATCCTTTCACAAAAATAATCTTATTTAATAGGGCCTGCATTTTCGAGGTATATTGGTTTGAATCCGGCCTTCACCGCCGGCGAATCGGCGGGCATTGTGAAATCCCGGTTTTGCGGGTCTTTAAACAGTGGATTGGCGAACATGCCGTTCTGGTCGTGTCCCATATTCTGCCAGTCGCCTATCCAGCCGTGAGTCATGTCCACAAACTGGAGCGGATAAGTACCCCGGGTTATCCAGTAGATGTTGTCAGTGAATTTGTAAAGCCCGTTTGTCCAGCTGCCGTTTAATACACGGCCGCCGGTAATCCAGAATATATTCCTGTCAAGCCAGAAAGACTGCTTTTCGTCTTCCCGCAGACGCCTGACATAATTAACCCTTGCATCAGCGAAGATGTTGTTCCTGAAGATGTTGTTGTATCCGTGATGGTGCTGATATGCACAATCCCCTACTCCGTAGACGATGTTATTTTCAAAAAGAATGAGCTGACTGCCTTCATCGGTATAAAGCCCGTGAGCGTTTTTAACATCGTGAATGAAGTTGTTGCTGATCACGGTGCCGGGCTGGAGGCCGAGTGTGTATATGCCGGCGCCGTCAAACATAAGCTGCATATTGTCGCATATCTCATTGTAGCTTACAAAGGTGTTCTTCTGTGAAGTAGGGGCGTAACCCCAGTTGAAGCCTATGGATATTCCAATATAAGGCAGGTCTTTGATTAGATTGTGCGTAATGCTCGTTCCATCTGCGTAGGCATCAAAAACGCCGACGCAGCTGTGCATAACCTGTGCGGCTTTAATAATCGTATTTGAGCTTATTCTGTTTTTGTAAGGCGCATCAGAGGGGTCCTGCCAGTCAACATTGAACCAGATTTCATTGCTGCAGGGTTTCATTCTCTGGCCGACCATTACGCCGTTTCCAGCTATGTCATATATATCACAGCCCAGAATCATGTTTTCGCGGGTGCCGCGTTTCAGGCCGATTCCGTGGGCTCCGGTATGGGCGAGCCTGCAACCGTCAAATTTTACACCTTCGGCATACTTGAGCTCTATCGCCGCGGGAAGACCTTTAGACTGAATCTTGCCCCATTCACTTCCCCAGTGGCCTGACTGGCCTTCATTGAAGCCTTCCTCGGGGAGGAGCCATTTTGTATATTCAAAACTGATACCTTCTATAATCAGGTTCTTGACTGGGTTGTTTTTGGTGCCTTCGATTACGATGAGTTTATCTGCAATCGGGGCGGTGAATTCGCATCGGTTCGGGTTTTCTCCCTTGGCGGCCATATAGAAGAGCGTGCCGGTTTTCCTGTCGAGGAAATATTCCTGGGGCTTGTCAAGAAACTCTATCGAGTTCTGCAGGTAGAGTTTTCGTCCAACCTGAGCATCAAGTGCGCCGTGGCCGATGTATCCGATCGGATTTTCCGCTATCAGGTTGGCCTTTTCCAGTGATCTAATTTTCGCTATCGATTCTGCCCACAGATGAAGAACAACTATTTCGCTGTCCCAATAGTCTCCTTCTGGTAAAGGATTGGGAAGTACAACGGTGTCTTTTTCCTCATTGATATCGACTATGTACAGATATGAGTCATCTATGTTCGGGTATCGGGCAATTGTCATTCGCCTGCCATCCTTGAAAAGGTCTCTGAAAAGCCACTTGCCGGATTTGACTTCCGGTATGTGTGTTTTCCAGAGATTTCCCTTGACCCTTTGCCAGTCTGATATTGTTCTGCCGCCGCTGATTAGCGGAGAGTGGCCCGGATATGCCTTGTATGTTACAGTGTAACGGATGTTTCCACCGTCAGATTCTATGAATGTTAAAGGTTCAGTAATGTTGTAAGTGCCGTCTTTTATGTAAACCGTTATGTTATTTTTCAGCCCGGCGGCCGTCAGTTCACGAACAGCCTGTTGAGCTCTTTTGATTGAGAAGAACGGCTTTCGCTTTGTGCCCGGGTAAGTGTCTTTGCCTTTGACTGATACGTAAAAATCAGTCGTTATTTTATAGTCGGGATGGACGTACATGGTTCCCCATTGGCGGGGTTCGGTGCGGTAGTCCCGCTCTCCTGCCCACCATGATTCATGGTGGAATCTGCCCCAGTTCTGCGGTGCGGTATCATAATAATCCAGGTCCTGAATACCGATATTAAGTCCCATTTTAACTATACCCATTTGGGGTGACCAGAAAATCTCTTTATTCTTGTCAACCTGCAGGCATTGCGGGCTGACCATCCATTCAGCGATATAGCCCTTTTTGTCAGGTTTGACTTTTGTAACAGCCTTCATTGCCCCTGAACGGATCCACTTTTCGTGGTTTTCCCAGGCAATTGGGCTGTCTCTCTGCTCGCCCTGGATCAGTCCGCCTTTACCGATGCCGCCAAGCAGGGATTTTGAATGGTTGCACACGACCTGCCAGCTTCGGGCATCGCCGTAATTAAATTTACCCGACTCTTTTGGCCAGGTGTAGCTTGCGTTTATCAACAGTTCCACGCCGTCGCCGAACCAGGGAAAACCGGCTTTAGTTAAATCATGCACGTGATCCGGATTCTCATCGGGCGCCCACCTGTCAGTCTCTATGCCGTAGAGAACGTCATCTGTAATATCAAACGCAAAGAAAAGGTTTTCCCCGTCGTGTTTTATGAAACATTTAACTGACAAGTCAGCATGCTTTGCTGCACCAGAGCTTACAAACTGCTCATTCCAGCCGCCAACTCCTGTAATCAGAGAGGCGTCGTCATATTCACCTTTGGACAGGATGCCGTCGAGCTTAGGCGTGCTTCCGCGATATACATCAATATAACGCGGCCATTCTCCCGCCGGAACGGTGTGAATTGCTGCAAGAACCAATATAAGTAAAGCAGCGCGGCTTAGTGATTTAGCAAATATTAGCTGAGATGATAGTTTTCTGCTTTTCATAATATTTTCTTTAATCATTTTGAGAGTTTTATTTTGAATGTATAAGCATATTCACATGGGAGATTGTTCGGCCCTAAAGATGAAAGATCAACAACTATTCCATTGCCGGCCTCTTGCCAGGGCAGGGCAGTCTCTGTGCCCAAAAGTTTTATTTCTGTGTCTTTTGGGCAGACTATACTATCGAGTTTCAGCTGTTTGCCGGGCCATTCAAGGCAGATTGCATATAAGTAATTCTCTTTTTGAGTAAAACGAATAGAGTTATTTGATTTCAGGCCTTTAGCAGGGGCTGATGAGTAGATTGCTTCTCCGTTGACTTCAAGCCACTTTCCAATGTCGATAAGTCTCTGCTGCATTATCACTGGTATGCGGCCGTCGGCGGTCGGGCCGACGTTGAGCAGAAAGTTACCCCCGCTGCTTACAAGTTTTATGAGCATATGAATCAGCTCTTGTGAACTCTGGTAATCCTCTAATGATTCATTGCGGTTGTACCCAAAAGAGCTTCCGATGCCGCGGCATTCTTCCCAGGGTTTCTCTTGAGTAAGCTCAGTCCCGTGGACATCAACTTTGCCGTATTCGGTGGTGTAGTAGCCGCCGTGTCTGCTGCGGCAGTCCTTGCCCCAGCGGTCGTTTACTACCACCTCATCTTTAACGGACGACTTGTTGAAGAGCCATGCAAGAAAGCTCTCGCTTTTCCAATCGCTGCTGTGGTGGTTCCATTCACCATCGGCAAAGATAAGTGCGGGCTGATATTTTTCAACGAGCTCAGTGAGCTGAGGGAGCATATGGTTTTCGACGTATTTACTTAAGTCATTTTTATATAGAGGGTTAAACCATTCGTAAAGTGAATAGTAATAACCCATCTTTATTCCCCGGCTGCGTACGGCTTCTGTGAGCTCTCCAAGCAGGTCCCGGCCTGAACCGAGATCGACAGAGTTCCAGCCGAAACTGTGGGTGCTGGGCCATAGGCAGTATCCCTCGTGATGCTTTGACGTTAAGACAACGTATTTGGCCCCTGAGCGATTAAACAGCTCTGCCCATTGCTGAGGTTCAAAGAGTTCGGCCTTAAAATCAGCGGCGAAATTCGGGTACTGGAAATCTTCGCCGTACATCTCCTTGTGGAATGCCCATGTTTCTGCTGATTTGTTCTGCATTGAGCTCCAATACCACTCGGCGTATTTGCCTTTTGGGCCCCAAGCCGGTACAGAATAAACTCCCCAGTGTATGAAGATGCCGAATTTCGCATCTGTGTACCAGGAAGGGCAGGGCCTGGCATCAAGGCTTTCCCATTTAGGCTCGTAAGGAGTCTGAACTGCTAAGCTGCCGCAAATAAAGCATACAGCTGTTGTAAAGAGCAGGGTTTTCATAAACATTGTAGTCTCCTTTTAATTAAATATCAGATAAAGAGTGAACATTATGATAGCAAGGATCAGCCACCACGTCCAGATGCCTTTTGTGTTTTTATTGGTGTTCTGCATTGCTTCACGCAGTGAGTGGAATCTCTGGCCTGAATCTTTGCCGGTTATGAGTGATATCACAACCATAAAAATTATAAGTCCTGCGAATATAAGGAACGAGAGGAACATAAAATGCGGATAGAAATCTTTGCTCGGCCAGCCGGCGAGGTTGCAGATGCCGATACCCACACTTGCGATACTTCCGATTATCAGTGTCAGCAGTGCGCTGATCTTGTTGGCGCCTCTCCACAGCACCCCGACAATGAAGACCGCCGCCAGAGGCGGGGAGAGGAACTGAATAATACTCAACAGTTTCTCGAAAAGGTTCTTGTCCGGAATTTTGGCTATTGAGAGTGAGACAGCAATGGCAATAAGGGCTCCGGCGAACGTCACTACCTGTCCTATACGCTTTCGCTGCAATTGAGTAGAGTCGGGCTTGAATATTTTGCAGTATATATCGAGAGTAAATACCGTACTCAGGGAGTTAAGCCCCGAGTCAACGGTACTTATAAGTGCCGCTATAAGCACAGAAACAATCAGACCAATCATTCCGTGCGGCAGATACGTTGTCACCATTGTCATATATGCCTTGTCCGCATCTTCAAGGTTCGGGTGGAGCACTTTACACATTATGCCGGGGACAAAGAAGATAAAAGGCACGATAATCTTTAAAAACGCCGCGAAGACGCAGCCGAGCTGTCCCTCTCTGGCGTTTTTACCGCCCAATACCCTCTGCACTATTGTCTGATCGGTGCACCAGAACCAGATTCCGCCGACAGGGTAGCCCAGGAGCACAGCATACCATGGGAATTTCGGGTCGTCTGCCGGCCGCAGGAGTGTCCAGTAGTCCTCTGGTACAGAGGTTACAAGTTTTTCAAAACTGCCTATTTTGACGAAAGCTATGATTGTCAGGATTGTAGAGGCCAGGATCATCAGAATTGATTGAAATGAGTCTGTGATAACCACGGCGGCCAAACCGCCTGTAATTGTAAAGCTGGTTGCTATGATCACCAGGAACACAATGGAAATCCATATCGGCCAGCCCATTATCTGGCTCAACAGCAGTCCGCCGGCATAAAGAGTGCCTCCAAGCCACAGTACTATCGTCGCAAATAGCGTGTAACAGGAAAGATACGTCCGGCAGGTAGGGCTGAACCTTTTTTCGAGGAATTCGGGCATTGTGCTGATATTTGTATTCATATAATGCGGAACGAACACCATAGCAAGCAGCATCAAAAACCACCACGCCAGCCATTCCATGTTGCTTGCCACCATGCCGGATGCATAGGCTACGCCGGCTGAGCTGATCATCATTGAAGGGCTGACGTTGGTTCCGAATATGGAAAGGCCTATATTGGGCCATTTCAGCGATCGCCCCGCCAGAAACAAATCGTCAGTGTGTCTGTCTCTAAAACTTACCCAGAAACCAAGTGATAGAAGTGCAATTATATAAAGGACAATAACACTGAAGTCTATGAAGTTTAACGCTTGTGATATTTCCATTGAGTGTTCCTTAAAACATAATAATTGTCAATTATACATAGTTCTTACTACTGCGAATGGTATTTACGCAAGTTTCTATTGTTCTTGCTGGAGTTATTCTATATTCGGGTGCAGATTATTCAAGGAAATAAATATTGTTAATGAAAAAATCTTGACAATTATTTTTCAAAGGTTATATTTATCTTTTAAGATGGTAGTTGTAAATGCGAAAAAAGTATGTGATTTGCACAGCAGAGGTATAGTTTGCTGTTGTTAATGATGGTCTAATGTGGGTCATCAGCATTTATAAACTTAAGACTGGAGATTTAAAAATGGGAAAAGTTACAAGAAAAAGTCTTTTTGCCTTAGCTGTTATTGTTTGTGCAGGTACAGCGGTCAATGCGGCCGTTACAGCTCAATGGCTGTTGGATGAAGGCGGCAGCGGCGGCGGTGATACTGCTTACGACAGTGCAGGTTACGGTAACAATATGGTAATTGAGACGGGTTCTACTGCCGGTCAATGGCTGTATGAAAATTCTCAATATGGAACAGGTTTCTCTTTTAACGGAACCCAACGATTTGAAGCGGTCAGGTCTGCAGGCGGTTTTCCGTTCGATTTTTCTGGTGACTTCTCTATTTCTGCTGATATTCATACGTCTTCCGGGGGAATTATTTTTGCAACATCTGCAGCAGACAGCTGGGCATATAATGGTAAACGTTTTGAAATCCTTGGCGGGAAAGTTTACTTTCAGAGCTATGGCAGAGGTGCTCTGAGCGGAACAACTAATATTCAGGGAGCCTTGCACAATGTTATGGTAACCTATGACAGCAGTGAGAGCCTTTTAAGCCTCTACGTGGACGGCGAACTTGATGCTTCAGGAACATTAACATTGTATAGTGATTCATACAATGCATATCTTGGGGGGCTCGAATCTGACGGTGAACTTCTGGCTCCATTATCCGGAATATTAAGCAATGTGCAGATATCCGATGTCGTTTTGCCGGAACCGGCCACCGTAATTCTGTTCGGTTTTGGCGCTCTTTCTCTTTTCAAAAAACGCAAATGATGCTGTGGCCGAAACCGCAGTTAAATAACTTTCCTGAGATTAAAGTGGATTCGAAGGAAAGCAAATTTTTATAATTTTTTATTGGAGATTTAAAAATGAAAAAGAAAAGAAGCTTTGTGTTAGTTGTAATGTTACTGTCCGCGGTTTGCGCACATGCAGCCGTTACAGCTCAATGGCTGTTGGATGAAGGCGGCAGCGGCGGCGGTGATACTGCTTACGACAGTTCAGGTTACGGTAACAATATGGTAATTGAGACGGGTTCTACTGCCGGTCAATGGCTGTATGAGCATTCTCAGTATGGAACAGGTTTCTCTTTTAACGGAACCCAACGATTTGAAGCAGTAAGGCCTGCGGGCGGTTTTCCGTTCGATTTTTCTGGAGATTTTTCCATTTCTGCTGATATTCATACTTCTTCCGGGGGGATAATATTCGCTACAACCGAAGCCGATAGCTGGGCATATCATGGTAAACGTTTTGAGGTTTCTGGCGGGAAATTGCTTTTCCAGAGCCACAGCAGGGGCGTTTTGGCTGGAACCATTAATGTACAGGGCGCATTGCATAATGTGGTGGCATCTTATGACAGTAGTGAGAGCCTGTTAAGCCTGTACGTTGACGGCGAACTTGACGCTTCAACAACAATTACTTTGGATAATGACTCGTATGATGCATATCTTGGCGGATTTGTGTCCGGTGGTACTCTTAATGCTGGATTTTTTGGTATTATGAGCAATGTAAAGGTAACCGATACAGTTATTCCAGAGCCGGCAACTATGCTGCTGCTTGGTCTTGGCTCGCTTGGGCTGCTTAGAAGAAAAGCATGATTTTCGATTAATTAACTGCTTATTAAAGCCGGCAGCTGCTTTCATGGTTGATGCTGTCGGCTTTTTTTGTATATGTTCACAATGATTTTACAATATGAATAATAAAAAAGACTTAAAAGGTACTAAAGTGTCCACGGGTCACATCATATCGCATACACACTGGGACAGAGAGTGGCGCACGCCGGAGTGGAACTCCCGATGGCGGCTGAAGATAATGATGGAGAAGCTGCTTGGTAAACTTGAAGCTAACCCTGAATTCCGCTTTCTCTTTGACGGGCAGGTAGTAAGTATCCACGATTATCTGGAAATCTGCCCCGAACGAAGGCCGCAGGTAGAAAAGTTTATCAGCAGCAATCAGCTCCAGATCGGGCCGTGGTACAATCTTCCTGATCTCTATCCTCTCTGCGGCGAAGCAATCGTCCGTAATCTGCTTACCGGCATACGAGAAGCCCAGAAGTTAGGCAGCTGTCTCAAGATAGGCTACACTACCTTTGGATGGGGCCAGACCGCCCAGTTTCCTCAGATTTATAAAGGCTTTGGGATAAACCAGGTGGTCTGCGCCAAGAACGTCAGCAAAAAGAGAGCTCCAAACAGTGAATTTATGTGGGAATCACCGGACGGCACACAGGTCTTTACAACCCGGCTCGGTGCAGATAAAAGAGCTAACTTCTTTTTCGCGGCGGTAATGCCGGCTATTTACGGCTATAAATATAACGATGATAACACCTGCGTTCGATGGGGCAGAGACGGGTGGTTCTTTCACAGCGCTGATTCTTATGTCGATTCAGAAATAACCTATATTCCTGACAATACTTATCATCCGGAAGTCCTGGCCGAATCAATAGAAGACGCATGGCAGACGACAGCCGAGTCACTTGTTCCAGATGATGTTTTTATGGGCAACGGCTGTGATTCCACCGCACCCAGTGATGTTGTGGATATGATAGTTGAAGCCGCGAATAAAGAGTTCAGGGATAAAAAACTAATTTACAGCGATCTGAAAACATACTTCTCACGGATCGAAAAGGCTATACAAGACAATAACATTGACCTTAAGACTGTTTACGGGGAGCTTCGCGACGGCCCTGTGCATAATCTCTCGGCAAACGCGCTGGCTACGCGAATGCCGCTGAAAATGCTCAACAGAGCGGCTCAAAGCAGTCTTATACGGTATGCAGAATCATTTGCTTCGCTGGCTGAGTGTTTCGGCTTAGAGTATCCGGCCCAGCTTATCGACAAGGCCTGGATGTTTTTGCTGCTCGCACAGTCCCACGATGCGATCAACGGTGTAACCCTTGATAAAACTGCACAGGATACAATCTACAAGCTCAATCAGATAATCGAAATCAGCCAGGTTGTAACCGATATGACCGCCCGTGAGCTGCTCAGGCGGGTTGACCTTTCCAGCTACGCCGGGGAAGATATACTTCTGGCGGTGTTTAATCCTGTTCCAAGAAAGCTTGAGCAGATACTTGAGGTTTCGATTGATGTTGCTCAGGAAAACAGATGCAGACGGTTAAGAGCCTATGATTCTGATGGGAGTGAAATGACTGTTCAAGCCGTTTCCCATTCATTCCATCAGGCTCCGGTGTGTGTAGAGAATTCAAGGGCACTGCCTTTTTATTCTGACAGGCATAAAATGTATCTTAAAACCGGTGATATTCCTGCCTGCGGCTTTAAAATAATAAAATTGGGTCCTGATGAAGGCTATGATCCAAAAACAAAATTCTGGAACGGGGTTTATGAGCAGCCGGGGCAGACTACAAAGCCCTTATGCATGGAAAACCGGTACCTCAGGGTTGAGATAAACCCGGATGGTACATATAATATAGCAAGCAAGGTGACCGGCCAGATTTACAATGGTCTGGGCTTCTATGAGGACGGCGGCGATGTTGGCGATTACTGGCAGAGGGCAGAGCCGGCTTATAATAAAATATTCTATTCAAAGACATCAGCGGCTTCGATTTACCTTAAAGAAGACGGGCCGCTGGCAACAACTTATGTTGCAGATATCGTTATGAGACTGCCGGCAAGGGCAGTTAAAAACGACAAGTATGGCCAATCAAGATCATCCGATATGGTAGATATTAAGATATCGACCGAAATGACTCTTAAAGCGGACAGCCCTTATCTCGAAGTCAGGGTTAATGTGGATAATACCGCTATGGATCACAGGCTCAGGGTTGCACTGCCAACCTGTATAGATACCGAAAAATCCGCGGCTATGGGACATTTTAACGTTGATTCCAGGCCGATAGCCAGGGATTACGGCAGTAACGGGCTTCGTGACGGTCAGATGGGCACACTGCCTATGCAGAATTTTGTTGACTTATCAGATGGAGAACACGGCCTGGCGGTGCTGAATAAAGACCTGATCGAATATGAAGTAACCCAGGACAGCAGCAGAACAGTCTATCTTACACTTCTTCGCTGCATGGATGTCAATATATGTACGGAAGGCAGGTGCGGCACTGTAGAGACAGGTGCCAAAGGGCCGCAGTGTCTCGGAGGGCATACGTTTAATTATGCGGTATATCCTCATAAGGGTGATTGGCTTGAGTCGGACGTGTACGGCCAGGCTGAGAAGTATAATTATCCGCCCAGAGCTTACCAGATATCAAAGCATGACAACAGCGAATTGCCGGAGAGCCTGAGCCTGTTTGAAATCAGTGAACCGGCTATACAGGTATCGGGCATAAAAAAATCACAGGACACCGGCGGCCTCACAGTACGTCTTTATAACCCGTCTGAGAGCTCACTGAAGTCCGATCTTACTTTTGCCCGTAAAATAAATGAGGCGTGGCTGACCGATTTAAATGAAACGCGGCTCAGCGCCCTTGAAGCTGATTCTGACGGCAAAACTATTTCGTTAGACTTTGGTACTGCAAAGATAGTAACGGTTCAGGTTATATTTGAATAAAGAGGTAAAAAAATGATAAGACTGTTTATGAGTATTTTTTTATTATCCGCAATGGCAGCAGCGCAAAATTATGATAAAACCAAAGTCCCGCAAGGCAACTGGTATGGTGATGATACTTATTTCGGCTACGAGTATGATATGCACGCCAACGCCAATGACAAAGATTTCGGCTCTGCAATAAGTGTAGAATATCTTGTGGAACTTTTCAAGATGGCAGGCTGCGACCTGCTGCAGACAGATACAAAGGGCCATGAAGGGCTGGTAAGCTGGTACAGCAAAACTCCGGCTGCTTCAATCGCTCCCGGGATATCAAAAGAAATGGTTGATGTCTGGGTAAAGGCGGGTAACGAGCTGGGTATCCCCTGCCAGGCGCATTATTCGGGCATATTTGACATGGCCGCCGGCGAGAAGTTTCCGGACTGGAATGCCGTCAATGCCGACGGAGAGCCTGTTAATGGCAAGATGTGCCCCATAAGCCCCTATGCTGATCAACTGCTTATACCACAGGCCAAAGAGCTGATAAGCCGATATGGTGTCTCGGCCATCTGGGTTGATGGAGAAATATGGGCTGTTGTGCCGTGTTACTGCGATAAATGTTCGTCTGAGTATAAAAAACGGTATGACTCGGCCCCGCCCAGAGCTAAAGAAGATGAGAGCTGGGCAGACTGGATTGAATTCACACGTGATAGTTTTCAGGAATATGTGACTCACTATGCCGACGAGATCCACAGCTTCAGTCCCGATACAAGGGTCTGTTCAAACTGGCTGCATTCGTTCAGGAATCCGGGCTGTCCCTGGGTGCCGACTGATTATATCAGCGGCGATAACCTCGGAACACTTTCTCATCCCAACAATGCCTGCCATGCGCGTTTCATGTCAACCCGCCAGAGGCCCTGGGAGATTGTTCTGTGGGGTTTCTATTACAACAAAAACGCTCCCTGGATTATGAAACCGCTTGAAATGATGCAGCAGCAGGCATCTCAGATAATCGCCTTTGGTGGAAATATCAACATCTACAATCAGCCCAAGGGCCATAGAGACGGGCGTCTTGTCGATTGGCACATGAAGCGTATCGGCGAGCTTGGCAGGTTCATCAAGGCCCGTAAGGACGTCTGTCAACATACCCAGACAATTCCCAACGCGGTTATTCTACATTCGGAATATGATTTCTACAGCCAGAAGTCCAATAATATCTGGGAATATAAGACACAGCATCTTGAAGGTGCTCTCGCTGCTATGATTGACAATTCAATACCGACCGACATAATGGACGAATGGGCCCTGATTGACCGGATCGGGGAGTTTCCACTGGTGATCGCCCCCTCACAGGAGAATGTGAGTGAAAGGGCCGTTGAAGCTCTTAAAAAGTATGTCAGCAACGGCGGCAGACTCATAGTTACCGGCCCCGAGATGTACGATACTCTTGGCGGTGAGTTTCTCGGGGTTGAAAGCGTGGCTCTCAACAATGCCCACAGTTATCATATCCCCGCCGGCGGCGAGCGTTTGCCCCTCTCCTCACACGGGCATCAGGGCGGCGCATGGACGGAGGTTGAGATTTTCCCCTGGCGAGAGGTAAAGCCCACTACCGCTAAGGGATTTGCTCCTCTGACAACAACTCTATTTGATGAAGACAAAACCGACTACTTCGCGGCAACGATTAACAGGGTTGGCAAGGGCGCAGTAGCTTATATCCCGTGCGATGTAATGACGTACTATTATAACTGCCGCTATTCAACGCTGCGGTCGTTTGCAGCTGAAGTTGTTGCAAAACTCGATCCTGACTTTTCTTATGAGATCCAAGCACCTGCGGCAGTTGAGACTGTTCTTCGCCGCAAGGGCGATGCTCGATATGTGCACATGCTTAACCGTGCATCAGGTATGCCGGTTTTCGAAAATATCATGGGCTCGCAGCAGCCGCCTGCATCTGGTCCGGTTTCAATTAAGATCAAGCTCGACAAACGCCCTGAATCGGTAAAACTTCTCTTTGAATCTGGTAATATGCAATGGAAATACACCCCTGAAGGTGAAGGCGGCATTCTGTCGGCATTGATACCGTCAGTACACATACATTCAGTACTGGAAATAAAGCAGGGTATATAGAGCAGTTTATAGACGAATTGCCCGACGACAGGTGGAAACACGAACATGCAGGGCTGGAATCATGGTAGAATAGACAAGGTAACGAGAATTATATGGACAGAAGATCTTTTCTGAAAACATCGTTGGCGGCAGGTATTGCCGGTTCAGGTTTAATAACTTCCGCTGTATCCGGCGAGAGTAAAAACTTAGAATCTGGTTCAAAACCGAATATTATCTTCATGCTGGTTGATGATCTGGGCTGGGACGAGCCGGGCTGTTACGGCGGCAGAACGAAGATGAAGACGCCTAACATTGACAGGCTGGCAAGTCAAGGTGTGCGGTTTACCCATGCAACGGGCTGCGCGTTCTGCTCACCTGCCAGAGCAGCGTTAATGTCGGGCAGATACGGTTTCCGCACTGGAATAAATGCCAACATCTGTGACCCGGGCGGTATCGGGCGAGAGTTTAAAGACGACGAAATTCTTGTATCTCAGACAATGCAGAATATCGGCTACAAAACGGGGCTTTTCGGCAAGCTCCACCTGCACTGGAATTCTGCCCAGTTGCCTGACCTGCCGCAAAATATGGGTTTTGATTATTCGTTTCATTACGCGGGTCTGCCGTATGACAAGACTATCAATGGTAAGGAAAGACGCCTTGGTCAGGCCGGCGGCGGCATGGTTTATGACCATTACAATGTACCCTGGTATGAAAACGGGAAGTCTTACACGGATGACCGCTACGATACGGAGGTAATGACGGACAAGGCTATAGAATTTCTCAACTCTAAGAGCGATAAGCCGTTCATGATGTGGATGCCTTATTTTGCCATTCATGAGCCGTTTAAGGCTCCTAAGGAATGGGTTGATAAATATCCGGTCACAGAAGAGATGCGTGCCGATTTCGCTGAGAATGTCCGCAAAGCCCGTATCAGGGGCAAACGGCTCGGCAGGGCCGGACTTGCCAACTGGAATCCGCCTATAGAACAGTACCGAAACAGGCTGGCAATGGGCTCATGTCTAGATGCCAATATAGGAAGACTGCTCGAAGTTCTTGATAAAAAAGGGCTTGCCGAAAATACTGTGGTTATCCTTACCAGTGACAACGGCCCGCATCCATACGCCGGCGGCGGCAAGGGTGAGGCTTGTGATGCCGGCATCCGCGTGCCGCTTATAATCCGCTGGCCAGAGCGCATAAAGCCGGGTACAGTTTCGGATGCTCTGGTTGAAAATGTGGACATTTATCCTACAATGGTAGAGATAACGGGAGGCAAAATGCCCGATTCGCTCAAATTTGACGGAAGGAGCCTTTTGCCTGTGATCGAAGGCAAGACACCGGAAAACTGGCGTAAATACAGCTTCAACGGAATTAAAGGCAGCCTGGCTCTTATGGACAAAGACTGGTTCTATACCGCCTGGGCCCAAAGAGATGATGATGAGAGAATATGGAGCAGAGTTACTCCTCCGGATTCAGTTCAGGAGCCTGTTCCTATGGATCTTGTGCCCCAGGATGTGCTCAAAAGGTTCAGGGCCGAAATGGCAGGATATCGAGCCCAGTGGCAAAGCTGCATGAGCCAACACCGCAAAGAGCTCCAGCAAAGGCGCCAGGAGAATAAAGACTTCTATGGTGATAGATATAAAGAGATTCATGGAGTCAGACGATAGTATGTTTTCAGGAAGTTTTAATAATAATCAAATTTTTAAGGTATTGTAAGTTATGAGAGATATTAAATACGGCATTCTATTTATTGTGATATGCGGAATCTTAAACGCCGCGGCCTTAGAGTATTTTATTTCGCCCGAAGGCAGCGATGAAAACCCCGGCACCATTGAGAGCCCGCCGGCAAGTCTTGACGGAGCACGTCTTGCCGTGCGAGAGGCAATTAGACAGGGAGCACAGGGAGAGATAGTGGTCTGGATCGCTCAGGGCAGGTATGAGATAGAGTCGCCGGTTGTATTTACCTGTCATGACAGCGGTTCTGAAAATCTTAAGATTACCTACAAGGCTCAAAGCGGCGACAAACCCGTCATCAGCGGCGGTAAGATTCTCAGCGGCACCTGGCAAAGGAAACAGGGTAACATATGGTCGCTTGATCTGCCGATAGTGCGCGAGCAGCAGTGGTGGTTTCGCCAGCTTTTCAAAGACGGTGTCCGTCAGGTTCGCTCCCGCTATCCCAATGACGGAGACTGGCTTACAGTAGATAAAACTTCAGCTGCCGGCGAATTCGGTGATCCTCTAAGGGTGACTATTGAAGAAAAGCTGCCCTTTGATAATCTTGCCAGAAAAGAAGCGGAAGCGGTAATGTTTAATCTGTGGTCTATATCAAGAGCAAGAATATCAGCGTCAAAAGAAAAACTGATTCAAACTCAAACTCCGCTTGGCTGGATTGGCCACGGGGCTACTTCGATACAGCCGGGCAGAAAATTGTATCTAGAACACGCATACGAATTTATTGACCAGCCGGGTGAATGGTACCTTGATCGGGACGAATTCGTTTTGTACTACATGGCCCGTGACGGTGAAGACCCCAACGATGCCCAGTGGATCGCGCCGTATGCAAAACAGCTTCTGCGGCTTATGGGCAGAAATGATGAGCCCCTGTGCAACATCAAATTTGAAGGGCTGGCATTTGAACATGCCGCGTGGCAGATGCCTCTTTCCGGTTATGCAGGCATACAGGCCGGCTACTACGGTTCCAAATACGTCTCGCAGGCAACATATTCACCTCTGATGGCTATACTGTGTGAATACACTCAAGGCTGTACATTTGATAATGTCGGCTTATCTCATACCGGTACAAGCGGCATGGGCCTCGGGGCGGGCTGCAAAGACACATTGATCAACTCGTGCACACTTAAGGATATCGGCGGCACTGGAATTCTCGTAGGCTGGCGGAGAATCGCCAACGAACCGCCGCGGAGATGGTTTGAAAACGGCTGGGCGGATTCGCTCGATGTTCCGAAAAATAATAGGATTACCAACAATGATCTGTCGGACTGCGGCCGGATTCACCTCTCCAGTACAGCCGTAATGACGGCGTTTACGGAAGATACGCTTATCGCCCATAACGAAATACGAGATATGCCTCATATCGGGATAACGGTCGGTTTTATATGGGACGATCACCCCTCAACCCAGAAACGCACTATAGTTGAATACAATCATATCCACCACTGCATGAAACGTCTCATTGACGGAGCGGCGATATACACTCTGGGTTATCAGCCGGGGACAATAGTCCGCAATAACTATATACACGACATACTCAACGGACACGGCCTCTACACCGATGAGGGCAGCGCGCATATACTTTTTGAAAATAACGTCTGTTACCGTACCGGGCTCAGGGGTTTCAACCAGAATTACGGGCATCACAATATAGTCCGCAACAACATGTTCATATATCCGTGTCTAAGCGCTCAGGGGCAGACATGGGGCGAGTTTGAAGATGCCAACTTTATGCTCTATGAGAATTTCCTGAAACCTTCAGTCGTACGGCGAAATCGAGGTGATTTCGATGTTGATGGTTCATTTGTTATTGAGCAAAATATCTTTTTGTTTAATCAGGGAGAATATTTCACTACCAACTTTGGTAAAGGCACAGACACCTTTACTATTGACAGTAATGTCATCTGGGACACTCGAGGCGGTATTGAGGCAGACGATGTAACAATGTTTGAAGGCGGCAATCTGGCGGCATGGAGACAAAGAGGCCACGACCGTAATTCGATCATCGCAGATCCCGGTTTTACAGACCTGGAAGCTGGAGATTTCAGCCTGACCAAAGATTCTCCCGCGTTTAAATTAGGATTTAAGTCCATTGATATAACTAAAGCCGGTCCTGTGAATTGATAATAAACTCTTGAAAATGATACATACTGATTTAAATCGCCGCAATTTCCTGAAAAGTTTCGCCGGCGCAATCGCGGCAGCGGGTTTATCGGGTTGTCTAAGCTCAAATAATCCGGCAAAGATAAATTGCAGTAAAAATGGGTCTGTACGGCCAAATTTTGTCATATTTCTCTCTGATGACCACGGTTATGCTGATTTGTCCTGTCTGGGTACAGAAGGCCTGTCAACTCCGAATCTCGATGCGCTGGCCTCATCGGGGCAGCGAATGACAAACTGGTATTGCAACTCTCCTATATGCGCTCCTTCAAGAGCAGCTTTGATGTCGGGCAGGTATCCGATATACGCGGGTATGAACGTAAATGTCAAGACTGCCAGGCACAATACCGGCCTGCCTTTGCAGACTCCCACCCTCGCTGAGGCGCTTAAAAAGCTGAATTACCAGACCAGCATATTCGGCAAATGGCATCTTGGTGCAAACGAAGCCTACTGGCCGATAAGCCGCGGTTTCGACCATTGGTTCGGTATGAAGGGCGGCTGTGTTGACTTCTATTCTCACATTCTTTATTATGAAGAGCCGGCGGGGCTGCCTCCGATACATGATCTTTATGAAAACGGCGATGAGGTGTGGGAAAACGGCCGCTACCTGACTGAGCTGATCACAGAAAGGGCAGTGGGCTACTTTAATGATTTAGCGAAAAAATCACCGGATAAGCCCTTCTTTTCATACATAGCATATACGGATCCGCATTATCCAATGCACGCTCCCGGGAAGTATGTTGATATGTTTTCACATCTTCCCCCGCAGCGCCGCATAATGGCTGCAAAGATAAAGGCTCTGGACGAGAGCGTTGGTACAATCATGCAAACGCTAAAAGCCAACGGTCAGCTTGAAAATACGGTGATTTTCTTTATGGGCGACAACGGCCCGTCAAGAGAGATACACTGCTGGCTTGATGAGACAGTCACGCCGTATGAAGGTGGCAAAACAGGGGGCTTTCGAGGTCATAAAATGAGTCTGTTTGAAGGCGGCCTGCGAGTTCCTGCTATTATCAGCTGGCCCGGACAGATACCAGAGGGTATTGTGTGCAATGAGACAGGCTCGTCTATTGACATTTTTCCGACCTTTGTCAAACTGGCAGGCGGAGACTTATCAGAGTATGAATTAGATGGCAGAGATTTTATGCCAACCTGGATAGAAGGGCGCAAAAGCCCGCATCAAACCCTGTTCTGGGAGTTCAGGGGGCAGGTTGCTGTTAGAGAGGGGCATTTCAAGCTGGTTCTTAACGGCGTGGATGTTGACGGCGTTTCAGAGGATGATAAAATTCACCTGGCTGATCTCAGCTCCGCTGATCTTGATAATGTTAATGTTAAAGATAAGTACCCCGAACAAGCCCGCCGCCTTAAAAATCTCGCACAGAGCTGGTACGCAGAAGCGAAAAACTATTATGATATAAACTGGGAAAAGATAAATCAGGACCAGCGAAGTTTCCCTCCGTATTACAAAAAATAATTCTTGTACATAGACGAATTTAACTCTTTAATAAATTTTAATTTAAGTGGTAAACCATGAGAAATAAAATACTTTCATTACTATTGTTCTTTTACTTCGTAACAATCTCTCACGCCGCGTTAGAGTACTATGTATCACCGGATGGCGGCGACACAAACCCGGGCACATTTGGTAAACCGTTTGCCACAATACAAAAGGCCAGAGATACAATCCGCAGCCTTGAAAATAAGCCCGAAGAAATTATTGTATATCTAAGAGCAGGGACATACAGGGTTTCTGATACGATTGTTTTTTCTGTTGAAGACTCTGCTTCTTCCGGCGGCAGGATATCTTATCAGGCTTATAAGACAGAAGTTCCTGTGATTACCTCAAAAAAGTTAATAACCCAATGGCAGAAAGCGGATTTATCTGACCAGAACCTGCAATCTCCTGCAAAGGGGAAAGTCTGGGTTGCCCAAATCGACAAGGGTGTGGACTTTAAATCGCTTTATTCGGGCGGCGTGATGCTGCCGCGTGCCAGAAGCGCAGGTTTTAGTCCTGTGCGAAGTAAAAAGGGCAGTTCTGATGTGAAAAGCCTTACAGTTCCCGAGGATTTTGATCTTCGAAGGTGGAGTAATTATAAAGAAGTAGAAGTCCTTATCCGGCCTACGTTTGCATGGTCAATGAACATCCTGCCGGTCGATGATATCGATATTGCTTCGCGGCAGGTAACAACGAAAGTTGGAGGAACCTATCCGCTTGAGCCTCAGCCGCAATGGTCCATTGATGCCCACGGCATAAGTTATACCTGCTGGTTTGAGAATGCCCTGGAATTTCTCGATGAGCCCGGCGAGTGGGTTTTGGACAGTGATGCGGGCAAACTGTATCTATGGCCTTTAGACGGCGAAAAACCAGATGGTATCGAATTCCCGCAATGTGTCGAAATCGTCAGGGTTGAGGGGACTTCAAGAGAAGCTAAGCCAACAGATCAAGTTGTTACGGGACTTGAATTCAAGGGGATAACCTTTACCGGAAATGACCGTTATACATGGAAAGATGCCGAGCCCTCATTTCAGCATGACTGGTCTGCCGTGGACCAGGCCAACGCAATGCTTCGGCTTAGATGTGCCGGTGATTGTGTCATAGAAGACTGTGAGTTTATCAACGGTGCTACTGCCGGCGTGCGTGTTGACCTTCACGCTCAGGGCAATCGTATAGAAGGCAACCGGTTTAGCTATCTTGGTGAGCATGGGATTGCCCTGTGCGGATACGGCCCCGGCACAAAGGATGTAAGCCGCGGCAACAAAGTCCTTAACAACAGAATTGATCACATAGGCCGGATTTACTGGTATGCCTTTGGTATCTATATAGCTCAGAGCGGGGAAAATCTCATTGCCAACAACCTTATCCATAATGTACCCTTTGTAGGCATAACGCTCAGCGGCTGCCGCGATTTTAACTATCAGAGGCCCAGGAATGGGGAGGGGTACCGCTCTGTCAGGTGGCAGGATATAAGCGATCAAAACCGCAAGATGCTTCAGGAAGCATACGGCCGTCACAAGGAAATGACAGATTTCTTTCTATCCTATCTCCACGCAAGAGATAATGTGATACAAGACAATGAAATATTCGCTGCCGTTGAGACCATGGGTGACGGCAATGCCATTTACCTCTCTGGTGCCGGCACGGGCAACCTGATTAAACGAAATTACGTACACCACATACTCAGTGAAGGAATCCAGACAGCTCTTCGGCCCGATGACCTCCAGGAACAGACAACTTTTACCGAGAATATCGTTTATAAATGCACCTATGGCGCGGTTGAACACAAGCATAACAACGACTACATAAACAACGTTTTTGCCTGCATATATCCAACAAATATACACGGCAGAGAGTGGAATAACTGGGCATATGTACTCTTCGGCAGAGGCCCCAACACCGGTTCAAGGCTTCAGCGGAATATCTTTTATGATACGAGCGAAGATCCGAGATTTTATTTTTGCAGGGGCAATTCGCCCATGGATGACTCTATTGTTGATAACAATATTTACTGGTGCACAGATAATCCAGCCTCAGCCGTCAAACAGCTCAAAGAGCTTCAGGAAGCGGGACACGACAGGCACAGTGTTTCAGCGGATCCGATGTTTGTTGATATAGATAATGGTAATTTCATGTTTAAGCCCGCCTCTCCAGCATTTGAGCTTGGAATCAGGCCGATAGATACTCCAAATATTGGCCTCCAGTCGCCGTGGAAGGAGAGGCTGGTCGGCCGGAAAATAATAAATACCCGCATATTTCCTTCATCCAGATATATCCGGCCTCAGCAGTCATTTAAAGTTTCCATCAGGTGTGATGATTCTGATGCAGTAATCAGATATACCACTGACGGCAGTGAGCCGTCTGAATCATCACAGCAATATTTCTCGCCGCTGAAATTTGAAGACCCCGTTTATATTCGTGCCAGGGCTTTCAAAGCCGGTGCGGTGGATTTATACGGTGCGGCGGAGTTTTACGCTCTAAAAGGAGGCCATTAATCATGAAAAGACGTGATTTTATAAAGTTCTCAATGTTTTTGTCAGCCGGCTCATTTGTTGGCAGGACATTTGCAGGGGAGAAAGATTTAAAGCCGAATTTTATATTTTTTCTTGCTGATGACCTTGGCTGGGGAGATTTAGGATGTTATGGACATCCGAAAGTTAAGACACCTAATATTGACCGTTTAGCTCGCCAGGGTACCAGCTTTACAAGTTTTTATGTTAACTCGCCGGTGTGTTCGCCGACGCGTGCGGGTATAATGACAGGCCAGTTTCCTTCCCGTCATGGTTTTCATACTCAGATATTCGGCAACCCTCGCAGGGTTAAAGAAATGAAGATAGCTGAGTATCTCGATCCTGATGTCGTTTTACTGCCCCGAATTCTTAAAAGAGCAGGATATGAGACAGCTCATATTGGTAAATGGCATCTGGCGTTTCACGGCGGCACTTCACCGCCAAGGCCTGAACAGTATGGAATTGATTTCTCAAGGACAATTGAGTTTGATAAAGATAAAATTGGTACAGGCTGGAAAGAACACCGCAGCAGTGAATGCTTTGCTGATCAAGCTCTTGAGTTTCTAAAACAGCGGGATAAGGAAAAACCATTTTTGATGCAGCTCTGGTTCAATGATCCGCATAATCCGTATTATCCAACAAATGAACATCTCAAGGCTTATCCGAAGATGCCGGCCAATGATAAGATGACAAAATACTGGGCAATTATCACGGAGATGGATAAACAAATTGGGCGCATTTTGGATAAGGTAGAACAGGATGGTATTTCCCGCAACACCTATATAATTTTTTCAAGCGATAACGGACCCGGTGATCCTTCAGATCTTTCGGCAAATGAAATAGCTGCCCTTGGATCTGCCGGTCCGTTCAGAGGAACAAAAGGCAGCCTTTACGAAGGGGGCGTCCGGACACCGTTTATTGTCGCTTGTCCGGGAAAAGTTCCTGCCGGCAGGATTGACGAGAAAACTCAGATTTCCGGAGTTGACCTGCTTCCCACATTCTGTTCACTGGCTCAGGCTTCTTTGCCAGAAAATTACAAATCAGACGGCCAGGACATGTCAGAGGCATTTGCCGGAAAAGTTCAGCAGCGAAGTAAACCACTTATGTGGTTCTATCCTATTCGCTATAGAGCCGCTACGATCAATCAGAGTCCTGTTCTGTCAATACTTGACGGTGATTGGAAACTGCTTACAAATCCAAATGATTCCCGTACAGAGTTGTTTAAACTTGACACAGATTTAACCGAGACTGATAATCTCGTAAACCAATATCCCGATGTCACCAAAAGATTAAAATCGCAATTGTTGAATTGGTACCGCTCTTTACCTGCTAATACTATTGAACCCGGAGCCGGTGAGCTGACATTTCCATGGCCCGGTGAAAAATGGGACGCTGTAACTGAAAGCTTAGATAATTAAGGAAACAAAATGGATAGAAGATTTTTTTTGAAGACCACATTTGCAGCAGCCGCGGGTATTGCTTCTTATGGTTTTGCTGATTCTAATAACAGAAAGCCCAACATTATCGTTATTATGGCAGATGATCTGGGCTGGGGAGATCTGGGTTGTTACGGGCACCAGGTGATTCGTACACCTAACATAGATAAACTTGCCAGAGAGGGCACATTATATACGAATTTCTACTGCAATGCCTCTATCTGTTCGCCGACACGCGCTGCCATGATGACCGGACGTTTCCCCGGCAGGGTGGGCGTTCATTCTCAGATATCAACGCGGGAAAGAATGGAATCAATAAATTCGGCGTACTGTCTTGATACCAGGTATCCCATGCTGCCGCGTATGCTCCAGGAAGCCGGCTATCATACAATGCACATCGGTAAATGGCATCTGAGCGAATGGCTGCATAAGAACCCCGACCAGCCCAGACCTTCTGAATACGGTTTTGATGACTATCTGCTGCCTTACCTGAACTGGCCCAAATGCAAATACGGGGATAAATGGCAGCAGAAAACTCATCGGCCTTATGCGACAGAACTTTTTGTTGATCAGGGTATTAAATACCTGCAAAGCCGTGAAAACAGTGATAATCCGTTTTTCCTGCAAATGTGGCTGGTAGATCCTCATGACCCGCTGATCCCCAAGGTTGAGCAGATGCAGCACTACAATCACATGAAACCCGGCCAGCCGTACAATGAAGGCGACGATAAATATTTGGAGCCTAACCGAATCTGGTATTCGGTGGTAACCGAGATGGACAGGCAGCTGGGCAGGCTATTTGATGCGGTTGACCGTTTAGGTATGTCTGAGGATACATATATAATTTTCACAAGCGATAATGGTGCCGCCAACCCTCAGGCTTACGATACGTACATCGGCTGGGGAAGTAATGGACCGTTCCGCGGCCAGAAGGGCAGTCTTTATGAAGGCGGCATAAGAACCCCGTTTATTGTCCGCTGTCCGGGAAGAGTGCCGGCAGGAAGGGTTGACGATGAAAGTGTTATTTCGGGTGTTGATTTTATGCCTACCTTCTCCTCCATTGCGGGTTACAAGAAAAAGGCGGCTTATGAGCAGGACGGCGAAGATGTCTCATATGCATTAGGCGGTAAAACGTTCCAGAGGAACAAACCTCTTATGTGGCAATGGCGTTACGGCCAGGCAAGGGGCGCAATCCACCAGAGTCCCATGCTTGCTGTAAGAGAGGGAAGGTGGAAACTGCTTGCAAATCCCGATAGAAGCCGGATAGAACTCTATGATGTAGCGGCCGATCCTTCAGAGCTTGATAACAAAGCGGATGCCAATCCTGAGCTGGTAAGGCAGCTATTCAAAAAACTGATTGAATACCATAAGTCGCTGCCAGACGCCGCAGAAGGCCCTTATGACAAAAATGCCGGTAAAAACACTTATGCATGGCCAAAATAATATGTAAGTGCATTTTCAAATAGAGCTTTATCCTAAATTCCTCAGTTGTGGGTTTGTTTGTGGTTGGTATTTTTCCCAAGTTGGTATCCCGAAGGGACTCGAACCCTCAGCCTTTGGATCGACAGGGCGAAACTCGCTTTTGTAAGTCCTTTGTGACAAATGATTAATAATTGACAAATAAATACTTATGACGTCGGGCGAAACACAAGCGAACACCAGACGAGCGCCAGAGGAGCAAGCCTGGCACGCACTTTGGCACGCACCCCATGTAAAACAGCCGGTAAAACTGATCTATTCCACTGTTTGAACCAAGTTCTACACCATTCAGGCTATCGATTAATCAAGTCTGTTATATCCATCTTTTACAGCTTGCTCCATAGCCGCAAGCTCTTCATCGGTCAGGAAATCAAAGTGAGCGGACCTCTTTCTGGCTGAAAGGCTCCCGTTGTTTTGCAGACACAACTGAATGAATAGATCAATCAGGCGGTCTGGCATGTCAATTATATCCTGTATAGCCTTCTTGGTATTGTCATAGTTGGCCAGAAAGCTGAGTTCTTCCACAAGTTCTTCTTCCATAGTTTTGATTATAAACTCGTATAAGGCTTCAGCCTGAGCTGTCATATCCATATACCGATACCAGATTGCGGTATCATTCTCAACTGTCATTTGCCCTATTTCATCAAGGCGATAATCGATGAGTTGAAGTAGAGGCCGTGAGAACGATTCCAACGATGCATCGTAATCCGCCGGATTTTTAAGTATGACTGCCGATACCGGGAACATGAGTCCACTTGGGACCATTTCCTGCAGCGACAGGATGTTGTGTATCAGGATTCGATGAATTCGTCCGTTTCCATCCTCAAACGGGTGCAGGAATACAAAACCGTAGGCAATCGCCGCTGCATGGATGACCGGAGAAACATTTCCCGCTTTCATCCGTTTATGGGAATCGATTAGACCCTCCATAAGACCTGGCAGGTCATCAGGCTTTGGACAGATGAAATGTATGATCGCTTTCTGATAGGCGACCGTCTGTCCAACGTAATTCTGATTCTCCCGATAGTCGTTGTCTTTGAATCGCGGGTCAACAATGCGGTTCTGAAGCTCTATCAGCCTTTCCTTTTCACAGAAGTCTTCCTTTTCGGCAAGCTCCAAAGAGGTAATGAATTTTTCAGTTCGGGAAGCACTGGGCTTTATGTGCTCAATTTCAAAGGACGACTTTGTTTCTTTGTTATAGAGGTAGCTCAACGCCCGGCGAAGAAGTTCTGGTGGATATGCGGTAACAATATCCTCACACCTTTTACGCAGATCAGATGAATCCAGTTTGGAAAGCTTCTCTGTTAGCCTGACGACCGGACAAAAGGTTTTGGGACCAAGGAGGTTGTTAACGATGCGGTAGCGTGGAGATTTATCCCCGTTTTGAACTGCATAATATTCTTTTGACTCCAGTGCATCGACATAGTTTCCAGAAGTAATGTCATCAACAGGCAGTTGCTTACCCATCAGAAACTCATAGAAAAACCAAATCCTTCGAGCATACTTTCCAGTCGGCTTGGATTTGATGTACTCGGTGAGGTCTTCCCGGGAAACATTATCAAAAATACGAGCCAGTAAACCCAGATTTACTCCATCATATTTAAGCGCAAACTCAAGATGGTCGCCGACTTTTTCTCCCGGCCAGTATCTTACCGGGTACATGTCTTCAATTGCACCATTCTTAACAATTGATCTGTGAGCCCCCGATGACGACACAAATGAGGTATGCCAATGGGGCATATCTGCTGCCAGTCCAAGCTTATCAAGCAGATATGCATAGCCTGCAGGGCGAAATTCCAAACCGTTTATTTCCATGAGACATCCTCGTAAAATTATTATTTCGCTGGTAATATAGTTAGAAAATAGCGTTTTGTCAATAAAATGATTAAAAAATGAACTGCATATGGTAAATTGATTATTTAAAAATTTGTCTCGTTTAGAAATCAGCTTCTGGCTGGTAAAACAGTTATACGTCTGGCAAAACGATTATAAATAAATGACTGACGGGTAAAATCATTACAAACACATCATAGGGTGCATAAATTATAGCACAATATGTTGTTAAGCATTATTAGCATGGAAACATGTCCCAAAGCATTGCGATCATCAACATCGCTTTGAGGTTTTCGTGAAGGCGGCAGTGCTTGCTGCAGGATTGTCTGGAAGGACGTGAAAACGCAGCCTCAAACGGCTTGCCGGAAGTACCGGCACGTGACGCCAAAGCTGTTCCAATCAACATAGAAAAGTACTTTTTCTGTCAAGCCCGCATAACCGGCTACCGTTTAAAATCCGCTGGTAGATATTTTTCAAATCCATAGGTCATTTCCAATGAACTGCGCGAAAAGTACGTATCCAGAGATAAGAATGGCGATTTTACGCAAAGGTTCATAAAATGTTTATGCGTATTTGAAGTTATTTCTTGATATTAATATTCCAATCTGCAATAATGAATAAAGCAAATTTATAGGCATAATAATGCTGAAATTACAAGAATGGAGAAAAAATGAAAAGATATGCGTTAGTGGTGGTGTTGGTATTCGTTGCAAGTTTGTTTGCATATAATTCCCCCGTATCGCTGCATCCTGATGACTGGTCAGAATACACCTCGACAACCTCCAGTTATACAAAGTCTGAAACGCCAGAGGGTTATCTGCGTGTTACCTGCAATACATACAGGGGAACTGTTCGCCTGAAGTGCAACGAGACTTTCAATCTTCAGGGTTCGACGCTTCGTTATAAATGGCGGGTTAACAACGGTTCTGTGTATGGTGCTACAAGCAACGGTGTAAGCGGAGCGACCCTGTCCTCATTTTCAACCTATCACAGCTGGGCCGGCAGTATAGTTATCAGCAATAACACCTGGATTTACACTGAAGTCGTTGTAAATGATGATAAGACATGGAGCTACGACCACAGTTACTCTGGGTACGGCCAGGGGGGCATAAAGCATTCCTCCAGCACGGCAAGTGACGATCTCTGGGATATGTTTGCCGACTCGATCCTCCACATGACAATTGTTGATACCTACCTCAACAGCTATTATTTTGAGATCGCCGAAGCCTACGTAATCAGGCCCGGTGTAGAGTTACAGATCACAAAACCTTCTGATGGCTCCTTTTATAAACCGGGTGCCCCAGTTCAGTTCACCGCTCAGGTCACAGAGGGTGCTCCGCCGTACCAGTTCAGCTGGGATTCTGATATCGGCGGCAATATCGGAACTGCAGAGTCTTTTGAGACCTCCGATCTGTCTTTGGGCACCCATTTTGTAACACTTACCTGTACGGATGATTCGAGTGAGACTGGCCTGGCCGAAGTTAATGTCCACGTTATTGAGCCGCCTGTAATCGAGCCGATACCCAGCCTGACAATCTCCAATTCCGGCAGTTATGCCGGCCAGATACCGGTTTTGGCACAGGGTGAGCTGTTCACTCAGTTCTCACTTATCGACGGGCCGGATGGAATGACTATCGACGAGAACACCGGCAGGGTAACCTGGCCCTCACCCGTCACTGGGGGCAGTCCCTTCAGCATTACCGTAAGGGCTGAAAACCCTGTTGGTTATGATGAGATAACCTGGCAGGTAAGTGTGGTAGAGACGCCATCTTTCGCTACGCTTCTGTGGGATGCCGTTATGGACGGGGGAGGTTTAAATGACGGTCACGACGCATTTGCCGCAGCCAGAATAGACAAGGAAGGCAACCTTGTTGCCGCAGGTTATGTCGATGGGGCATCAGGTCAGCATGATTCGGCTTACCTGGCAAAATACAGCCCAACGGGCAGCCTGCTGTGGAGTAAGACTATTGACGTACCCAATCAGACAAGCAAAGCCGAGTTCAACGACAGATTCTCGGATGTCGGCATCGACAGCGAGAACAATATCGTTGTTGTAGGTGTAAAGTCCGGCACATTCACATCTTACAATCTTGGTTCATTCCACAGTGCATGGTGGGTGCAGAAGTACTCGCCCGATGGTGAGACGCTGCTGTGGGAAAAGGTATGGCATGAAAGGCGCGAAAGTGCCTGGCAGAACGCCAACAGCGTATATATTGACCAGAACGACAGCATTTATGTCACCGGCAGGTCGTTCGAGGGGTGGGGCATGGCGGAAGGCAAATGGGTAACAATAAAATACGATAAGGACGGCAATGTTGTGCTCGGGCCGATTTCCCATAACTGGCTTAATTCATATCAATTGGCCGACAACCCAAGCGATGTGGCTGTTGACGCCAACGGCGATATATTCGTTCTTGGATATTTTGGTGTTGCCCCCATAACCACGGTCAACGCAAATAAAAACTACGATATGCATATCCGCAAACTTAACGGTACTGACGGCTCTACCATTTGGTCAGATACCTATTCCGGAGCGACCAGCCGCGGCGACTATGGTTACGGCATGGCGATAGACCCCGCAGGGAATGTGCTGGCAGTTGGAATTACCAACAAGACCACATCCAACGATGCCCCGAATTATGACTGGGTAATGATAAAATACAATAACCAGACCGGTGAAATAATGTGGGAGCAGACATACGAAAGCGCTGCCGGCGCAAGTGAGGCGTGTTACGATGCTGTATCTGATTCTAATGGAGACTTTTATGTTTGCGGATACATGAGAGCTGGCTCGGACATCACTCAAAGGCGCATCGTAAAACTCAACGGACTGGATGGGACAATTCTTGCCGAGGCAGTGTGGGAAACGCAGTATAATTCTAATCTAAGCAGGCTCGACATAGACGCAAACCTGATCGCGGCTGCCGGCACAGAATCCAACGGCAGCAATAACGATGCATACGCCGTATTGCTTACTGTCGAGTTTGCCGTACAGATCACCCAGCCCCAGACAGGCGAAACATTTGCACACGGGCAACCCGTAACACTATCCGCCGAGGCGATAGGAAGCGTAGAGCCGCCGTATTACTTTACGTGGACATCCGATATAGATGGTTTCCTGGGCACCGGCCAGAGTATTCAGGTCGGCAATTTAACATACGGCGAGCATGTGATAACATGCCGCCTTGACTACGGCGAAGGCCAGAGTATGCAGACAACCGTTCGTATCGAAGTCGTTGCAACTCCAGAGATTACATTTATAGATGATGAGAGTATCCCCGCTGCTGCAGCCTATACAGGGCCTCTGCCGGAAGTAAATGAAAGCGCCGGCACAGTCGAGTGGGCCTTGGTGGGCGGCCCCGAAGGAATGACAATCGATGCGTCCACCGGAGTGCTGTCGTGGGAATCTCCGCTGGTGAACGTTGACGGATACACCATCCAGATATCAGCGTCTAATCCCGCCGGCAGTGATCAGGTGTCATTCATGCTGTATGTACTCGAAACACCGATTATAGACGATTTCGAGGACCAGATAGTGGAATTCGGCTTTGCCTACGCCTCCGCTGTTTTTCAGCTTACCGCCGGCACACTGCCGGTAACGTGGCAGCTGGTAACAGGCCCGGCAGAAATGCAGATCGACCCGGTCACCGGACAGCTCAGCTGGGAAACGGCGAATATAGAAGGTGCGAACAATATTACGATAAGCGCCGCAAACTCTGTCGCCTCCGATGAGATGACATTCACCCTGCATGTGTTAAATCCGCCTGTTCTTGCAGATATATCCGATGCGGTCACCGAGCTTGACAAGAGTTACAGCCGCACATTGGGCCTGCAGCAGGGGACTGGTGCTCTAAGCTGGGAGCTTTTGGCTGCGCCGGCGGGAATGACTGTTGCCGGCGGCGTCATACAATGGCCCCAGCCCCAGCCAAAAGATTCTGTAAACGTAGTAACAGTAGAGGTTTCCAATCCAGTAGGATATGATCAAAAGACTTATTCCCTGACAGTACTCGAAAAGCCTCTTGTAGAGGACATACTAAACATGACCGTTCACGAAGGTTCAGCATTGAACCTGCAGGCGGCTCTTGTTCAGGGGTCTCTGCCCGTTTCGTGGAGGATAGTTTCCGGGCCTGGCGGCATATCCATAAACCAGGCGAGCGGGCTTATCGGGTGGCCTTCGATATCCGGCTATAACAACCCGCACACAGTTACCATAGAAGCCTCCAACGCTGTGGGGTATTCACGAGACAGCTTTGTAATAACCGTCCTTCGCCCTCCGGTCATTGTCGGCATGGCGGATGAAGATGTTGCCCAGGGCGGCAGCTATACATCACCCGTACCGGGCCTTTATCAGGGGTCGTCGCCGATAACATGGTCGCTGGTCACAGGGCCCGAGGGTATGCAAATCAATCCTGACAGCGGCACAGTTACCTGGACGCCGGCACTTTACAGTGAAACCTCTTACACCGTTACCATATCAGCGGAGAACGTTGTGAGCTCCGACACCGAGAGCTGGCAGATTCGTGTAATCCAGCCGCCGGTGATAGCTGACATCTCGAACAAGGAGGCTGCCGACAACGCGGCATTTTTCGGGCCGCTGCCGTCGCTTATACAGGGCACCGAAGTTACATACTCACTTGAGGATGGGCCCGCCGGCATGAGCATAAACACCTCGACCGGCCAGGTAAGCTGGCCGTCTCCGGTTGGCCCGGGTACACCGGTCACGGTTACCATAAAGGCTTCGAATATAGGCGGCGCTGATACGGAGAGCTTTGATATAGACGTGATCGCGAGTCCGGTAATTGCAGAGACAGCCCAGCAGTCGGCACAGGAATATACAGGCTATACAGGCCCTGCTCCGTCGCTTGTCAAGGGTGACGGCCCGATAACGTATTCGCTTGTCAGCGGCCCCGAGGGAATGATCATCGACCCTCTTACCGGCATAATTACATGGCCCGAGCCAATCGCCGGCACTGGCTTATATACGGTTACCATTAAGGCTGAAAACCCGGTAGGTTATGATACGGCTTCGTGGCAGCTCGATGTGCCTATGGGCTATACTGTTACCGCAGCCGCCGATATCGAGACCGGTATTTCCGGCACACGGGTAAACCTTACGGGAGCTGCCAACTGGCTCTACAAGTCCGGCGGGGCGGCGAATGTTCCGGTCGTCATAAAGGTTCGTGTTCAGGGGCTTATGCGCAGCGTCCAGACGGTAACCGATGGTGCGGGCCAGTTCGCGGCGGTTTTCAACCCGCTGTTCAATGAAGCCGGATTGTACGAATTATGCGGCACGCATCCGCAGGACGGCGGCTTTGAAACCCAGGACAGCTTCAGCCTGTACGGTCTTGTAACCCAGGCCGATACAACATATTACAGCTTCAAGCCAGGAGAGCCCGTACAGGGACAGTTCAGTATAACCAATCCCGCCGATCTTCCTCTCACCGGTATCGAGATTGAAGTTACCGGACTGGCTGAGAACCTCGAACTGACGCTTGACATTCCGACAGAGCTTAACGCTCTTGACTCGGAGACTTTAGAGTATACGCTGTCGGCGCTGGATTCATCCGTAATGAACAGTTCATTCGATCTAAACATTACAACAGCAGAAGGGGCCTGTGCCGATATAAAATACAACGTCAAGGTGATTCCGCTCGAATATGATGTCCGGGTTTACCCTGCCTCGCTTGAGGCCGGAATGGTAAGAGGCGGCAGTCATCTTGTCCAGTTTGAGGTGTATAATGTCGGCGGCGCATCAAGTACGAGCCTGGAAGTGCTGATACCCGAGGTGCCATGGCTGACGCTGGGATCCCCCCGCGTGATCCAGCCGATAGAACCGGACGGAGTTGAGATTGTATCGCTCCAGCTCACACCTTCGGCTGACCTGCCTCTGGGCATGTATTCCGGAGAAGTGATCGTTTACGGCGGCGGCGTGGTCAAATATATCCCGTTCGATTTCAACTGTGTCAGTGACGCGGTCGGTGATATGCATATTACTGTTGTGGACGAGCTTACATATTACGCTGAGGGCAGCCCCAATGTCGCGGAGGCCAGGATATCGATCATTGATTCGATGACCGGTGATCTGGTTGCTGCTGATATCACCGGCCAGAGCGGGATAACTTTATTTGAAAGCATCCCCGAGGCGTATTATGAGGTTATCATAGACCAGGACGATCACGGCTCGTACAGGAATGTGCATTACGTAATGCCCGGCGTAGTCAATCAGATAACCGCGTTCATGCCCAAGAACCTTGTAAGGTACGAATGGTCGGTAGTTGAGACCGAGATAGAAGACCACTATGAGCTGGTCCTTGAAACCGTATTTGAAACGACTGTGCCGGCACCGGTGATAACCATAGAGCCGGCAAAGGTCGATCTTGCCCGGATGGAAAACGGTGAGCTGCACGTTGATTTTGTAATCACAAACCACGGGCTGGTTTCTGCCGACAATGCCTTTATGCGGTTTGACCAGAGTGACCGTTATGAGGTTGAGCTTCTCAGCGATTACTACGGCGAAATAATGCCGGAGACTTCGATAGTAGTTCCGGCTGTCATCAGGGACAATCAGTACGTCGATTCGCAGAAAAATATTGTAAAAACAGCAGCCGGCGACTGCGACAGCAACTTCAGAGGAGACGTTTATTACCGGCTTGTATGCGGCGATGACGGCAAGTGGAAGACAGTGCCGGTTATGGTCGGATTCTGGACATGCCCGAATAATACCAGACCCACAGTGCCGACCAATCCCCCGCCAAGGCCGCGTGAGCCTCTGCCTGTACCCGAGGATGATATTCAGGAAGAGCCCGGCAGCGGCGGCGGAGGCAGCGGTAAAACTCCGATATCCAATCCCAATTCAGGTACCGGTGGCGGCGGCGGTGCAGGCGGCGGTTCAACTCCTGCTGCGCCCTACGTAACATTCGGTATGGTTGCCGGCGATATTGCCGGCACGGCATGCGACCCGTGTCCGGGCAAACGTTTCGACGCGTTTGTCGGCTGTGCGATAAGCTTCCTGCCGCTGGATTGCCCGCTGGGAATCCTCAAATCGGCATACGATATCAGCTCCAACTGCACCAGTAAGGGAGCTTGGTCTTTCGATTGCCTCAAGAACGTTGTCGGCGCAATCGTCGGTGCAGTTACCGGCTGCGTAAAGAGCAGCGCGGACCTCTCGCCGTTAGGTGTAGGTTATAATATCGCCTGGTGTCTATACGATATCGGCACCGCCTGCAGCGACTTGAACAAGGCAAAATTCGATGAGGGTATCGCCAAACTCGAAAAGCTGACCGGCGAAAAATACGACATCGCTATGGATGATGATCAGGTTGCCGAGCTGCTGGTGCAGCAGGCTGATCAGCTTATCGCCATGCTGGATGCTATTACTGTAATATTCGGCGATCCTGTATGGTTCAGCGGCACGGATGTAAACGGCTACGTGTATTCAGCCTTGATGAACGCCGTTGCCGATGCCATGGGTGAAGCCGGTGATGATGGTCAGTATATATCACTGTCTGAGCGTCAGGGACTGCTGGAGCTTCAGCTTCCCGCTCACATTGACGTTACTCACGTAAACGCCTTCTGTGACAGGTGGAACCGTTCGCTTGATTACTGGCAGGCCGGCAAATACACTGCCGCCAATCTGGCTGTGACTGACGACACTGATTTCATTGACGCTGAAGTGCTTAACACAAAATCTGAAACAGCGTCTGCCGCCGCACAGAACAGCATAGATGTAGGCTTCGAAAACCTGTTTGAAGGTGCATACTACGCTCAGCAGGAGTTTGTCGCTTCTGTCAACCAGGGTTCTGAGGGTGTTTGTGCCAAGGTCAAGGTGCAGGTCAAGCAGGATGCGGTTATGACGCGAACCGCTTTCAACGCAACGCTTGAGCTGGATAATGAATCTGACGGTACTATTGATAATGTTACGGTAACAATAAATATTACCGATGATGCCGGCATGGACTCCACAAATCTGTTCGGCATATACCCGCCAAGCCTCTCAGGGATAGACTCTATAGACGGTACGGCTTCAATTGCGGCTGGCGGACATGCCAGGGCCGACTGGATCATACTGCCCACTAATGAGGCGGCACCGAGTTCAGATAAGGCTTTCTATGTTGGCGCTACTCTTACATACTACATAGACGGCCAGGAAGTCAGTGTGCCGATATATCCCGACAAGATAACGGTTAAGCCTGAAGCGAGGCTTTATGTCAAGTATTTCCATCAGTCCGAAGTTTATTCGGATGATCCCTTCACGCCTGAAACCGAACCGGCTGAGCCGTATTCGCTGGGCATGATGATCATAAATGAAGGTGCCGGCCCGGCCCGCAATGTCCAGGTTACTTCCGCGGCCCCGCAGATAATACGCCGCGAGGATGATAAGGACATACTGATCGATTTCGAGATAGTTGACGCAGAATTGAACGGCGGCAGGCTGCAGGATTCATTTACAGTCAATATAGGCGACATCGGCCCGTCTGATATGTCCGTGGCACGCTGGCAGATGATCTCCTCGCTTCAGGGTGAGTTTGCGTCGTACAAGGCTTCTTTCGATCATATAAACGGTCTGGGCGACCCTCGCCTGAGTATTATACAAGGCGTGGAGGTCCATGAACTGAGCCGAAGCGTGCGTGTGGACTCGCCTTCAGACGACGGCATAGTGGATTTCCTTGTCAACGACATACCGGACGCCGATTCGCTTCCTGATACGCTTTACACAAGTACCGGTATCATCAAGCCGGTTGCGGCTATCCTGGTTGCGCAGGTTGACTCGATGGCTAACGAAACCGACCTTGAGGTAGAGCTTTCCGCTGAGGCGGGCGCGGGCCATGTTTACATTCGTCTCGATGATCCCTCGTACGAAGGCCTTGTTCTTGCCCAGGTATTGCGGAGCGACGGCAAGATTATCAATCCACAGTACAACACCTGGACTACAGACCGCATGGTCAGGCCGCTCGGTGAGCCGGAGTACAGGGAGAGGTTCCTGCATATATTCGATACTGACAGCACCGGTTCATATACCCTGGTATATACCACGATTCAGTACCCGCTGGCGATATCGGATATCATTCTCAAATCTGATCCGGTAGCGACGATTGACCTGACCTTCGATGTTGCGGTCGATCCGGCAACCCTTGACTGGACCGATCTTGAGCTTACCAGGAACTTCGGTGCCAACCTGATAAAATTCCCGCTGACAATAAGTCAGCTTTCAGAAACAACCTTCAGGGTAAGCGGGCTTGCATACCTGACCGCGCCGGCAGGCAGATACGAGCTGAGAGTCAAGACAGAAGGGGTAAAGAGCGCTGAGGGGATTGCCGGCGCCTCGGTGAATGCCAATATATGGATCAGGACTCTTGAGCCTTGGGATGTTAATTTTGATGATATAGTGGACTTTGTTGATTTCGCGACTATCGCCGATGAGTGGATGGCCCAGGGCTGTATGGCCGCTCTCTGGTGCGGCGGTGCAGATGTCAACAGGGACGGTAATGTGAATATAGAAGATGTTGTGATAGTGGGAGGATACTGGCTTGAAATAATAGAATAAATTGAAGAAAAAGTTTGAGAAATTGTTATTGAAGAAAGATAAGTCATGTTTAATACGAAGAAGCTTTCATCTGTATATGCTTTGTGCGCTTTGTGTGCGCTTACCGCAAACGCATCCGTCGTGACACTCGGCCGTGACGGGCTGATGAGTCTGGATTATTACCATTCATCTCAGAACCTGACACCACGTGTCATTGACGCCCGGCCCTCGGGCGGTAGTGTTGAGTTTGACGTGGAGTTTCCGGGCAACAGCGGCTCAGACTCGCAAATGTTCTACGGCTCATCACTGTACGGTGGCGAAGGTTCGCTTATCATACAGGATATAAGCGGCTACAGCCAGTTCCAGATGAATTTCGAGCTGCTGGGAATTCAGGGATACACTGCTCAGGAGTCCGAGACGTTTGAGTTATGGGTAAGCCCGATGGTTCATGACGGGGATACGTACAAGTTCTTTCCCTCCGCACTTGTCTCGACAGCAGCCGGCAGCACACAGGCATCGCCGGCGATGGACGTGTCTTTACTCGCGGCCGGCATTGCGAAAAAGGGAGATATGATACTGGAGATTGGTTTCGAGCTTCACATGGACGACCCGACCCTATGGCCCGCGAGCGGGGCGGTGGCGACTCTTCTGGTAACCCCGGCAGCCGGCGCCGACCAGATTGTACCTGAGCCGGTTTCTATCCTGCTTTTATCATATGGAGCAATGTTCATTATGAGCAGAAAAATATGTCCCAAAAAATAGAGATTATCAACATTGCTTTGAGATTGATTGTAAAGACCGCTGTCTTAGCTGCCGGGTTTTCTGGAAGGGCGCGAAAACGCAGTCTCAAACGACTTGCCGGGATGGATATTTACGAGAAGGATAAAGAGCTTATCTTTCTTCGTGACAAGATTACACAGCTGCAGACACAGGTATCTATTTTACAGAAGGCCCTCAAAAAGCAGAATAATAAAAAACGTTATACTATTCGCGAAAAGTTGTTCATTCTCTGCTACATGGAAGCCTTCCAGATACCAAGGCGAAGAGTCACCGAGCACCTCGGCATAGCAAGATCAACGCTTTATCGTTGGCTCAAGAACATAGAAGAAAAAGCTCAGGCAGTTGTTCCTGCCAATATAACACCTGCCGAGTTGGCTGCTCTGGTCTGGCAGATAACGAAAGCCAATGAAGGGTGGGGCAGGTTCAGAATTGCCAACCAACTCAAACTCCTGGGCGTTTTTCTCTCAGCCTCGACTGTCAGAAATATACTCAACAGGCCGGAACCGAGAAAAACGCCAAGCAAAGCACCTAAACCCAAGCAAACAGAAGATAAAACCGAAGCCCGTTCAATCCCTGCCTGGTACCCAAACCATGTCTGGTCGATAGATACTACAATTGTCTATAAATGGGGCTTATTGGAGGTGCATGTCTGCGTTATTATCGATCACTTCTCACGCAAGATCATGGCAGCAGTGCCGCTGGAAGGGCCCAATGCCGGCTGGGTAATCAATGCGATGGATGAAGCCATAGAAAAGTATGGTTCTCCAAAGCACATCATATCTGACCAGGGCAGCGTATTTATAAGTGAGGCTTTCGCAGAGTGCCTGAAGAATAACAACAGGATTAAACACCGACTTGGTGCCATCGGAAAGAAAGGTTCGATCGCTGTCACTGAAAGGGCAAATAAAACCTTAAAATATTGCTGGCTCAAAAGAGTTCCGATCATAAAAGGCATAGATCATCTGCATGATTTATGTAATGAATTCCAGGTTTGGTACAATTCCTGGAGGCCGCACATGTCATTAGACGGCAATCGTCCCGACGATGTATTCTTCGGTAACTTGCCTGAAAGACCGGCACCTGATGCCAATTCTGTGCCAACCGAGATTGAAACACGCTATTTTCGCCAGGCCAGAATCACCGGCTACCGGCTAAAAAAAGCTGGCTGAGATTAATCAAATTCATAGGTCAGTACCAATGAACAGTGGGGAATGTAGGTCCGGACACAGAAAATGAGCGATTTTTAAGCCTAAATTTTGCCCCGATTGGCTTACACCTGTCCCGCAAATTTCGCCAAACCAGAAATTCTATACACTTTTGAAAGAGCAAATAAGGCTAAATCTGGAGTTTTTCAGCGGTCTCATGAGTGGTTGACAAGTACTGAGTCTCGTTCAATCCCGGCCAGGTACCCGAATCATGTCTGTTCCATTGATACAACAATGGTCTATAAATGGGGCTTATTGGAGGCGCATGTCATGATTTTATTATTCTTTGAAGTAAACTCTGAAGTTCTTTTACTATTTCTGGATATTCGTTTGCTAAATCATTTTTTTCCTGCGGATCAATCGCGAGATTGAAAAGCTCAGGATCCTCTTCTGTCGGCATTCCCCATCCAGGTCTGCGTTCATTGGCGTGCAGCAGCGGCGGGTTGGGCAAAACCAGTTTCCATTTTCCGCGGCGGATTGCAAATCTGCCGAAGACACTGTGGAATATCATTACCCTCTCCGAGCCGTCATCTTCTTTTTGCCCAAAGAGATTCTCCTGTACATTATGGCTGTCCGGGCCTGCATCTTTGCCCAGTTCATACCCAAGCAGTGCGGCAAACGAGGCAAGCATATCAGTTAGGACAACAGGAGAACTGTTCACTTTATCTGCTGCGACTTTGCCGGGCCAGCTAACAATAAAGGGAACTCTGTGCCCGCCCTCCGCAATCTGGGCCTTGCTGCCCTTCCATGGACGATTCGGATCGTGGCCGTATTTGTCCAGATAGGATACAGGCTCCTGATAAGGAGCATTATCACCGCCGTTGTCGCTTGTGAAAATGAGTATCGTATCTTTCTCTATGCCAAGCTCATTGAGTTTCTGCATTATTCTGCCGACAGTATTGTCAATCTCAACGATCATATCTCCGCGGCGGCCAGCCTTTGATTTACCTTTGACAGAGTCCGAAGGCACACACGGCCTGTGAGGAGCATGCAATGGGAAATAAAGGAAGAATGGACTCTTTGATTTCGAGTATTTATCAATCACATTCAGAGCCTTATCAGCCAGGACGCTGCCTATCTGGTCATCTTTCCAGTCTTCTGTGACAGGCCCGGGAACCATCGGGGCAGGTTCAAGTTCCTGTTTTATCATTTTTGGTATTCCAACGGTATGCCTGTTCTCAATAAAACAGTACGGCGGAGCCTGATAGTTTCCGGGACCGCCGAAGAAATAATCAAAGCCGTGATCTAAGGGGCAATCCGTCAGCTCTTTGCGAAAATCAACATTTACCCCGTAATGGACAATATTCTGAACTTTCCACCTGTTTAAGGGAACTTCTTTGCCGTTGATTGTCTGCCAGCCGAGCCCAAGATGCCATTTACCGATACATGCGGTGTTGTAGCCATTTTCTTTGAACAGCCCGCCAAGCGTTAGCCTCTCGGGCTCGATCAGCGGCCGGCAGAAATTGCTCAATACGTGGCTTTTGAGCCGCGTGCGCCATGCGTAGCGGCCGGTCAGCAGGCCGTATCTTGTCGGCGAACAAACAGCCGAGGGCGAGTGAGCGTCTGTAAAGAGCTGACCCTGCCGGGCGAGCCTGTCAATATTGGGAGTGGGTATTTTCGAGTCTGCATTGTAGCAGCCGGCATCGCCGTATCCCATGTCATCTGCCATTATGAAAATCACATTCGGCTTATCCCGCATCTGTTTTGTCTGACCGTCTGGGATCAGATTCTCCTGAGCAGAGGCAGTTAATGTAAATCTCACACCAAGTGCGGCCAGGCCCACCTGAGCGGTTCTGTTCAAGAAGGAACGTCGATTCATTGTCTCATCTCCTGTATTTGTACCATTTATTTGCCGGAGCCGGTCTCTTTAGACGGCTCGGGCGGCAGATTTTTGTACCAGAATTTGTAAAGCCCCGCCACACCAATCATGAAAACAATAAATGCTGCTGCGAGGGCCCTGAAATTCATTGCCATCGCGGTCAAGGGCATCATAAACATTGATATGATCCAGCACAGGCCAAACGGCAGGGCTATCAGGTCATTTCGGTTTTCAATCCGTGTTGCCTCTCTTGCGTCGGGCGGCAGTATGTTTTTATAAGGCCCCCAGAATCCGAACGGTCTTGTTGTCCTGTAGAAATTCTCAAGCACTTCATTATCTGTCGGCTTGCTTAAATAAGTACCTATAATAGAGAAAACGGCAGGTATTGATGTTAGTATAACGAACTGCCAGCTTTCATGAAGCTGCGGCCAGAAAGTTCTCTGCACGAGAGCTCCCAACAGTCCGGCGGTCATGCCCAGGGCAAAACCTGAACCGTTGAACCGCCACCAGTAAAGCCGCAGAACCAGAGGCACAGCCAGTCCCGAGCCCAGGCCCATCATAATCCAGCCCCAGATATCATTTATGCTTTTGCTGGTATATGCAAAGAGAAACGCGATTATTATCAGGGAAACTGAAAAAATGTAGATCGCTGCAAGCAGTTCCTTGTGAGATGCTTTGGGACGCAGGAATTTCTGGTAGATGTCCCTTGTGAACAGGGCTGTTGTTTTGTTCATCGTCGCACTGAATGTTGACATTTCAGCGGCTATCAGGGTTATCATCATCAGCCCCCTCATACCCGAAGGAATCTTGCTCAGCAGTACAGCGGGAAGAATCCTTTCGGCGTTTATCGTCCCTTCATAGCTCAACAGCGGCAGTTTTCCAGCCCAGTCCGGGCCTATTATTTCTCTGAGGCCGCTGATCAGGTCAGGGCTGTACTTTTCGGGAGAGTTTATAATTCCCGCAAGCGCATCGGGCCACTGATTCTTGCCTACTGCGCCAAGATGTACTTTTATGAGTTCCGCGGCCTGCATAAGAGACTCTGAATCTGCAAAAAGATCCTTTACCAGAAATAAACCCAATATGGCAAAACCCATCATCATGGGCCAGCGCATTGTCAGCAGACATGCCCAGAGACAGGTGAGCTTGCCGCATTCCCTCTCATTTCGTGCGGCGAAATAATGCGGCTCGCCGCCGCTGCTGAAACCTGCCACTATGTTCTTTAAAACCAGAAACACAGTAAACATAAATAATGACTCATACATCTCATAGGCTTTGGGCATAGCCGCGTGAATTTGAGGCACCGCAGATGCCCATTCCTTTACTCCGGTAATCTGTATCGCCAGGTTATGCAGCGAATCGGCGTCCGGAATCGCCAATGAGGCCTTGACGACAACAAAAATGATCCCTGCCGTTATTAGCACCGATTGGAAAATGTCGCTGAACACAACTCCGTACCAGCCTGAAGATATCGTATAAATAGCAGCTATACCAATAGTTATAACCGAGCAAGCAAACGGAGATATCGGCACAAACATCGAGAAGAAAAGCCCAACGCCTTTTGCCATGTATGCCAGCATACCAAGTGAAAACGCGATTTGAGCGATTGCCGAAGCTGCGCGAGCGAATTTCCCGCCGGCGCCGTCACCGAAACGGTAAGTCATCCATTCCGCCCCTGTCATACAGTTAGACCGCCTGTGCCACTTACCCGTCCAGATCATCATGAAGATAAGGGCAAGATTGGCGCCTCCCCTGAACTCTATAAACAGACCCCTGGGTCCCAGAAGAAACAAAAGAGATGTTATAAGCATTGTACCCACAGCATCGAGAGACCAGCCCATCCCTGTCACTCCAAGCGCCCACCAGGGCATTTTGTTGCCGGCGAGGAAGTACTCCTGGAGATTTTCAGAGGCTCTCTTTTTGAGATAAAGACCTATACCAATTAAGATCAGAAAATACAGCGATATAATGGCATAGTCGAAATTGTTTAAATACTGCAAGGATGCCTCCAAAACAAAGCGGATTGTGTATGTACTGATGCCGTATTTGTTACAGGCATCAAAGACGCTAAATCTTATACGTTATTATACAGTTTGATAATGGCGGTAAAAACTGCTCTTTTGGATTCAGATTACCAGTCTCTCAGTTCCATCATCCAGGGGGCCTCAACCTCAAAATTCGGTTTTGGAGCTGAAAGATCGTAATTTTTATGCCATTTACAATCCCAAAGCTGTTTCAACCCAATTCTTTTAACCGACTGGTCAACCTGGACGGCCTGGACAAAATCCATCATGTGCCGCTCTATGCACGCCATCTTCATGGTGTCGCTGTTCCAGGAAAGACCGGTCATTGGTACAGAGAGCGAGCTGTATCTGGGAGGCGAATCAAATCTGGTGGGAGTAACCGAGATATGCACCGCATCGATGAAAACGGGCACTTCGGCGGCATCCGCCATGTCAAAATTTCTCCAGAAACGTTTCGCGTCACGGCCCGCTACGTTGCGGCTGCCGGTATCGGGCGGGTTACACAGCCAGTCATTAAAGGCATAGCTGGTACTATCATATTCAGAATAACGTCCGCCTGCATCATCCCAGCCGCTCCAGGCTGCCCTGGGAGTCCTGCCGACTACAGAAACAGGCTTTGTGGCTTCGGGGCAAAGGCTGACCTTATCACCGCCCTTGCCGGTAGGATTATAGTATTTGCGCAGGGCGTTGAGCCAGTTCTGATTTGACTGCTCAGGCGTTGCAAAGCCGTAAACGCCTGCCCAGGCAGAACGGTTTTCAGTAACATACATGCTTGCACACAGGGCGAGCTGCCGCAAATTGCTCATACAGACTACTGCTCGGGCCTGCTGCTTAACCTTGCCGAGTGCCGGCATGAGAAGTGACATTAAAAGTGCTATAATTGAAATAACTACCAGCAATTCAATTAAAGTAAAAGCATTTCTTTTTACCATTGTAATGACTCCATAATAACATAAGTTACAGCTGAAAAGCATCTAAGACATAACTCTGCTTCAACTATGCTTTGTTATTTTAACACGGACGATGAGTTAATCAAGTTTTTTTTTAAATATTTGAAAAAAATAGACAAATTAAAGACTACTTAATATCTAATTAAAACCTTTATGTTGGCAGCGTAATTCCGTTTTCTCACCTGCACTAATTTTAATTTCTAACAAAAATCCCCCAAAAACATGGCACTTCACAAAAACTTGCTCAACACACATATTTGCGTAAGACTAAACTAATAAAACACTTAGAACGATATGTCTTAAAAAACCACTGCGCATGCGGCCTTCAAAAGTTTTAGCAACCATTTACCATAAAATAATCATTAAATTGCAAACTTACCTTGCGACTATAAGCTGATAATGAATATATTTGGTTTTTTAATCAAAATTAAAACACAATTATCTTGACATTAGCTTGTGTACAAAGTAAAATATGAAAATATGAAGTGATATGTGAGCGAGTAATATTATTGTAGGTATTTTATTAGAGATTATTTAAATGGGTATATGCAGCGCCACGATTCTACAGCAATTCTATTCAGAAGTTTGGCTGAATAACAGTCCTCAGTTAAACTATCCGCATTCCATAACAACAGCATTCTCAAAATCTGGTTTTGAGAAATTATATTGAATGTATTTATCAAAAGGAGAAATAGAGTTGTGCTTCAGAGTTTAAGTTGGTATTACATTTATATCAAAAGAGGATCTCAAAAATGGTTTTTGGGAATTTTAATAAATTATTTTGTATTTTACAGGAGTTACTGATGTGTAAGAAAAACATTCTACTCTCAGCGGCAGTCATTCTAATTTTGTTTTGCGGATTGTCAACTGCTGCCAATAAGGTTTGGTGGGGCTATGATGATGATAACTGGGATACTGACGGCAACTGGGCTCCGGAAGGTGCACCAACTTCAGCCGACCCGGTATTCATAGACCAGCGAGCAGCCGGTTCATACACTTACCCCGTTTTAACAGAAGCTAACACTGACGCCAAATGCGCGGTACTTAAGCTCTCACAGTACGGAACCGGCGGGCGACTTGACATAACGGGAGGAAAGCTCTCTGTGTCAAATCTGGCTTATATCGGGGTTAAGGCAACGTATGTAACTGAGCTCAACATGAGCGGCGGTGAACTGATTATTACGAACAACATGTTTGTACCTTATGCAGGGGAAACGACCTTCACCATGACCGGCGGCAGTGTCTCAATTGGCGGAACGCTTTCCGTATCACATCAGGCCGTTGCCGACAGTTTTATAAATCTGACCGGCGGAACCGTCGAAGCATCGGCTTTTCTCTGGAACACAGGAGACACCCGATTCGGACATATAAACATCGAAGAAGGCACGCTGCAAATAAACAGCGCAACTGACTATACAAATGATTTACAGGCCCTGATTGACTCCGGCGATATAACCGCCTACGGAAGCGGCACAACCCGCTATGACTGGGTCAGCCATCCAAGATCAGCATTTGAACTTGAGTATACCGGAAGCGCCACAATACTCACGGCAAAACTCCAGGATGTTAATACCGCCTGGAGTCCATCGCCGAGCAACAGAGAGAGAGTTGACAATGTAAACGGCGGAGAGACCGTATTGAGCTGGTCATCCGGCGAGAGCACACGCGAGGTTGACGGACACGATGTGTATTTCGGCACCTCCTGGCAGGAAGTATATGATGCTCAGACTGAATCTCCTGAATATATCGGCAGGCAGTCGGCCAATGATTATAATGTCGGTCAGCTTCCGCTTGCAGAGACATACTACTGGCGTATTGATGAGATTGATCCAGAGGGTATAACCTACAAAGGGGATGTCTGGCAGTTCTCCACACAGCAAGGTAGAGTCGTATGTAACTTTGATGACTATACCGATACCAGTGGATTGCTTTCAAACTGGACAGAAACCGGCGGAGCGGAGGTCAGCCTTGAAACCGCTGAAATAGGTGTTCGCCTGACAACCATTGAAAACAGCATGATGTTTGAATATGATAATTCCGCAGCCCCCTACTACAGCGAGGTTTCTGCGGATGCGGCCGGTCTTCCGGATTTTGCTAATGCGGCCGACTGGAACTGGCTCGAAGTCGAGGCCCTGTATGTAAGTCTGCACGGTGTCTCTGACAACGATGCGGCAGACGGGCTTTACGTTGGGCTGGAAGATAACACTTCAGCTGTAGAGGTTGTATATTATTCAGACATGAACGATCTTATCCAAGAAAGCTGGGAAGATGTGATTGACTGGAACATCCCGCTGAGTGAATTTGCGGGTGTTGATTTAAGCAATGTTCAGAAGGTATTCTTTGGCCTGGGCAGCAGGACAAATCCGGCGGCCGGTTCCAGCGGTACAGTTTACATTGACTCAATGACACTTTACCCGCCGCGCTGCGTTGGGTGGATAAATCAAGGCTCGGACATCGGAGACAAAGAGAGCTCCGACTGTACCGGCGACGGTGAAGATATTCTCGCTCTAGGTCAGGATTGGCTGCAGAATTACAGCGGCACTATTACCGCAGCGTCTCCTGCCGGAAGCCCAGTTCTGTATTATGATTTTGAGGACGGCAGCGGCTATTATGTAACCGACCGGGCGGGCAGCCATACCGGAACCATCTCCGGTGATCCGCTATGGAACTCACAGGGATATACAGGCAACTGCTTCGAATTTGACGGAATAACCAATTATATCGACGTTGACGGTGCAGTAATCGAGAACCTCGATTCCGCTGTGACTGTTTCCAGCTGGATAAAAGCCTCTGCCAGTGAGATATTCGCGGCGGGCGGTTTCCTGTTCTCGGCTAAAGGTGATGACGGCGTTGTGCGGTTCTATCTGCAGATGGCAGGATGGCCGGAAAATCAGCAGCAGGCCATTTATACACAGTTCGCGGTGGGCAATACAGGCTGGCCAAACACTGATAACTGCACTCTGGGCTCAATATATCAAACACCGGTTGGATATTTCAGCCAGACGGCAGCAAAAGAATGGACACATTTAGCCGTTACCAAGAATACCGCAGACGGAACAATGAAGCTGTATATAAATGGTAAGCTCTACGCTGCAACAAACGAGAGAACCCAGGCAATAGGCGATGATACAGCAGTATTTGACCAGGCCAGACTTGGTGCAAGCGCAGCCAATGTTGCTCTGCAAAAGTGGAGAGGCTACGTGGATGAATTCAAAATCTACGACTATGAGCTCACCCAAAGCGAGATTATGAATCTGGCGGGGTATGCCCCCGGAGAGTCTCTCGAGCAGCCGAACCTGTCTTGGGCTGACGTAAACGGTGATTCTAATGTCAACCTGGCCGACTTTGCTGTTCTCGCAGCAGATTGGCTTCAAACAATCACATGGCCGTAAACAGCATTATTTTAAACCTTAACTATCGAAAATTTCAGAATAAGAATATTCCGGGGTTCGCAGCACCTGTGGGCCCCGGATGTTAATTAAAATATCTCTGAAAAACAAAGAAAACACTCTTTCTTTTTTGCTAAACATATAGTCTGTCTTGTAGGAATCAAATCGAATGTATAATCCCAGAGAAATAAACAGGCGTGATTTTATTGCCGGTATGGCGGGCATTGGGGCATCAGCGATGATTACATCTATGTTGGCCTCTAACGGTTTTGCTGTATCAGCAAATCAGGCAGGCAAAGGTTCCGATAAACTTGAATGGCCGCTCTGCTCGGAAGATTTCTCTGCCATGTCTTTAGATAAGTCAGGCAGATTGTGGACTGTAAACATTGAGTTTCTCGCGGGAGATAAACGAATTGGGGTTTACTGTCTCGATAAAAACAATATAAAACACCTGTTTGAATTTAAAATCGCGGGTATGACCGGAATTTCCTCGCCTGCAATCGCGGCTTTTGGCCAGGGCTGTGTAATATGTTTCCCTGTTGAAATAGATGATAAGTGGCAGATAGCCTACTCGTTTGTAACCGCGAAAACTGACTATCCGGCAATTAAATTCATTAAGTGCCCGGGCAATTCCAACATTTCGCCGGCGGTTGCAGTCACCGGCGATAAGGCATGTATCATTTGGGAAAGCAACGCTCAAGGCAAAAGAGCAATATACTCATGTTTTGCAGCCCCCAAATCAGCCGACATGCCGCAGAGAATCAGTGATGAAAATGCAAACAGTTACAACCCCGCTGTTGTTTCATTGTCAAACGGCGATATCTTTGCCGCGTGGGACTCTCTAAGAGATACCGGTGCAGACATCTATGGCGCACGTTACCGCGGCGGCAGCTGGGAGGAGGAATACAGGATCACCTCTGACTCCAGAATAGAAAGACATCCGTATTTATCAGTTCACAACAATGAAATATGGATGGCATGGCAGGCGCAAAGCTATAAAGGCAAGGCTATAAACAACGTAACTGAACAGCGGATTGCCGCGGCCAGGATTGACGGTGAAGAGCTTCTGGGCCCGAAAAATTTATTTGTTGAAATTTCTACTGATGAAAGATTTCTGCTCAGGCCCAGGATAGCTTTTGACAATTCCGGCCGACTTTGGCTCACTGCACGGGAATCTATCAGTTACAACGCCGGCTGGCTGGCGAAAATCTGGTGTTACAGCGGCAGTCAATGGTCAGAGCCGAGGGTTCTGCTTGACAACCAGGGAAGATGGAGGCCTGTGGAAATCGCAGTTAACAATGACGGCGATGTTTTAACTTCCATTCAGTATGACAATTTGCCGAAATCATGGGATTTTAGACCTCACGGAGACAGAAAATCCGGCATCAGCATAGAAACCACTCCCACTGAACAGAAAGACAGTAATTCAAAACCTGTTCTGGAGCCTCTTAAAATGCCGGAAACTGAATTTTCTCTAACTGATAAGATGGCGATCTGCAGCGCTGAGCTTCCCAGAGAAAAAGTCCGGCACAACGGCCGGCAGCTCAGTGCGTTTTTCGGCGACTTCCATGATCATACTGATTTAAGTGTCTGCAACCGCAGGCTAAACCCTCCGGGACACGATTTGTTTGCCAACGAGAGGGACATCGAGAAGCTCGATTTCTGCGCAACTACCGATCACGACTTTGATTATGACAGGCCGCAGTGGCAGTTTAACGGTGAACAGACGCGGCAGAATCATGACCCGGGCAGGTTTGTTACATTCCTGGCCCAGGAATGGACATCAAGCCAGAACCAGCCTGCGACTCCTGAGGGCTTCTGCCGGTACGGACACCATAATTTGATTTTCTTAGACCCCTATCACAAAAGGTTTTACAACGCCTATGCAGGTGATATAAGCCCTCGAGAGCTTTGGAAACAGCTTGAAAAAGATAAGGTGGATTTTATCTGCATACCGCACCAGCTCGCCGACTGGCAGCATAAAGGCAAAGCCAATCCGCCCAAGGACTGGAACTATGTGGACGAGAAATATCAGCCCGTCGCGGAGATTTTCCAGACCAGGGCTTCATACGAATACCTCGGCTGTCCAAGGCAGTCCGGCCAAGGCGCACCGTTTAAAGGTAATTACCTCCAGGATGCCTGGGAAAAAGGCATAATTATCGGCGTTATTGCCAGCCCCGACCACGGCGGCGGAAACGGCAAGGTTGGCGTCTGGGCTGAGAGCTTAACAAGAAAAGATATATTTGAAGCTGTAAAGGCTCGCCACACGTTTGGAACTTCCTGCCCTAAAATGTCATTGTTTTTCAGAAGCAATGAAGCGATAATGGGCGACAAAACGCAGAAACGCAGCGGAGCAATACCCTTTGAAATCAGAGCCACGGCCCTGCAGGATATCAAAGAAGTTGTGATTTTCAGGAATAACAGCATCGTTTATAAGGCTCAACCTTTAGAGAAAAAAATTGAGATTAACTGGATCGATGAGAATCCTGCACAGGATTCGGAGACTCTCTGGTACTATACCCGAATACAGACTAAGGGAGGCGAGCTTGCCTGGTCAAGTCCTATATGGTTTGTTTTACATTAAATAAAATATTGTAATAATAAGATTTATAGAAAACGTTATAAGGAGAACATGAATGTTTCCAATTGGAACTCAGTATCACCGTCCGCCGACACCTAAAATGGAAAAATGGGAATATGACTTTAAAACCATGAAAGAACATGGGTTTAATATTATTCGCGGCTGGGCAATGTGGGGCTGGCTCAACCCCAAACAGGGTCACTACGATTTTTCGGAGCTTGAGAGACTTTGTGATTTGGGCGCTGAGAATGACATTAAGGTTATTCTTCTGGTCAATCTCGAGAGCTCGCCTGCCTGGTTATACAAGAAATATCCGGACACCCTATACGTTGATCATAAGGGGGTCAAGGTTATGCCGCACACTGTGCATAACACCTGCTGCGGCGGCTTCCCCGGCCATTGCCTCGACTGGCCGGATGTGAGAGCCCATGCCGAGGATTTTATTGAAAAACTGGTTACAAAATTTGCTTCCCACCCTGCCCTTTACGGCTGGGAACCGCATAACGAGCCGCTTCATGAGCCGGCACGTTATTATCTGTGCAGCGATGGAGAGTTGTTCTGCTATTGCCCCAAAACGCTTGAAAAGTTCACACAATGGCTCAGAGAAAAATACAACAATGACATCAACCTGCTCAATAACACATGGCAGCGGCGTTACGGAGAGTTTGACGAGGTGATACCGCCAATTGAACGCGGCAGTTATTCTGACTGGACCGACTGGCGGCTTTTCCACATCGAGTCGCTGGTAGAACAGGATCGATGGAGAACGCAGGCTATCCGTGACAACGATCCGCAGCACCCTGTTATGATTCATACCCGTTCCGGTGCTTCAGGGCGTAACATCGTTTATGACTGCACGGACGACTGGAGGCTCTCAAAACTGGTTGACAAGTTTGGCTTCGCGAATTTTCCCGAGAGTGTTTCAATGCTTGACCATGCTTTGGCCGGCGATATTAACCGTGCCGCGGCAGGGGGAAAGGAATTCTGGATGCACGAGCTTCAGTCTGGCTCCTACGGGATCGGCCTGGACCTTCCCGGCCCCGAGCTCTCAGGTGAGAGGCTTGCCGGCTGGGCATGGACTACCATCTCACAAGGTGCCAAAGGCCTGCTGTTCTGGCAGTACCGGACTGAGCAGTTTGGTGCCGAATACGGATTTAACCTTGTCAAGCTCGACGGCACGCCAACCCAGCGGCTCACCGCCGCGGCAAAAATCGGAGAAACGATCCGGGAACACGAAAAACTGTTTGATGAGCTCAAAACCGTTCCGGCGGAGGTTGCGATCGGATATTCACCGATGAACCCTCTTATGCTCTATGTTGCCGACGGAACCGTCAAGCCGTTTGACGAGTCGTACCTGGGTATTTACAGGATGCTGTGCAATCTGAATGTCGCTTCTGTTGATATTGTAAGGACAGACTCTCAGGTTGTTGACGACGATTTCGACAAATACAAGGTGCTGTACCTGCCGCTGCCGCTCTGGATCGACGAAAAGACATCGGCCAAAATTGCCGCGTATGTTGAGCAGGGAGGAACGATTGTATCTGAACCTTCGTTGGCATTCATTGAGACTGATTTCTTCTCAGCTGACACAGTTCCCGGCATGGGTTTAAACAAAATTTTCGGCTGCCGCAGGGAGATTATATCAAACAGTAAGGATAAAATCCTTAAGATCAAGGCCGGAAACCGGACGCTCTCTTCTCGCTTTTTGCGAGAGATTCTCATACCGGAAAGTGCACAGGTACTTGGCACATACGATAACGGTGAGCCGGCAATAACCGTAAACAATTACGGCAAAGGAAAAGCCGTTTATCTGGGCACTAACATTTTCAACAACTATTACCACCAGCCTTCTGCGGATGTGCGTGAATTCTTCCAGCAGCATTTCCATGGAAATCTAAAGAGTTTTGCCCGGACAAGCAATGAGAGTACCTTTGTAAAAATCATGGAAACCGATGCTGTCAAGGTTGTTTTCCTGTTCAATATGGCTGATGATGATATCTCAACAAAATTGACTGTAAACTTGAACATCACTGAAGCAGAAGATATTTACAGCCACAAAAAGATACAGTTTGAAGCAGGAGAACAGTCTTCTTCAGAGATTCATATGAAACCGCATGAAACCTGTATTCTATTGATAAAATAAAGAGATTTTAAAAGTTTATGTTATAGAGGTAACAATGAATACACGCAGGCAATTTCTAAAAAAAGCCGGAAGAGGTGCCGTTCTGGGCACTCTTGGTTTTTCTTTGGGCTGCTCGGCAAACGCAAAACCGATCGCCAATAACGCTGATAAGCAGAAATCGAAAACGCCCAATGTTCTGTTCTTTCTGCTTGACCAGCTCGCGGCGGGGATATGCAGTTACGACGGCGGCCCTGTTCCCACTCCGAATATTGACCGTCTGGCGAAGGAGGGTGTTGTCTTTACGCAGGCAACCTGCCCTACGCCCTATTGCTCGCCTACCCGAATGTCAGCGATAACCAGCCTTTATCCCCACCAGCACGGTATCACACTTAACGTTGGCTGGAACCAGAAAGGAATCACTCTAAACGATGTTACCACCGAGAAGATTCTCTGGCAGAAAGGCTACAAAACGCACCACTACGGCAAATGGCACCTCGAAGGCGATGACATGCCCTACTACACCGACATGTACCGCCAGTTTCCTGAGCATCTTGACGCTATGCAGGACGTATTCGAAAAGGTAAGCAGGTCAGACCCGCAGGGCTATCAAAACTGGTACGGCATGTATTTTCCGGTTGATATATGGCCGCCATTTAAGGCCGCGGTGGATAAGATGGACCCTGAACTGTGGAAGGGAAAAGACTTTGCCCAGTTCACAACAAAAATGGGCCGTCTCAAACTGCCGGTTACACAGGAATTTGATGTCAGGGTGGCCGACCACGCGGTATCTACACTCAGGAGCGTATGTAACGGTGATCAGCCGTTTATGGTCACCTGCGGCATAAACGCGCCGCACGATCCCTATGTAGTAGCCTCGCCGTATTATGAGATGTTTGATCCACTCAAGATCAAACTGCCGGAAAACAGAGATACACTGGAAAAACGCTTCAAAAACGAATGGTCGCGGCGCAATATTGCCGATATTGATAAGCCGGGCATGAACAACCCGTCAATGCGGGAGTTTCTAAGGATATACTATGCACTGACAAAGCTGGCGGATGACCAGGTCGGGCGGATAATAAAAGTCCTCGAAGAAACCGGCGAGCTTGATAACACACTGGTAATTTTCGCCGCGGACCACGGAGACATGGCCGGCGGGCACGGCATGGCATGGAAGAGCACAACCGCTTTTTATGAAGAAGTTGTGAGGGTGCCGCTGATTATAAGGTATCCCAAGATGTTCAGGCCTAAAAATATCGATATGGCAGTTGACCACACGGATATTATGCCTACAATCCTGGATATCACGGGCGAAACGCTGCCGACTCATTGCCAGGGCCAGAGCCTGGTTGATTATATGACCGAAAAAAAAGACCCTGCAGAGGCCTATCCCTATAAGTTCTCTGAACGCATAGAAGGCAACCCATCGGCAGACCGCAAGGTGCTGCCCGAAACAAAAGGCTCATTTATGATACGCGGCAAGGGCTGGAAGTATATCCGCTATCCAGATGGCGGCGAATACATGTACAACCTCAAAGATGACCCCCTTGAGCTAAAAAATGTTGCAGATAACCCTGAGTTCAGCGATATAAAGGAAGAACTGCAAAATGAGCTGAAAAGCTGGTTAGAAAAGACAAACTGGCAAGGTCAGAGTATTGTTTAATTGAAAATTAAAAAGTGGTTAAATATAAATTCTCCAGAAAAATAAATATTTGCGAAAACAACATACAGTTGCTTTTGTGTTTCTTGATTTTTGCAACATGTCCTTTTGTGCATTCTCAGATACGTCTGCCCTCTGTTATCGGCAGTGGTATGGTTTTGCAGCAGAACGATTCCGCCGCGATATGGGGCTGGGATAAGCCGGGGCAGGAAGTTACCGTTACCCCCGGCTGGTCGAGAGAAAAGCATACCGCAAGCTGCGATAATAGCGGCAAATGGGAGTTGCGGTTCCAGACACCCTCTGCAGGCGGGCCGTATAAGATCGCCGTGAGAGGCAGCAGCGATATAATCCTCGAAGATGTACTCATCGGCGAAGTCTGGCTCTGCTCGGGCCAGTCCAACATGGAGATGACCGTGGGGGCAATAAATGTGTGGCAGCCGGGGGTTAACGACTGGCAGCGTGAGCTTTTAGACGCTGACTATCCCAAAATCCGGTTTTTTGAAGTCCCCCGCAATGCCGCCAAAGATAAACAGAACGACTGCCCGGGACAGTGGCAGGTTTGCAGCAGTGAAACAGCCAAATCCTTTACCGCGGCAGGGTTTTTCTTCGGCAGAAAACTTTACAAAGAGCTTGGCATACCTGTCGGGCTGATTAAGTCCTCCTACGGCGGCACTCCAAGCCAGAGCTGGACGGATATGGATTTCATGAGGTCTCACGAAGCCTTCAAATCCATTCTTGAACAATACGACGCGGCATGTAACCGCTACCCCCAGGCTCTGGAAGAATGGAAAGAAAGAGTCAAAGAATGGGAGAAGAAAGTAGAAAAGGCCAGAGAAGACGGCAAAGAAGCGCCGCCCAAACCATGGGAACCGATGGGCCCGGGTAATCCCCGAGGGCCGGCTTCCCTGTTTAACGGCATGATACACCCTTTGATTTCCTATACATTGCAGGGAGTAATATGGTATCAGGGAGAGGCTAACGCCAGAGAGGCACTTGAGTACAGAAGCATATTCCCTGCTATGATTGAGAACTGGCGGCAGGCATGGAACAAGCCGGATATGCCGTTTTACTATGTGCAGATTGCCCCCTGGACGTATCCGGAGCCTTATATAGGCGCGGAACTGCGGGAGGCTCAGCTGCTGACACTGTCTCTGCCCAATACCGGTATGGTTGTAACCACTGACCTTGTTGATGATATTGAAAATATTCACCCCCCTGACAAGAAACCCGTCGGCGAAAGGCTTGCACTTTGGGCTTTGGCTAAGGTGTACGGCAAAAAGAATGTTGTATATTCAGGGCCGCTATACAAATCGATGAAGATCGAGAAAGAGGCTATAAGAATATTTTTTGACCATACAGACGGCGGCCTGAAAGCCAAAGGCGGCAAACTGACCGACTTTGAGATTGCAGGAGAAGATAATGAGTTTGTCCCTGCCCAGGCGGTTATCGAAGACAGTACTGTTATTGTCAGAAACGATGCAGTCAAAGAACCTAAGAATGTACGTTTCGGCTGGTCAAACACCGCCCGTCCAAATCTGTTTAACAAGGCCGGACTGCCCGCAAGTACATTCAGGACTTACGATCTTCCACTGACAACAGAGAATAAATAAAAACAGTATTTTTTATGAATAACGCAAAGACAAACAGACGTGATTTTCTGGCTTCCATGTCGTTCTCCGTCGCCGCACTGGCCGCGGGAAATACCACAGTATTAGCACGAAATAATGCAGCACAAACGGCGACAAACCAAACGCAGAACGGCAGCACTGACAAGAAGCCAAACATAATTATTATATTCAGCGATCAGATGCGGAGTTTTTCCCTGGGTTGTTATGGCAACAGGTTCGTGAAAACGCCTAATATTGACAGGCTGGCAGAGAGCGGCCTGCGATTTGAAACCGCCGTTTCAAACAGCCCTACATGTGTTCCCGGAAGGTCAAATCTGCTCTCGGGCCAGTACTGCCGCACCTGCGTAGGAGCACGAGCAAATGAGATGACCAAAGGGCTTGGCTCAGATGGGCTCTACGGAAGGAATGACCGCCTGAAATTTCCCGATATCACACTTGCCGAAGTCTTAAAGAAAAGCGGCTACAAGACCGCAGAGGTTGGTAAATGGCACATTGACACAAAGCCGACGCTCTTAGGTTTTGATGAAGTTCTCACAGAAGGCCGCAAATCGGAAATGGGCGGCAAATACCTCAATCAGTACGCCGACCTGGAAAGTGTTAAGAGTTATGTAAAAGAAAACAAAAACGAGCCGTTCTTTCTTTACTATAATATTCTTTCTCCGCATATGCCGATTTTTCATGATGTGCCCGAAAAATACACTCAGATGTACAAACCTGAAAAGGTGCCGCTTCGCAAAAATGTATTAAAGGACGGCCGGATAGCGTATGACCGGAGATGGTTTGGAATTTACACCGGCGGCCTGCCAAGATACAGAAAATCGGGCAATGATGATTTACCGCCCGACTTTTCGCTTCGCGAGCTGACAGCACTGTATTACGGGGCTGTTACATGGGTTGACGATCTCATCGGAGAGCTGATGAGCACGCTAAAAGCCGAGGGGGTTGAAGATAATACAATTATTCTTTTCGCCGCGGACCATGGAGACTTATTAGGCAGTCACCATTTATGGAACAAGGCCCGCCTATACGACGAGGCCGTACGGATTCCAATGATATTCAGATGGCCGGCAGTCATAAAAAAGGCATCGGTCAACAAAAAACAGGTCGCCTCACTGGTGGATGTGATGCCTACGCTGCTTTCGCTCTGCGGTGAGAAAATCCCCGAGACCGTCCAGGGGCAGAACCTCGCGCCTTTGCTTCGCGGTGAGACAGACTCTCTGGAGCAGGATTACGCTTTCATTGAGACACCATACCGCGAGGCCGGAATACGAACCCCAAAACACCTTTATGGGGCTTTGGTATCCGAAGATGACACTGCCATTATGGAAGACGAATACTTGTTTTTTGATATGGAAAAAGACCCGTATCAGACAAACAATCTGGCTAAAACAGCCGGAAAAAGCGCCATAGCAAAAAATCTAAGACAAAAGCTCCTTGAATGGGACAAAAATACGCCCAGACTCAAGGGCGATCACTACAAGCCCTGGGTTTAATCATTTTTATATCAGGAAAAACTATGAGTAAAATTACTGCTGTCAGAGTAAGTGTATCTATGCTTGTCATTTCCGCAATGCTTTCCGGCTGCGGCAGTCAAAGGCATAACGAACAAAAGCCGTTTAATTATGTTGTCGGCACACAGACAATTGGAGCTAATTACCAGTTTACCGACCAGCCCGTTCTGATTGAAACCGCACAAAGAATTCTTGATATGGGCTCAAATATCATTAAATTTTCTCTTGAGCATCCAAGGGGCAGTGAACTTTCTCTGACCGAACTTGTGAAACATGACCAGAATTACTCCAGAGTTTTTGATATGCCGTTTGACTTTTATTTTCTGTGGGCTTATGTCTCATCTCCTAAGATCAATTTCAAAGACGGTCTCTCAGAGGAAGAGAAGGCTGCGATGTACGATAATTTCTATGATTTGAGCGCATACCTGCTGCGGGAATACAATAAAACCGGCAAGAGTTTTTATTTTGGCCACTGGGAAGGCGACTGGTCTTTGATAGATCCGCCTTACAGCCCCAAAATAGACCCCAGTGACACAGCGGTTGAGGGAATGATTGACTGGCTAAACATAAAACAGAAAGCCGTTGAAGATGCCCAGAGAGATATACCGCACGAAAATGTCTATATCTACACATACACTGAAGTCAACATGGTTCAAAAGGCTGTCAAAGGCGGCAAGACACTTACAAACAACGTCCTGCCGCATTCAAACGTGGATTACGTATCATTTTCATGCTATGATTCGCTCTATCCGTTTCATGATGCGTCTCTCTCAATGGACGAGCGCAAAACCAAGATGAAGAAGCTGCTTCTGGAGGCGATGGATTATATAGAAAGCAAACTTCCGGCAAAAGACGTTCCCGGCAGGCGGGTTTTCATCGGCGAATACGGATTTGCCCTTGAACATGTCAAACAGCCGCAGATTCAGGACCAGTTCGCAAGGACAGTGATTAAGGCCGCTCTCAAATGGGGCTGTCCGTTTGTTCTTTACTGGGAGATGTACTGCAACACAATAGACCACCCAAGCTCTGACTATTTAGGTTACGGTTTCTGGATGATAGACAACAAGGGAGTGAAACAGCCGGTTTATTTTACGCACGAGAATCTGTTGAAACGCGGCAGAGAGTTTGTAAAATCATACAGAGCAGAACACGCACGAAACCCGTCCGGCAGCGAGTATCGAAAGGTGTTATTGGACTGGCTAAATAAAAACGAAAAATGATTGAAAGGCAAACAGTGACATTAAAAATTTACACACATAATTTGATGACTTTAACCCTGGTCTTTCTTCTTTGGCAAATTGGTTATAGTTTCGCCGAAGAAACCTATCCTCCGTTTAATTATGTTCTCGGCACCCAGACTTTTCAGCCGAAATATCAGTTCACCGAAGAAACACGCCTTGTCGAGACGGCTATGCAGATCGAAGAAATGGGTTCAAATATATTAAAGATTCTGATAGATTCAGATTATTCAGATCATTACATGCTGCCGCAAAATACGGACATAAATTCATTTACATCGCTTCTTGACAAGGAGCCTTCATACAGGAAAGTCTTGCGGATGCCTTTTGATTACTACTTTTTCTGGGCACACTGCTCTCCGATTGAAGATGGAGAGTGGAAACCGCATTACGACTGGGCGCAGGGCTACAGTGAAAGCCAGCGTATTGATGAATATCAGCAGATTTACGACCTGACATGCTATCTGCTGACAGAGTTTGACAATTCCGGCAAGACATTTTTCCTGGGTCACTGGGAAGGCGACTGGGCGATAATGGGAGAGCCGTACAGCCGCGACAGGGAAATCAGCCAAAAGGCCTTTGACGGAATGATTGAGAGAATGAACACCCGCCAGCTTGCAGTTGATAACGCAAAGCGTGATACGCCGCATAAAAATGTCGATGTGTTTCATTACATGGAAACGGTATTAGTTGAAGATGCGATAAAAAAAGGCAAAAAGACACTCACCAACAGTGTGCTGCCGTATGTAAATGTTGATCTTGTCTCTTTTTCATGCTACAGCTCTCTGGGCAGTTTCTGGGAAGGTAATCTGACCATGGAAAAAAGAAAGGAAACAATGAAAACTTCTTTGCTCAAGGCTCTTGATTTTATCGAGAAGCACATGCCGCCAACAGACAAAAAATACCCATGGGATAAAAGGGTTTTCATCGGCGAGTACGGCTTTCGTCGTTTTCACAGAGGCTCCCAGAAAATATCTATTACTGCACAGCAGCAGGCAGAGTTTACCCGAACGGCTTCTGCTGCGGCACTGTCGTGGGGCTGTCCGTTTGCGCTTTACTGGCAGATGTATGACAATGAATCAGAAGAGGGCGGCGCAAATCCAAGCGGACTGGCACTTATTGATAAAGATAATCAAAAACAGCCGGCATATTTAGTGCATAAGAACTTCTATCGACGGGCAAATGATTTTATAGACCGCTGCCGCAGCGATTTCAGGAGAAACCCAACACAGGCAGAATTCAGAGAAGAAGCCCTCAAATGGCTGCTGTCTGAGTAAGGCCGTGTCTGCCGAACTACGTAGATGCCAGACTCATCTGCCTGCGTGATTCATAAGTAAACTGACTTGTGCTCTTACCGCCGGCTGTAAGCGGGATGCCGCTGCTTTCATGAATCTGAAGCTGGGCGGGCAGCATCCCCTTTACGGGCGAGCTTACCAAACCGTTAAGTTCCATCAGCAGCAGATGAGCGGCTTCATAACCAACCTGTTCGCTTTTCTGCAGAACGCTGGTCAGAGGCGTATGCAGATTGCGGCAGAGAGGATGATCCCCAAAACCTACAACATGCACATCACGGCCGATTTTAAGATTCAGTTTGTCAGCGGCCTGATAGATTCCCACAACTTCAAAACCTGTGGGACAGAAAATGCTAAAGCGGCTGCTGTCAGATTTGCTAAGAAAATTATAAGCTATTTTAGTGGAAGCATCTATATCTCTTTGAGCGTCATCGGAAAAACAATTATCTATAGTGGGATCCTTAATTATATACGATTCTACATCTATGAAGTGATACTCTCTCATAGCGCAAGCCCAGCCTTCATATCGAGCTTTTGACGAGCTGTAAGGCCTAAGGCCAAAGCAATATACCGGCTGTCCGTGGCGGGTAAGCAGATGTTTAGTCGCCTGAAACGCCCCGCCCTTGTGATCAAGTGTCACAGAACTTACGGGTATGTTTTCAAGAAATCTGTCAACGAAAACAATTTTTTTGCCAGAAGCCAGAACGTCTTTTACCGCTTTGTAGTACTCGGGCTTCTCATCGGGCAAAACAATGATACCCTCAACGTTGGGTATCGTGTGAGAGAGCATATGGACATAACTCTCATCCGAGTTCATGGCTTCCTGAATAATGAACTCAACCCCTTTTTCCAGGGTGAATTTTAATATCCCCTCTGTAATTTCCAAAGACAGCGAGTCATTATTGGGTCTTATGAACATTATTGTGTGCTCATGCTGCATTGTGCGTAATACTACAGGCCCCTTGCCCCTGCCGGGCTGACGGCGGAGATATCCGGCTTCACCCAAACGCTCAAGAGCCATGTTTATGGTCTGGTAATCAACGTTCCACCTTTTGACCATCTCTGAAATAGAAGGAAGGTGGGAGCCAACCGGAATCTTGCCGCCCTTGATCTGCTCTTTAAGATGATTCTGAATCTGCTTGTATAGAGGCTGGGTTTTGCCCCTGCCGCGGTCAAGCTTCATTGATAAATCTAATTTGTCGAAATCCACTGTCTTTTTCATATGTATTTTGCTGTCTCAAATAAGGATAAGGTGTTGATCTAATCTTTAATATTTTTATTTCACACAATAACTTACAGCTCTTAATTATATGACTATTTGGGTAAAATGCAATAAAATAATGTTCATATTGCAAATAATACCCGAATTATTCACCAGTAACTGAAGCTGCAAGCCAATATTGAGACAAAATTTCAAAATCGTGGAAATCGACATTTCCGCTGCCGTTGATATCGCCCGGCAAATAATCCCGCGGCCCGCTTATCCAGTTTTGGGCCAATATCTGGAAATCCGCTATATCAACGGCACAGTTCCCGTCAAAATCCGCAGTATAACTTCCCGGCTCTGACAGCCGACACCAGAAACGTTTCAAACTGGGCAGATACCTGGATTTCGCGGCATCGGTTACGCCGTAGCTGTACTGCCAGTCAATGTAATTCGAGCTGCGGTTACTGTATCGTCTGCGAATCGCGTTCATGCAGCCCCTGCTATCATTTAAAAACTCCTGCCAGAGGGCAAATCTTGATTCTGATTCGAGACGCTGCTCAACTGCCGTAAGATCTTCAGGGTCAACATTTTCCGGCTCTACAAGTAGGACATTCTCGCAGAGATACCTTGCAAACTGAGCATCTGTTATCAAATCTCTGAATTCAGACCCGTTCATTATCAGCTCAATGGCCTGCCATCTGGTTATCGTCGAGTCATCTATCTGGTCAAGCATATCAGAAAACTGAGCGGTTGTTTCATCGTTTGTGTGCAGCAGAGCTATGAAAAGATTTCGCAGAAATTCGCGGCTGCCGATGGCGATTTTTGAAGCGTCAGAATTGACAATATAAGACATCAAGCCGGAAACGCTGATCCGATCAAACTGGTTCATGAGAGATTCCAGGCATGACTCATAGGGGTTCCTATTCAGATATATATTGTATATTTCCTTTTGGGCGTTGATTTTAGAAAGTATCTGCTGATGCAGATCGTATTGTTCCGTATTTGACCCGTCCGGCCCGACAAAATAAAAGTCAAATCTCGGCTCGGTTGCATATATCGACCAGTACAGTATAAACGGACAGCCCCAGTTAGAGGCAGCCTTTATAGCAAGTACGTTTTCACTGACAGTGCCGGTGCCGTATTCACCAATAAAAACAGCCTTTTCAAACGGCCAGCAACCTGTAAAGTTTGCGTTTGATTCGATATAATCAAGGTGCGTATAAAGACGCTCTGGCATCTCGCTGATAAAATGCGTCGCATTACGCGCCGAATATGATACCGCATCAACAGTTATATAGGGCAGAACAGTATTTACCAGACGGTAAGCACCCTCTCCGACAACACCGTCAATAGCGGATTGAACTTTATTCATTTCAACATAATGATATACGTTTACGCCCTGTATCTGCGGGAGGGAATTCCTGGCATCCTTTACCGCCGCCTGCCTGTTGGCAAACCACAGTTTCATCGTTTCAATCATCTCCGGACGCGGCTCAACCGTATCATCATAACCCTCAAGCAGGTGCCAGTCCCCCTCCCAGTTGCCCAGCATGAAAGAACGGTTGGTATTCTGATATTCCAGCAGCAGGTATATGGTCAGGTCGTAGAGCTCCTGATATTCCGCCTGGGCCTCCTCTTGGGAATACCCGTCATGAAGGTTTAAACCGGAAACAGGATAAGCCCATATCAAGGTATATCGAAAAGGCATATCAAGTACTCTCTGCCAGACAGGGACATTCTGAACCCTTGTCAGCAGACTTGTTACCTCGGCGGTGTCGGCGGTCTGCGGCTCTGCTGTGCCATCTTCATAATTCTCATTTTTATCAGGTTTCAACTGAAATTTATATATTTCACACCCCATCTCAAGTGCGATCTCCGCCTGCTGCTCGACCCAGGCCTTATCCGGATCAACCTTGTACCAGGCATTGAATCCCTGGGATGCGACTCTGGTATTGTGAACATCGTAACCTGCCCAGAAAGACCAGACTTCTCCTTTTGTCAGCCCACCGTTATGGTCGATTTCATCAACACGCCAGAAATACTCTGATCCCTTTTGCAGTGCTCCCGGAGAAAATTCCCGTGCCGGCTCATCAATGTTTCCTTTAAAGGTAATAAGGCAATCGTTCTCTGCTTCGCTTACTGTATCATAACAGGTTCCAAAATAGATTTTGTGTGTTACGGCATCTTCTCCGCTCTGCCATGAAATCTTTGTATTCGGATCGTTTATCAGCGATTCGCCTAAAAGTCCGTTATCCGGCGGGAAAAGCTCCTTCGCCTGTCTTCGGGAAGGCAAAGTAGTAAAACTCCAGACATCACCCCTGTGCACCTCTCCGGCGGTGTCAATCTGATCAACACGCCAGTAGTAGCCGCTACGGAAATCAAGCGGCCCGGTTTCAAAACTGCTGCTGTCCAATCTGCCCTGCCAACAAGGTGAATCTGTCTCTGCAATATTTACTTCTTCGTACGATGCCCCCAGGTACAGATCATGCCCGGCTTCCTGGCGGGTATTATCACCAGAGAGCCAAGCCAGGTTGGCGCTGCCCTCTGTAACATCAACACAGCCGCCGTCTGCCGGCGAAGGATCCCACGCCGTATTAACATCCTCAATCGCGGCGGTAAGTACGGTTGATGTGCCGGTATATTCGATTTTAAATGCCGCTTTGGGGTGGCTTACCCAGTTATAACGGGTTGAACCCGAGCCGTAAGCTGTTATATTACCGGAATCTATCAGAGCCTGAAGCTGTCCGGTTCGGTCTGCTGTACTGTTGATTATCAGCTTACCGTTTTCTATGTTTATATGTCCGAACCGGGTCTCGCCCGTATTCCAGAGCAATGCCCCCGCTTCCAATGTGCCGCGGGCCAGATTGATAAAGCCGTCCGCGACGCTTTGATGACAAAAAACCAGAGAACCGGAAACACTTACTTTACCGCCGGTTATATTAACAGACGTTACGCCGGCATACGGCACATACATGTGCGTGCCGACAAGCATCTCTCCGCCGCTGACGTTCAGCTGGCATTCGTATGCTGCGCCGACACCGATATAGGCAAGGCTCTCAATAGCAAGTACGCCGCCGATAACATCAAGCCGCCCGCCTGTGCCGTACTGCGAGAGCTTCAGTACCGCGCATCTGGAATCGGTATTTGCATCTGTTATAACAGGATACTTAAACTCACCCGAGGCTCGATGGTCTATGAATACCGGATCAGCAGAACCCGGCACGCCTTCAGTCGCCCAGTTACCCGCTGTATCCCAGTTGTCATCTTCATAACCCCACCAGATTTTGTTTTCTGCAAATACCGCAATGCAGGAGGCAGTTGTAAAGAACAATAGCAGACAAATAGCTGGAGCCGATAAAATGAGGGAATTTATATTTCTTTTAGCCATAATATACCGATAGTATCTAAATAGTTGAGTGCGATTACAGGTTGGTTAGTTGAGCCAGTCCTGTGCTAATACAGAAAAATCAAGCAGGTTGATTTTATCGTCTTCATTGATATCGAAGTTACTAATGTCATCGGGACAGCATTGCCGGCTCAGCCATGAATCAGCTATGATTTTAAAATCCCCGCCATTTACCACGCCGTCGTAATTAAGATCAGATTTGGCCAGAACCTCTATATCAATGGACAACTGCTCGCCAAACCACAAAACGCCTTCCCGCAGCATTTGCCAGTGGGCGGTGTAAACTCCGCTTTGCTGGGGAGCGGCTATTTGCAGCTCAAATATAACAGGTCTGCCTCTGAATATCTCGGCATAAACACCTATCTCATCTGAATTATCATCAATCAGATAACGATTGCTGCCGAATAATACTTCAGACGGTTCGGTTATTTTTTGCCCTAATTTGTAGTTATTGGCCGCTGTCCATGAAAAATCTCCGCTGTTCTGGACAATAATGTTAGCTGTCAGCATCTCCCCTGCCCGAATTTTATCAGGTATGTTGTGCCAGAGTATCCGCGCATTGTAATTGTCTGTATCATTGAAAATCCCGGCACCGGCAGCAGTGGTTTTTATGTATTCATAAGGGTCATTACTTTCGGACCAGATATCATTTTCCGAACCGGGCGTATAATACCTTCCATCAAAAAGATCGGGAGAATTTACACAATCAGCCGCGTAAATACCCGAGCCCTCGTCATACTCATTCCAGCTTTCGATATATACTCTGCTTATTGCCGAATCGGCATTGACCAGATTCCAGGCATTTTTATAATGCGTTCCGCCGCTGCGGGCCAGCCAGTAACCCGGCTCGCGAATATTCTGGTCCCAGTATCCGCCTTTAACCTGAACGGTTCTGATACCATTATAATCGGTTGTGTCGAAATACGCATGCTGCTGGAACTGGACTACCTGCTCATCTTCAAAACTCAAAGCGCAGCCGTCTGTTCCAACCATGTAGATCCCGCTGCTGAATATCGCGTGCTCAGCTGCAAATTCCGCAGAGAGTCTCTGTGCCAAATCCTGTCTCGTTAAAGAAGCCGTATTTACCGTGCTCAAATGAACATGCCAGGTATCAAGCACAACTCTCCCGTCAATTCGGGCTATGTAGTCATCTGCGTACGCATCCTCATTAACAGAATAATACTGATTGAAAAAACGAATATACTGTGCGGCAAACTCATCCTTGCCGGCAGTTGTTGCCAGATTGGGATAGGGCCTCGCTGCCCCGTCCCAGGTTATGAGAGGATCGAGGAACGGAGCGACTTTCGGCACATCATATCCTTCTTTTCGCAATTCATTGAGTGCCTGAAAAAGATTTATTCTATTTTGATCATGCCATGAATGCTCCATTATCAAATGAACGTAGAGAACATCAATATTGGCCGCCATCATCTGCTTAATCTGACTTTTCCACCAGAGTACATCTCCCGTCCAGTTTTCCCTGCCTTCCAGCGGCAGCCATGGCCCGCTGACCTGGCCGCCGCTTGATGAATACCAGCTGAAAACACTTGTGCTTACAATATTGCTGTTCAGATCATAGCCAAATGCAGAAGTATATAATCCATCCTCAATTAAACTATTTGTTGTAAAACTCCAAACATTCCCTTTTACAATACCGGATGAGGTGATCTGGTCAACTCGCCAGTAATAAGTTGTGTTCGCCTTGAGCTGCGGGCATGGAATGTAACCTGTATCGGTTTGATTAGATTTAAATTCAGGCTCGGCTCTGCCTGCTTGATTAACATCATCGAAGCTAGCGCCCAGATAAATATCATGGCCGTCTGCCAGTAGAGTATTCTCTCCCGGCGACCATGTCAGAATTACATTTTCACCTGTTGTGTCCACAGAGCCGCCGTCTGCCGGAGAGGGATTCCACGCCTTATTAACATCCTCAATCGCGGCGGTAAGTATAGTCGATGTGCCCTTATATTCGATTTCAAATGCCGCTCTGGGGTGGCTTATCCAGTCGTAGCGGGTGGTGCCGCTTCCGTAGGCGGTTATATCGCCGGAATCTATCAGGGCCTGAAGCTGAGCGGTGTAGTCAGCTGCGCTGTTTATTTTCAGCGCGCCTTCTTCAATGTTAATATGGCCAAAACGGGCGATTCCGGCAGGCCAGCTCAGTGCGGCCGCTTCTATCGTACCGCCTAAGAGATTGATAAAACCATCAGCTATGGTCTGATTCATCATTGACAAAGAGCCGCCGATGGACACATTGCCGCCGGTCATGGTGACGGTTGTCTCTCCTCCATACGGGACAAACATATTATTGGCTACAATCAATTCACCGCAGCTGATGTTGAGTTCGCAGGCAAATGATGCGCCTATTCCGATATACGCCAGATTCCCCACAGAGAGCTTTCCGCCCGTAATGTCAAGCCGCCCGCCGCTGCCGTACTGCGATAATTTCAGCACAGCACACTTGGCGTCAGCGTTTAGGTCTGTTAAAACGGGATAAGTATATGTTCCTGCGGGGCGATGGTCTATAAAGACCTGATCAGCCAAAGTCGGCGAACCTTCAGCCGCCCAGTTACCCGCTGCATCCCAGTTGTCATCTTCATAACCCCACCAAACCTTGTTTTCGGATAGTGCGGCAAAACAAAAAACTACCTTTAAAAGAAATATCAAAAGGCGCATTATTACCCTTTTCTAAAAGTTGTTGTCTCTGTAAAAAAATGGGTCATATTTTACGCCTTCCAGCCTTGGCGTATTCTTTTCCCAGGCAATCAGTTTGTCACGGAGTTCATCTGCCACGCCTTTCTGGGCAGATGTGTTTACCATGTTATTCTTTTCATACGGATCATTCTCAATGTCGAAAAATTTATACCTGATATTTTCTATTTCCCTGTCATCTTTGTCCAGAGATGCCCCGTAAAGATGGGTGGGGGTGCGTATGCCTATTTTACCATAAGATGTTTCTACAAATGCATAATCCCTGTCTAAAGTGGTTTTCTCGCCTTTCAGTATAGGCGTAAGATCCTGTCCGTGGACACTTTGCGGTATATCCGCCCCACAGAGACTAAGCAGTGTAGGCATCACATCTATAAGAGTCGCTGTTTGAGTGGTATTTACATCTTTTTTAATTCTGCCCGGACAGCTGTAAATCATGGGTATATTTATGGACTCTTCATAAAGTCTGGCTTTATTCCAGAGGTGATGGCTGCCCAGCTGGTCGCCGTGATCCGCTGAAAATATTATAATTGTATCATTTTCAAGACCGTTTTGCTTCAACGTGTTCATCATAGAGCCCAACAGGTCGTCAACCCAGGTAACCGAACCGTAATACAGAGCGGCAACATCTCTAAGGCTGAATCCCGGCGGTATTTTAGCTGTTGTAGGCTTGTAATCAATCCCCCAGCCGTGAAGCCAAAGGTATATGTGGAACCAATATTCATTGTAGGGCAGTTTTCCGTTTTTCCACACGTTCTGCCTCAAAGGAACCTCGCTTGGGTTGTACATATGGGAGTATTGATACGGAACATCAAGTATCGGCATGTGCGGCGAAGTTATGTTATAGTACATAAAAAACGGCTCGTCCTTGTTTTCCTTAATGAAATTATTGACCGCGTCAATCTCATGGTCGGCGGTAAATCCGTCAACATCATAAGACTGGCCCTCATTTTTCCAGAAATTTCCTTTAGTAAAAATTCTGCCGACAATCATGCTCTCGTCGAAACCAAGAAGTGACGGGCGGGTATCGATGTGCCATTTACCTACCTGAGCCGTTTTATAGCCCAGCTTCTTGAATTCTTCTGCCAGGGTGGGGTCTTTGAATTTTTTGCGGTCATCGCGGCCTATATGCGAAACGACTTCATTAAGCCTGGAGCCTGCGCATGTCCTGGCATACTGGCCCGAAAGCAGGTTTGACCTTGCTGCCACACAGGTCGGACAGTTTGATATGCCGTGATCAAAACGCATTCCGTTTGCGGCCAGGGCGTCAATATTGGGAGTCCGAACAAAATCATTGCCGTAACAGCCCACAGCGTGTTTTCTGAGCTGATCGGCAAAAACAATTATAACATTTGGTTTTTTTCGGGGAACTTTTGTTTGGTTTGAAATATTTGCCAGTGATGAGGTTTGCCCCAGACCTAATGCCGCGGCTCCTAAACCCATAGACTTCATAAAATTACGCCGTTTAATTAACATTTCAGGTTCCTTTCATAAAAACAAAAGCATTCTCTGCGAAAACATTTAAATCTTGCCGCATATCGGGCATAATAATACTAATATTAAGGCCTCATCGCAAGAATTGCAAGTTAAAAATCCATTTCTTACCAATTAAAACCCATTTTATTAAAAGTAAAACTTTATTAAAATAAAACTTGACAGTCGTGTTCACTGGCCGCATAATGCTTTAAATGCAATTTATGCCGCTTTTAGCTTGCTAAACGCTTGTTCACTACGTACTTCTTAGACAATAATAAAGCATTAAAATGGGTTTTACAGGTTTTAACGCAGAATGAAAAAGCCTTAGTTATGGAGAATAAATGGATTTTATGAAAAAAAAATGGGTGATGACGGTTATTATTATCGGATGCTTTGCTGTTTCAGGTGTTATTTACTACCATAATAATAAAACCATAGATGTTTTCAGCTCGATGGAGGGCAAGACCATGTGGATGCTCTGCTGCAACTCTAAATGCAGGGCATCTTTTGAGATTCCCCAAAAAGATTATTTTGAATTTCAGAAAGAAAACAGCAACCCGGCTTCGCTTGGCGCCGCTCCAATGATATGTGAGAAGTGCAAAGAAAAGTCCGCTTTTGCCGCTGAAAAATGCCCTGAATGCGGCAATGTTTTCCTTCCAAACTCGATTACCGGCGATTTTGCAGACAGGTGTCCTGAATGTAAGTACAGCCAAACCCAAGAATCCAGGAAAAAAGGTCAATAAGATTCCATGGCCCAATGGGGTTACAGCAGTCCGGGTAGAAAAGCAAACCTGCTGAAAAACTGCGGAGTTATTTCTTAATTGTAGCGCATATATGATTTTATAAATTACTCAATAGAGTTAAAATATGGCTTTAATAGACATAGTGATTGTAGTTGTATATTTTGTCATAATCATGCTTTTAGGTCTTTATTTCCAGAAAAGTTCAGCGAAAAGCATCAATTCCTATTTTCTCGGCAATAAAGATATCCCTTGGTATTTACTGGCATTTTCCGGCAGCGCTACTAATTTTTCTGTGTGCGGCACGGTTTGGCAGATATCAATTCTGTATTTTCTCGGCATGAAATCCTTTTATATCCATTGGGCATGGGGTTCGGTGATACCGGCTTTCTGGATGGCATACGCTGCTATATGGATTAGACGATCAAGGGTTATGACGGCTGCGGAACTTATAAAATTGCGATTTGGTCCCGGCAGCGGCTCAACCTGCGCAAGAACGGCTTATTCGGTTCTTGGCATTATGAGTGCCGCAGGTGTTATCGGAAGAGCTATTCCGTTTGTTTGTAAGTTGTTGAGCGGGTGGATTTAGCAACGGCAGTGAAACCGATTTTCCCCCTTTTTCTCTGGCTTCAGGCCTGATTCGAGCGAAAAAAAACATTAAAAAACCTCAAATTGCCCCCATAGAAAAATGGTAAATCATTTTGCATGTGATATAATATAAGACATTAAACCAAAAGAACTTATATTATATTCTACAAAAGGATTTACCAATGGCTAATATACCACAACCCAGCTTGTTTTGCTACCAAAATGTTGAAAATCTCGGAGATTTAGAGCGGCTCGACCTGTTACTCAAGACGCTCGACGATGAACAACTAATGCAAACACTCGAAAAACGCCGCGGCAATGGACGTGATGACTACCCGATACGGGCCAGTTGGAACTCAATGCTTGCCGGCATCGTATTTGGGCACAACACCATCGAAGCTCTTCGCCGGGAGCTTTCTCGCAACGGTCAGCTCAGGGATATCTGCGGTTTTGATCCTCTCAAAGAGCACCCGGTACCATCATCAAACGCCTATACCAACCTGCTCAAGTCGCTTATGGAGTATCCGGCAGAAGTAGCCGGTATTTTCCAGAATCTTCTGGAGTGTCTTGCCCGGGAACTGCCCGGCTTTGGTCAGCGTATAGCGATTGACAGCAAAGTCATCCAGAGTGCGGCAAACTCCGGTTCAGAAAATAAGCCTGACGGCAGAAGGGATACTGACGGCGGCTGGGCAACAAAAACTTACACAGATAAAAACGGTAAGATTATCAAAAAAACAACGATATTTGGTTACAAGGTTCATCTGGCAGTGGATGCCAATTATGAACTGCCGATAGCACGTATCGTAACGCCGGGTAATGACAATGATATGTTAGAGGCGTACAATCTGGTTGACGCCTGTCCCTCAAAGGCTCTTGAGAAGTGCGAATATCTCTCGGCAGACAAAGGCTATGATTGCGGCGATTTCAAGCTATGGTTATGGAAGGAGCACGATATACGTGCTGTTGTTGATACTCGCAATATGACGCAGTTGGAACATAGCCCGGTTGAAGGCCTTGACAGGATATATTACAACCAGCAGGGTGAGGTGTTCTGCAAGTGCTGCAAGGGGGGAGAACTCAACAAGATGTGCAACAGGGGTTTTGAGAAGGATAGAGACAGTATCAAGTTCGGTTGCCCGGCACACCATCAAGGGCTGACATGCCCCGCATCAGGGAGTTGTCCAATTGGCAAGAGTATCAGGATCGGGTTGGAAAAAGACCCGCGTATCTTTATGGCTTTGCCGCGGGACAGCTATAAATGGAAAGACGAATACAAAAAACGGACTTCTGTCGAGAGGGTCAACAGTCGGCTCGATGTCTCCTTTGGTTTTGAAACTCACTATATTCGAGGCCTTAAAAAAATGCAGATGCGAGTAGACCTGGCACTGATCACGATGTTAGGCACGGCATTGGGGTACGTGAAAACCAAGCAGCCGCACTACATACGCTCACTGGTTAAATCAGAGTCGATCAAAATATCAGCCGCATAACAACGCAAATACAAACCAACAAACTACCTGCCACACTATCGGTGCGCCTAAAATCACACGACCAGAAGAAACACACACCAGGCTCGCCCCGACTGCTCCCCCAAAGCACGCCCGCAAGCCGAGGAAACGCCGATTAATCCGCATTAACCTACTGGGTATCAATAGTATTTTGTGGCAAATTTTCTGAAAAGCCTTACAAACGGAATTTCTCCGGAATGGCTTTTGTAGTTCTTGCTGAGTTTGCAAAAGTTTATAACTTGCCTCCAACCCGGACTGCAGTTATAATAACGGTTTTGACGTCTCTGTATGTACTTTTTGGCGGCTTCAAAGGGGTGATAGTCACAGATTTCCTGCAAAGTATTTTGATTACAACCAGCGGAATCGTATTGGCAGTTATCGCTTATAAGACGATTGACCCTGAAATTCTTAATTCAAATATTGGTAACGTAAAAGAATGGTTGCCACTGAGTATTCCAGAAACTACTAATTTTCCCGAATACGAAAATTTCAGATCAGAAACACTTTCACGGATGGTAATAGGCACAATGCTGTGTTTTACTGTTTCTGCCGGCGGATTCGGTGAACAGCGATTTCTTGCCGCTAAAACACCCGCAGACGCAGCTAAATTAAGTGCGTTCTGGAATATTGTACTCATACCGCGATGGCTTTTTACGGCTGCCGTAGCCTTTCTGGGATTATACTCTTTTGCTGATATCGAAAGCAGCAAGGTTGATCAGCTTCTTCCTTTAGTTATAAATGAGTACATGACGTACGGTGTAAGAGGTTTATTGGTAGTAAGTCTTGTAGCGGCATTCATGTCAACAATAAGTTCGCTTATTAACACGGGTGCTTCTTTGATGGTTCGTGATATTGTCCAGCCTTTGATGAAGATAGATGACAATAGCAGGAATCTGGTATGGTACAGTTACGGGTGCACGGCTTTTGTTATTGCATCAGGCATGACAATCGGTCTTATAAGCCTCAAATACGCTACTCTCAACAGTCTTTGGAGCTGGATTATGGCCGGTCTCGGTGCATCGGTAATCTGTCCAAATGTTCTGCGCTGGTATTGGTGGAGGGTAAACGGCTGGGGCTTTATGATAGGTTTTTTTGGCGGTCTTCTGGTTTCAATACTAATGCTGATTCCTGGTTTTCCCGTTCCATGGCACATAATGTCTATAATCTGTATTTTGGTATCAGGAATTGGCTGTGTCATTGGTTCACTTATGACAAGAGAAGTGAATCAAGAGTATATAGATGAGTTTTATAAACGTATAAAGCCCTTCGGTTTATGGGCGGGGGTTTACAGAAGAATGGGGCTCACAAAAGATGAACATAGAGCAAGTACCGACAATCCTTATCTTGTTTTCTTTAACGCAATAGTGGCCGGCATTGCTATTCATGCATATTATATGGGATCTATATACATCGTAGGGCATTTTTACAGGCAAACATTGATTTCGTTTTTAATTGCAGTTGTTACTACAGTGATTCTTTATTTCAGCTGGTATCAAAAGACAGTAAAAAAAGAAGAAAAATTTAATCTGAAAAGTGGAGAGTAAAATTCATCAAAATGGTCAGACGAGTTCAGCAAAAAGCGGGGTTTCAAATTTTGGCAAAATTTGAGGTCTTAGCCTGATTTTCTGGTAAACGATAGTATTCCAGACTGTTTTACACTTGTCCGACGTCAAGTAAAAATTCCTTCAGCGACAATTAAAATTCCCTTTAAGTGTGGGATTGTTTCTCATGGTTAAGTTCCTCTGGGGGCGTGGTGTACAAATATTCATAGCTATCTTGAATTATGCTGATATTATATCATTTAATTATTGAACAGTCAACGTTTTATGTTATTATTGTCATGGAAGATTTTAATAACACAACTATATCTAAGAAATGGCTTACAATTCCGGTAATAGCTACGATCACGCGTTTATTGTGCCGGGAATTCACACTTCAGAACGAGTATCTTCGCTTGGAAAACAAGATTCTTAAATCCAGGATCAAGAAACGGATCATTTTTAATGATGATGAACGGCGAAGTCTGGTTGAAGCAGCCTTGACATTGGGCAGGGACCTGATGGAGCAGGTGGTAAGTATTGTAAAGCCCAAGACTATCCTTGCCTGGCAGAGAAGACTTGAGAAGCAGAAGTGGGATTATTCAGATCGAAGAAAAAGAAAACCCGGAAGGCCTCGTATCGATGTTGGTATCGAACAGATAGTCTGCAGGATGGCTCGTGAAAATGAATGGGGCTATAAACGTATTCAGGGGGAACTCAAAAAACTGGAAATAGAAATATCGAAAACGAGTGTAGCGAACATCCTGATACGTAATGGACTGCCGTCGTCACCAGAGCGGAAAGGTTTGTCATGGTGTGAGTTTCTATCCAGGTACGAAGGAGTCTTTTTGTTCGCGGATATGTTTCAAAAGGAAGTGTGGACATTTCAGGGGATCAATAACAAGATTCCAGATGAGTATAATAAAAGTCGAAGGGCGGCAGTAAGATAAGTTTTAAGCCCGCTATGGTATCAAGAAAAGATTTCCTTGGCGGACTTTTAAAAAGTTACAGAAGGGCTGCTTGATTTTTTTTGCGGCCTTGACAGGAGCTATTCCGTTTGTTTGTAAGTTGTTGAGCGGGTGGATTTAGCAACGGCAGTGAAACCGATTTTCCCCCTTTTTCTCTGGCTTCAGGCCTGATTCGAGCGAAAAAAACATTAAAAAACCTCAAATTGCCCCCATAGAAAAATGGTAAATCATTTTGCATGTGATATAATATAAGACATTAAACCAAAAGAACTTATATTATATTCTACAAAAGGATTTACCAATGGCTAATATACCACAACCCAGCTTGTTTTGCTACCAAAATGTTGAAAATCTCGGAGATTTAGAGCGGCTCGACCTGTTACTCAAGACGCTCGACGATGAACAACTAATGCAAACACTCGAAAAACGCCGCGGCAATGGACGTGATGACTACCCGATACGGGCCAGTTGGAACTCAATGCTTGCCGGCATCGTATTTGGGCACAACACCATCGAAGCTCTTCGCCGGGAGCTTTCTCGCAACGGTCAGCTCAGGGATATCTGCGGTTTTGATCCTCTCAAAGAGCACCCGGTACCATCATCAAACGCCTATACCAACCTGCTCAAGTCGCTTATGGAGTATCCGGCAGAAGTAGCCGGTATTTTCCAGAATCTTCTGGAGTGTCTTGCCCGGGAACTGCCCGGCTTTGGTCAGCGTATAGCGATTGACAGCAAAGTCATCCAGAGTGCGGCAAACTCCGGTTCAGAAAATAAGCCTGACGGCAGAAGGGATACTGACGGCGGCTGGGCAACAAAAACTTACACAGATAAAAACGGTAAGATTATCAAAAAAACAACGATATTTGGTTACAAGGTTCATCTGGCAGTGGATGCCAATTATGAACTGCCGATAGCACGTATCGTAACGCCGGGTAATGACAATGATATGTTAGAGGCGTACAATCTGGTTGACGCCTGTCCCTCAAAGGCTCTTGAGAAGTGCGAATATCTCTCGGCAGACAAAGGCTATGATTGCGGCGATTTCAAGCTATGGTTATGGAAGGAGCACGATATACGTGCTGTTGTTGATACTCGCAATATGACGCAGTTGGAACATAGCCCGGTTGAAGGCCTTGACAGGATATATTACAACCAGCAGGGTGAGGTGTTCTGCAAGTGCTGCAAGGGGGGAGAACTCAACAAGATGTGCAACAGGGGTTTTGAGAAGGATAGAGACAGTATCAAGTTCGGTTGCCCGGCACACCATCAAGGGCTGACATGCCCCGCATCAGGGAGTTGTCCAATTGGCAAGAGTATCAGGATCGGGTTGGAAAAAGACCCGCGTATCTTTATGGCTTTGCCGCGGGACAGCTATAAATGGAAAGACGAATACAAAAAACGGACTTCTGTCGAGAGGGTCAACAGTCGGCTCGATGTCTCCTTTGGTTTTGAAACTCACTATATTCGAGGCCTTAAAAAAATGCAGATGCGAGTAGACCTGGCACTGATCACGATGTTAGGCACGGCATTGGGGTACGTGAAAACCAAGCAGCCGCACTACATACGCTCACTGGTTAAATCAGAGTCGATCAAAATATCAGCCGCATAACAACGCAAATACAAACCAACAAACTACCTGCCACACTATCGGTGCGCCTAAAATCACACGACCAGAAGAAACACACACCAGGCTCGCCCCGACTGCTCCCCCAAAGCACGCCCGCAAGCCGAGGAAACGCCGATTAATCCGCATTAACCTACTGGGTATCAATAGTATTTTGTGGCAAATTTTCTGAAAAGCCTTACAAACGGAATTGCTCTGACAGGTAATAATAGACGGAGATATGAGTTTTTGGATAGCACGCCATTGCCGGCCATGCTAAATTTGAAACAACGCAACAGTTTTACCTGGCGGTTGAAGATAATTTGGTTGGCAGGGCACGAGACGCAGTCGCAGAAGGCTTCGGTGATATTTTGGCACGCACTTGGCACGCAGGTGATTTTTAAGGCATGCCTAAAAAAGAAAAAGCCTCGTAAGCCACTGACTTACAAGGCTTTAAAAAGCGAGGCCGAAGGGACTCGAACCCTCAGCCTCTATGAGGCTACATGTCAAGTGTTAATTTATTTTTCTTTGCGGATATGTCAGGTTTTGGTGTCTGTGACGAGAATGGGCCACCACTAAAGCTCGTCGCAGGCACAGACACCAAAACCGTGGGCTAAGGTTAGCCTGTCACAGCCTCAACTTATCCCGGTTCTATTATTATCCTCATGATACACCTTTCTCAAACATCAAACCTGCAGGCATTACTCCTCCTGCTATTCGTGCTCGAAGCACATTTTAATATTCGATTAATCCTAAACTGGGAGCTACCATCTTCGGACGTACCTTTTTGATGGGTGCTCTAATCTGAGGCAATGTCCGGATTCTGCCTCAAGCAACTATCCATCCTTCATAAGCACACGGCTGAGTCGTAGTCATCCCAATTGGTCGAGTTTGCACAGGTTCAATCTTTAGTTTGTATTTTGATTTATGCCGCTTTTTTATAATACTGCTGACTGCAAAGCATTTTCCATAAATGGATAGCCAGCCTCCTTGCCATAGCCACTATAGCCTTCTTGTCGTTTCCTGTATTGTGCAGGATTCGTATGAACACCTCACGGGCGCAGTTATCCTTGCGTATCCAGGCCCAACTCGCCTCGACCAGGTTTGCTCTTAATGTTCCCTTGCTGGTCATTACGACATTACCATCCTTTCTTCGCTGGCCACTCTGGTTTACCTTTGGACAGAGCCCCAGGTAACCGGCAATCTCAGTGCCGGTGTTAAAACGTTCCGGATCGTGTACTTCAAGTATGAACTGCCTGGCGGTAATGACACCTACCCCGGGATGGCTTAAAAGCAGTTTGAGTTCTTTGGAGTACTCCGGCTGTTTGAATTGTTGTTTAAGCCTTTTTTCCAGATCCTTTATTTTAGCATTGAAAAATTCAAGCTCATCAATGAATGACTCAAAACAGTACTTCAATTGATCGAACATACGTATGTTTCTCAGTTCAGCGATCGCTGCTTTGCTGAACGTGTCCAGACCACCGGGTTCGGATATCCCATTCTGCAATAACAGGCTCTTGATCTGTTGTTTTACCCGTTTACGCTTTGAGACGAGCTGGTCACGATGCCTGCTGAGCTGGCGGGACGCCTCCTGCTGCGGAGTGGGGATCGAGACAGGTTTAAGTAAGCCTTTGGCAGAATATGTAGCCAGCTTTCGACAGTCAAGTCTGTCGGATTTGGCTTTACTGCTGCGGCTCTCAGGTACCTCAGAAGGGGCGATGACCTCTACCGGAAAACCGCATTCTCTTAGAAAGCGAGCCAGGTGAAAGCCTGTTGGGCCGGCTTCATAAACAATCTCTTTGATTGCGACCTTATATGGATGAAGCTTTTCTACTACAGCCAGATCGTCTGCCGGCATGACGGAAGTCTTTACGATTCGGCCATTTAGCCAGAATGCGAAGTGATGTTTTACCTTGTGAACATCGATACCGATGTAAAGCCGGTCGCGTTTTGTTAATTTTTTGTTCTTGAGAATGTCTGTCGTTTTTGTTATTCTTTTAGTCATGGTCATGTCTCCTGAAAAAAGGTTAATAATTTTATTTTTTAGACATTATAACAAATGTCGAGGAGATATGGCCTACATATTATCTTCGGATCGACAGTGCGAAACTCAAGTTTGTAAATACATGTAAAACAATGATTTATATGCGTTTTTTAGGCCAAAAATGAGGGTTACAAGTGATTAACAAGTGAACTATAACAAGAACTACAAGTGGTTGACAACTGGCGACTGACGCAATAATGACGCAGTGTCAATCAAAATGTTCCTTTAGCATATATACTTGGAAAGTCTCTATTAACTTGAGCCTGTTTACCGCTCCATATTTCGCTTCTAAGACACTTTCTTTTCAACGGATACTCCAGTGCCATCTCAGTGGCTTTAAAATGCTGTTTCAGTAGTGTCTCAAAAGTCATCTTAATCTCAGAACGCGGATTCAACTCCCAAGTGCAATTAAGTTAAATCCTGTTTTGTTATCCTGTTAGTTTTTTCCTCTTATAGAATACTTCATTTGGGGTTAAAAATCCAAGAGATTTTCTGGGTCGATTATTCAGTCGATTCATTATGTGCTCAATCTTCTGATTGGTCAGCATTCGGATGTCACTTCCTTTTGGTACATACTGACGGATCAAGCCATTGGTATTCTCATTCAAGCCCCGCTGCCATGCACTGTAGGGATCGGCAAAGAAGACCTTAATTTTAAGGTTATGGGCAATAGATTCATGGTTTGAAAATTCTTTGCCATTGTCCACTGTCAGTGTATAGGTTCGTCGGGGCAGCGTGCCGATCAGGGCGATAATGGTCCGTTCAACCGCTTCGGCGGTATAACGATCTACCTTACCGATCAGCGTCAGCTTGCTTTTGCGGTCAACCAGGGTTACCAGGGCTCCCTGATGGTTTTTCCCCACGACGGTGTCGCCTTCCCAGTCCCCGATGCGGTTTTTTCTCTCTACAACCGGTGGGCGTTTTTCGATACCAACCCTGTTTTTGATCGTTCCACGCCGGTCCCGGCTGTTTCTTCGTTTTCTTCTTTGTTTGGTCCCGGCAATCCGCAGATGGGTATACAGGGTTTCTCCCCGGGCTTTATCCTGCCAAATGTGCTGGTAAATCCGCTCATGACTGACGGCCGGCCCCTGCCAGTGGGGATCGGTTTTCATGCGTTTTGCGATCTGCTCCGGCGAATGTTGCTGCCGGAGGCGGGATTCAATGTATTCTATCGTCTCCGGCTTCATTTTGACTGCTTTACGGGCGGCCATCCGTCGATATAAAGCCTTTTGCTGGGCCTGCTTAGGGCGATAGCCCCGCAGACCTGTATTGCGGGCCAGTTCCCTGCTGATCGTGCTGGGAGAAACGCCCAACGCCGCAGCTATTTGTTTTTGTTGATTTCCTGCTTGCTTCATGGCATATATTTCGATACGATCGTCTTCGGTGAGCTGCTTGTACGCTCTCATAAGTGTTCCTTTCGTTGAGGTCACCATAATTCAGTGAGAGAGTATACCAGCTCACCACAATTTTGGCGACTTAATTGCACTTATGAGTTGAATCCGCTGAACATGACAAAATGAGCCTCTTCAAGAATAAATATTCTCGAAAAGGGCGGCTCTTTTTAGAGTTGTCTATGTTTAAACGGACTTTCTGCTCAGTGAATATATACACTCCTGAAATAACAATATTCAATTTTAACTCATATAATTACGAGGCTCTCCTGTAGGATTTTAACAGTCCGCCAAGATGCTCGATGCATTCAATCTCACCTTGACCCTGAGGCAAGGGTTCAATCATATTGTGGTCTAAAGATTGATGCGGCCGCGAATGATTATAAAAATCAACAAACTCCGAGACAATATGTACTTGTCAAGCTGTCGTAGGGCCACTAATCGAACTATGCCTATCTTATTGAAAAACAGTCACTTATGAACCTGAGAGTGTTTATAAAGATTGATAAATAAAGAACTTTTTTCTATTTAAATATAGTAGGATTAATATGAGAATTATAACATTAACAGTTTTATGTTGTGTATTATTAGCCGGTCCGGCATATGCAGAGATTGCTGCGATGCATCAGGGAGCGATTGATCCGGAAACAGAGGGATGGAGTGTTTTTCGTGGTCCTTTTGATTCTGGTTCCATTAATAGTATGGGCCTTGATGCCTGGAAGGTTGAAGACACCGGTGGAAGCCAGGAAGGTGGATACGACGTGGCGTTGACAACTGCACAAATAAATGATGCTCAAACTAATGGTTGGACTCTCAGTGCTCGTGTCAGAACACCTGCCGCAGATCAATCTCTCAATGATGCTATCCTTACCGGTGTAAACTTTGGATCATTGGGTTTTATCCTACAGTTTGGAGCCACTGCTGGAACACCGGTTGTTGCTTTTATAGGCGGTCCATCTGCAACACTAACCGGTCTGGATGATGGATGGCATTTGTATGAAGTAATTTACGACTCTGCAACCGGCTCAGCAGATTTGTTTGTTGATGGCACAGAGCAGATTAGTAACTTTGCTGGATGGAATGGCACCTTCTTAGCTGGCACAGTTGCCTTTGGATCGGGCTCTGGTGGAGGTTCCGGGATTGGTTATTACAACATGGTAGAGTTTGAAGTCAATGCAGGCAACATCGACATTGGGTTTCAAACTCAACTCTTTGTTGACGATTTCGTTATTGATCAGCGGCAAAATGTAGTACGGAAAGCACAGCAGGCATCGAGAATGGATGACCCCGTCATGGTTGGTGAATACCCCTGGGAGGAAAGTGGTGGTGATAAGCGAATTCTCCTCTATGGAACGGTGTTGTACGACTCGCTTGTGGAACAGTATCGAATGTGGTACATGGGTCGCATCGGTGAGTCAACTTCTGTAGAAATTCCTGAACTGAATTTACCGGGTGAAAATATCCACTATGATTTGACATCGTATGCTGTTAGCAGAGATGGCATACATTGGGACCGACCGAATCTGGGTCTTGTTCACTTTGCCGGGGATCCCGAGAACAATATCATGCTTGATTTTCACGGCGCCAGTGTATTCCTTGACCCGGAAGAATCCGACCCGCAAAAACGATACAAGGCCATTGGTTTCATGCGGCGTTTCCACGATATCAGGGTTTGCTATTCGCCTGACGGCATACACTGGTCTGAGCCCAAGCAGGCATCTGATCGTTACAATGAAGGTGCTTTTAACGCCTGTTATGTTCCGTGGCTTGACTATTACGTTGCAGGCAGCATAGAACCTTCTACGGATCCTGATCATCAGTACATAGATTGCGAAGGAGACCCACAAGGTAAGAGGGTTGCTGTGGCATTGCGCACTGGTGGTAAAGATCTTACAAATTGGGTTGACAAAACATATATCAACCCGGATGCTCAGGATGACCCGGATACACAATTCTATGGTATGACACCATTTGTCTATGGAGATAATTGTTTGATTTTCGGGTTTCTTCATGTATTCGATGTCATCGACCCTCAAGCTTGCTTCCATGATGGCCCAATAGAGGCGCAATTAGTTTATAGTCGTGACGGCCTTGTGTGGCATCGCCTGGAAGATCGCCAGCCGGTTATTTCACTGGGCCCAAATGGCTCTTATGATGGCGGGATGATCATGATGACAGCCAATGGTGCTTTCCTCCAAAATGATGAACTAATTGCGTATTATACAGGAACCCAGTACGAGCATGGACTTCAGGGAGAAATCACCGCCGGCCGTGCTACCTGGTCTCGGGACAGATTAGTTGCCCTTGAGGCAGAAAGCGGATCCGGTACAGTTGTAACCAAGCCGTTTATATTGGAAGGCGAGACACTTAAGGTGAACGTTGATGCCACCGGCGGCAGTTTCTATGTCGAAGTGCTGGACGAAAACAGTGTACCGGTGTCCGGTTTTGCTGCGGCTGATGCAAATGTATATAACAATGTTGATGAGCTGAATCTGGTGCCGCAGTGGGGAAGTATATCCGATCTTTCTACTCTTGTAGGTCAGGCAATACGCCTTAAGTTTTATCTTACCGATGCCAAGCTGTTTGCGTTTAAAATCGGTACAGTTCCCAGCTATAACTTCGATGATCTTCTGACTTTTGCAGGAGATTGGCTTAGAAGTGATGGTCTGACTATAACTCCTGTGCTGCATCTTAAGCTGGAAGAAACAGGTTATGCTGGCTACGTTACACTTTCGGATTCTTCCGGCGAAGGCAACAGTTGTAACGTATCCAGGGTAGATGGTCAAGTACCATCGTCTGTCTCCTGGTCTGACAGTCCTTGTCCGGATGATCCTGTCGATGGTTTCGGGGCACTGGATTTGAGTGATACGACAAACTGTATTGGCATCTCCCCAAGTTTTGCATTACAAAATCTGGGCAAGCGTTATCTTGGTAATGAAGCAACCTTTAGCTGCTGGTTATATAACTATGCAGATAGTGCTGTTAAGAATCGGGGGGTCTTTTTTCATGGATCGGATTCACTTGGAGGCACCATGAAATTCCAGGCTACGTGGAAGAACGGCTATCTCTGGTTTGGTGACACCAGAAGAGTGCTTAGTGCATCTTTTAATCAGGACAATTACAAGAATGTATGGACACATTTTGTGTTTACAGGTGATAAGGATGCAACTGCCGTCTATATCAATGGTGATCTCTATGCTACTGGCGGAGGAATTCAATTTGGTTTTAACGGTGCTCATAGCATTCGCATCGGAGCTCGAACAGATAGCCAATGGAATGATATTACCGAAGCATTACAGTACGCTGTGGTTGATGATATTCGCATTTATGATCGTGTTTTGACAGAGGTCCAGATCGAGGAGATTATGGGCTGCCGTGAAGGACCGGTATTTTACTTTCCGCTGTGTTCACCTGCCAATATATCTCCTAAAATGGGTGATGCAGACGTGTTCAATCCGAATAATCCGGACATAGTTAATTTAAATGATTTTTCTGTTTTAGCAGAATATTGGCTTAATCAAAATTAGATGAAACTGTAGTCCGGAGAACTGTTGTACTTGTCAATCGCTTAGTGTACAAATATTCATAGCTCTCTCGAATCATGCTGATATTATATCATTTAATTTTTGGGCAGACAAGCTTTTATGTTATTATTTTGTCATGAAAGATTTTAATAACACATGTACTTGTTAAGCCAGCGCGCCTGGTTTCATATAGAGATTGCGATATAAACCGGTTGAGCATTAAAATTAGAATCATATTATCAGCTATTGATTTGAGTATTTTTAAGATTGTATAGATAATGAGTTAATCATGAAAAAGCAAATTTTTGTATTGTGTACTATATGTACTGTTTTTGCCAATTATGCAAAGGCTGAAAATGACATTTTAATTGCCGATTTTGAAGGTGAGGATTATGATAGATGGAAAGTTGAGGGACAGGCCTTTGGAAAAGGCCCGGCTAAAGGGACTTTGCCCAACCAACTTGAGGTTTTTGGATATGAAGGCCAGGGGCTTGTCAATTCGTTCTATCACGGCGATGGAACCATCGGCAGGCTTGTTTCCCCGTCTTTTGAAATCAAGCGAGATTATATAAATTTTCTAATCGGTGGCGGCAAACATCCCGGCAAAACCTGTATCAATCTGAAAGTTGATGGTCAGGTTGTAAGGACTGCTACAGGCCCCAACGATAGCCCCGGCGGTTCTGAGGGGCTGGATTGGGAAAATTGGGACGTGAAGAATTTTATTGGCAAGGCTGCTCAAATAGAGATTGTTGACCAGCACACCAGCGGTTGGGGGCACATTAATGTCGATCATATTTATCAAAGCAATAAAAAGAGGCAGTATGTAGAAAAGACAAGAGAGTTCAATCTGACAAAGAAATATTTGAACCTACCTGTTGATAACTCAGCCCCTAAAAGATACATCGATATAATTATCGACGGTAAAAGAGTTCGTCAATTCGATATTTCAATATCAAATAAAACAATCGATTATTGGGTTTTTCTGGATATCAGCGAGTTTCACGGCAAAAACGCGACAATTAAAATCGACATGGATGATCCAGTAGGAAAAACCGGTTTTGATAAGATTTTTCAGGCTGATACATTTCCCGGTGAAGATAACCTTTATAAAGAGAAGCTTCGTCCGCAGGTTCATTTTACCTCACGCAGGGGCTGGAATAACGATACGAACGGTATGGTTTACTATGACGGTGAATATCATCTGTTTTATCAGCACAATCCCTATGGCTGGCCGTGGGGCAATATGACTTGGGGTCATGCTGTCAGCAAAGACATGATCCACTGGCAAGAGCTTGCTGATGCGATACCTCCGGATGGTCTTGGGACCATATTCTCGGGAAGTGCTGTTGTTGATAAGCACAATTCAGCAGGGTTTAAAACAGGTGATGAAGATGTGATCGTATGCTTCTATACCTATGCAGGCGGACGTAATCTCTGGTCTAAAGGAAAGCCTTTTACGCAAGCCATTGCTTACAGTAATGACAGAGGCAGAACCTTTACTAAAATATGAAGGCAATCCCGTAATCGGTCATATTCGGGGTAGTAACCGCGACCCGAGGGTCATCTGGCACGAACCAACGAAAAAGTGGGTCATGGTCCTTTATGTTGAAGAAAACGACATGGATTTCTTTACATCTACTGATCTGAAAAAATGGACCCATACCAGCCGCTTTAAATGTTTCCACGAATGTCCCGAGTTATTTGAACTTCCTGTTGACGGTGACGAAGACAATAAGAAATGGGTGATCTATGGAGCAGCTGCAGATTACCTGATAGGTTCGTTCGACGGTAAGGAGTTTAAGCCTGAAACAAAAAGCCTTAAATTTAACTATGGCAATGCCTTCTACGCGTCTCAGGCCTTTAACAATATTCCCTCAGAAGACGGCCGGCGCATAATGATGGGCTGGGGCCGGGTTCCTATGCCGGGAATGCCTTATAATCAGATGGTTACATTTCCGATAGAACTGAGTTTGAAAACCACGACAGATGGTATTCGGATGTTTGCAGTGCCGGTTGAAGAAATTCACAACCTCCATCAGAAAAAACATTCCTGGAAAAATGAAACAATTAACGGTGTTAAGTCATTATCCGGAATTAAAGGTGAATTGTTTCGTATAAATGCTCATTTTAAGGTGGATAATGCCGAATCATTCGCTTTGATTTGCAGGGAATACGAGATTAAATACGATGCTAAGACCCGGCAGGTTATTTGCACAGGACCTGAAAACGATATCGGGCCAGGACATTTTTCCAATCCATATACTGCTCCTCTAAATTCAACAGATGGAAATGTGTCTTTTGAAATCCTCGTCGACAGAACAATGGTTGAAGTTTTTGTCAATGGCGGCCGCTACTATTTCCCGATGGGCACTTATCTTGTTGATAAAGAGCCGGTATTCAAGGTTATCAGCCGTGGAGGAAATACACGGCTGAAATATTTGGAAATTGTTGAGTTGAAATCAATTTGGAAAAAAATGATTGCTCGGGATGATAAATAACGATGCGGAGCAATTCCGTTTGTAAGGGTTTTTGAGATTTTATGGCGTGTGGTAAAAATATTCATAGCTCTCTTGAATTATGCTGATATTATATCATTTAATTATTGAACAGTCAACGTTTTATGTTATTATTTTTTCATGGAAGATTTTAATAACACAACTATATCTAAGAAATGGCTTACAATTCCGGTAATAGCTACGATCACGCGTTTATTGTGCAGGGAATTGACACTTCAGAACGAGTATCTTCGCTTGGAAAACAAGATTCTCAAATCTAAAATCAAGAAACGGATTATTTTTAATGATGATGAACGGCGAAGCTTGGTTGAGGCGGCTTTGGCATTGGGCAGGGACCTGATGGAGCAGGTGGTAAGTATTGTCAAGCCCAAAACGATTCTTGCCTGGTAGAGGAGACTTGAGAAGCAGAAGTGGGATTATTCAGATCGAAGGAAAAGAAAGCCCGGAAGGCCTCGTATCGATGTTGATATCGAACAGATAGTCTGCAGGATGGCCCGTGAAAACGAGTGGGGCTATAAACGTATTCAGGGAGAGCTCAAAAAACTGGAAATAGAAATATCGAAAACGAGTGTAGCGAACATCCTGATACGTAATGGACTGCCGCCGTCACCAGAGCGGAAAGGTTTGCCATGGCGTGAGTTTCTATCCAGGCATGAAGGAGTCTTTTTGTGTGCTGATATGTTTCAAAAGGAAGTGTGGACATTTCGAGGTTTGAGAACGGCTTATGTTTTCTTTGTGCTTCATCTTCAAACCAGGAGAGTTGTGTTCACAAATGCGACTTTTTCTCCAACAAACGACTGGCTCAAACAGCAAACGCGCCACGTGCTCTGGGAGTGCGAAGATTTGGGGATTGAACCGCGTTTCTTTCTTCGAGATAATGATGTTTTGTATCCTGATGATATGGATATGATATTAAAGTCATCCGGCGTAGATACGGTTAAGACGCCTTACCAGGCACCTAACGCAAATTCTCATTCGGAAAGGTATGTGCTCAGTTGCAAAAGAGGTTGTTTGGATCATCTGCTTATATTTGGTTTGAGTCATCTTCAACACGTATTGAATTGTTATACAGCATATTTCAACAGTCACCGTCCGCACCAGGGGATCAATAACAAAATTCCAGATGAGTATAATAAAAAGTCGAAGGGCGGCAGTAAGATAAGTTTTAAGCACGCTATGGTAGCAAGAAAAGATTTCCTCGGTGGGCTTTTAAAAAGTTACAGAAGGGCTGCTTGATTTTTTTGCGGCCTTGACAGGTAATAATGGGCGGAGCTATGAGTTTTTGGACAGCACGCGGAGATATGAGTTTTTGGATAGCACGTGATTCAGATAATTATGCTTCGATTCACAGCAATCCCCCTGGCCCTTTGAAAAAACATCCAGGAATGACAATAAATGATTATGGTAAGGGAAAATGTATATATATATATTCTGCTTTACTTGCTCTGCAAAATAATACACAGCAGTTCTTCGGCGAAGCATTATTCAAAAAGTATATTAATTCTTCAATCAAAACAAACGCGCCGGCAAATGTTGAGATTACCTTGTTAGAAAGTATGGAAGAAAAAACATTTCTTCTGTGTTTAGTCAACTATCAGCATGATTTACCTAATATACCTGTTTTTGATTTAAAGATTTCAATAAATCTTTCCCAAGGCAAAACCCCAAAAATCTGCAGAAAGGTCTCCGATTCAAAAGAAATCCATTATGTAATGGTTGGTCCAGAAATGGAGTTTGAAATTCCTTGTTTAGAAACAATGGAAATGATAGAAATAAGTTTTTAATACAGCCGTGATTATTTATATAAGTTATCGGAAGATTAGCGAAAATGGGTTAGGCTCAGAAGAAAAAGAAGCAGTTCGTTCCGGAAGATTCTATAGAGAATCTGGTATAATCATTTTAGCCTTTAAATCTAAACCATTGGGTTTTTCCCCCTGCCACTTATTTAAGAGCCTTAGCCCCGCAGCACGGCCAATGTCTTCATATGGTCGACTAATTTTAACAACTGGGATTCTGCCCACATAATCTGGATTATGGCCGTGTTCGCCGGTACAATTTATTATCACAATAGAGGAAGGGTCTTTGTAAAAATTCCTTTTATCTAAATCTTCAATAGCAGGAAAAATCGTTTCGCTCATACAAATTATGGCATTAGCATCTGCGTGCTCTTCTATAGCCAGTTTGGCATGTTTCAGATCTTCAGGAGGCATGCAGGCCTGGCACACTACATTATCTGACAGGTTTATATTTCTGGTTTGCAATTCATTTTTTATTCCTTTGACTATTGTTGCAGATATTGTGTCTAAAAATGGTTCTTCGATATTTCCTGACAATATTAGAATTTTATCGTGTTCTTTAGAAATACAAAAGTTAACAATTTGAGACCCCAGATCCAATAAATCAATTTCTACAGCGTCCAGAGGAATGTCCGGGAAACCTCTGCCTGTAGGTATCACCTCAATGCCTTTGTCAATCAGTCTTACAATATTTGTTATGTCCCAAGGATTAGGAGCAATCCACAACAATCCATCAACATCCCTGTCTATTATTTTCTGAGAAAATTTCAGATCAACAAAATTTCCGTCCTTGGTAATTAAGTCAGTTTTCCAGCCCTGTTTTTGGCTGATTTCCATGAATCCTCTTACTGTTGAGTAAACGGCGGCTTTTCCATGCCATGAAAGCCAAAAAGGTAGAACTATACTAATGCTCTTGACGGCAGACTTGTCTTGAATATTACTCGTTATATTATTCGGTGAATATGAAAAACCGTTGCCTTTGCTACCATTTTCATTCTTGTTATCTAAATTTTTGATAAAAATTCCACTGCCTTTTTTAGCTTCAAGAACACCTTCGTCTTGCAGCATTTTTATAGCACGTTGTGCTGTCATATAAGATACGTCATATTTTTTAGCCAGCTCAGTAATAGGAATTAACCTTGCCCCCGGGGTAAGACGATTACGCTTAATGTCAGCTAAGACATTTTTGTAAGTCATAACATAGGCCAAATTATTTTTGGATTGAATACTCATTTTTAATCTCATTAAAGGGAGCCTCTAAAAATATGCTTTCAGAGGCAAATATTTAAGTTAACGTTATTTTGTAAAATCTTGCACACAGTAAAAAAACTTATTATTCAGCTTATTATCGAAGCACATTTCGTACCTGAATGCCGGTGCTGGACAGGCTTTTAGCCCTGCAGAAGCATTTCCGGCTGTAATGTTGGCATAAACGTGCTGTACCTGTCTATATTAAAGGCCAGGCTTCGAAACCCGACTTCGTTTCTTCTCTGTCCGTTCCAATAGGTCGCAAGATCAGATTACCCGCTCGTTAGGCCTGGGCATGAAAGATGTGTTCAATCCGGCTGCGAGTTTTTAGAACTAGGATGGATACCTTGATTCTTACGTTTGATAACTTTCTCAAAACCTGATTTTTATGAGTTGCCGCATCGTTAAATCATAGGTACGGATGAGTTTGGTCTAAACATCTATCTGAATATGATTCTTGTAAACATAATTCTTCTAACTGTTTTTTACTGCCTGGTATCGGTATCGTTCTGTAGTTTCTGTTCTCCTTCAGGTTTCGGGAGTATAACCTTCTTTGATCTGTTTATTATCATCACAAATGTTACGCAGCTTTGAGGCCCTTACAATGCTTTTGTTAACTTTTATGCAGAAAAGCCGTTTTTGCAGATAAATCTATCAGAACGTAGAAAAAATCGTTTCTTCACGAACTGGATTATTAAGATCATCAAAACGTTCGTGCCAGTCAAAAAAGTCCTGCTTCGTTCATATTTACAAATTCCGTATAATCCGTATAATTAGATTCTACTGTGATTCAATTATTAAAGAGCGTATTATAATCATAGCACTAACGTTTACAATAGTTACTGTTCGTTTTTAGAGAAACTCTAAAACAAGTTTAAAGCAAGAAATCAAAACCTAAATTAGTTTTTGCTATGTGTTTTTAACAGTATTTTACATAAATTTAACTTTTCGTGATCACAAAATAAAATGCATACTCTACACATGATGTATGCTGATTTCTAACTTTTTTGACACATTTTTCCATCATCTTTTTCCCATCGCTGTGGCCTTAATATAGCGATGAGAATATTGATATTAAGTAAAGGGCATCTTCTGTAATTTATAGAAGTCATTTCCAAATCAAAACATAAATCATAATGTATACTATCTTAATATAATGATTTTGTCAAAGATAATCTTTATAAATATGTATTTAAGCAATTCCGTTTGTAAGGTTATTGGAGATTTTCTATTTATTAAGCCGGTGTAGGACCCGCTGTAGTTGTCAAGGCCGAATGAGACCACCTGTACTTGTCAATGACTAATGGGGCCACCTATGGAACTATGTTATCTCATTTATTCATAATAACTTATGAACAAAGTAAACGAGTTTGAAGTTTTGGCTCAAAATGCTATAATTAGACTTCGAATTAGCAATATTATTAACATTATGAGCAAAACAATATGTCCCAAAAAATAGAGATTATCAACATTGCTGTGAGGTTGATTGTGAAGGCCGCGGTTCTTGCTGCAGGGTTTTCTGGAACGGTTCGAGAACGAAGCCTCAAAAGACTTGCCGGGATGGATATTACTGAAAAAGATAAAGAACTCATCTTTCTACGCGATAAGGTTACTCAGCTGGAGACGCAGGTATCCATATTGCAGAAGGCCCTAAAAAAGCAGAACAATAAAAAACGCTATATTATTCGCGAGAAGCTGTTTATTCTCTGCTATATGGAAACCTTTCAGATACCAAGACGAAGGGTGAAAGAGCATCTTGGAATTGCCAGGTCAACACTCTATCGCTGGCTCAAGAATATAGAAGAAAAAGCTCAGGCAGTTGTCCCTGCAAACATGACACCTGCCGAGTTGGCTGCTCTGGTCTGGCAGATAACGAAAGCCAATGCAGGGTGGGGCAGGTTCAGAGTTGCCAATCAGCTCAAACTCCTGGGTATTTTTCTCTCAGCCTCGACTGTCAGAAACATTCGCGGATTCAACTCCCAAGTGCAATTAAGTTAAATCCTGTTTTGTTATCCTGTTAGTTTTTTCCTCTTATAGAATACTTCATTTGGGGTTAAAAATCCAAGAGATTTTCTGGGTCGATTATTCAGTCGATTCATTATGTGCTCAATCTTCTGATTGGTCAGCATTCGGATGTCACTTCCTTTTGGTACATACTGACGGATCAAGCCATTGGTATTCTCATTCAAGCCCCGCTGCCATGCACTGTAGGGATCGGCAAAGAAGACCTTAATTTTAAGGTTATGGGCAATAGATTCATGGTTTGAAAATTCTTTGCCATTGTCCACTGTCAGTGTATAGGTTCGTCGGGGCAGCGTGCCGATCAGGGCGATAATGGTCCGTTCAACCGCTTCGGCGGTATAACGATCTACCTTACCGATCAGCGTCAGCTTGCTTTTGCGGTCAACCAGGGTTACCAGGGCTCCCTGATGGTTTTTCCCCACGACGGTGTCGCCTTCCCAGTCCCCGATGCGGTTTTTTCTCTCTACAACCGGTGGGCGTTTTTCGATACCAACCCTGTTTTTGATCGTTCCACGCCGGTCCCGGCTGTTTCTTCGTTTTCTTCTTTGTTTGGTCCCGGCAATCCGCAGATGGGTATACAGGGTTTCTCCCCGGGCTTTATCCTGCCAAATGTGCTGGTAAATCCGCTCATGACTGACGGCCGGCCCCTGCCAGTGGGGATCGGTTTTCATGCGTTTTGCGATCTGCTCCGGCGAATGTTGCTGCCGGAGGCGGGATTCAATGTATTCTATCGTCTCCGGCTTCATTTTGACTGCTTTACGGGCGGCCATCCGTCGATATAAAGCCTTTTGCTGGGCCTGCTTAGGGCGATAGCCCCGCAGACCTGTATTGCGGGCCAGTTCCCTGCTGATCGTGCTGGGAGAAACGCCCAACGCCGCAGCTATTTGTTTTTGTTGATTTCCTGCTTGCTTCATGGCATATATTTCGATACGATCGTCTTCGGTGAGCTGCTTGTACGCTCTCATAAGTGTTCCTTTCGTTGAGGTCACCATAATTCAGTGAGAGAGTATACCAGCTCACCACAATTTTGGCGACTTAATTGCACTTATGAGTTGAATCCGCTATTCTTAACAGGCCGGAACCGAGAAAAAAGCCACGTAAAGCATCCAAACCAAAGAAAACAGAAGATGAAACCGAAGCCCGTTCAATCCCTGCCTGGTACCCAAACCATGTCTGGTCAATTGATACTACAATTGTCTATAAATGGGGCTTATTAGAGGTGCATGTAGTAGTTGTAATCGATCATTTTTCACGCAAAATCATGGCTGCAGTGCCGCTGGAAGGGCCCAATGCCGGCTGGGTAATCAATGCGATTGAAGAAGCCATAGAAAAGTATGGTTCACCAAAGCACATCATATCTGACCAGGGAAGTGCTTTTATAAGTGAAGCTTTCGAAGAGTGCCTGAAGAATAACAACCATATAAAACACAGGCTTGGAGCTATCGGAAAGAAAGGTTCGATTTCTGTAACTGAAAGAGCAAATTTAACCCTAAAATCAGAATGGCTCAATCATGTTCCTATCATCAGAGGCATCGACCATCTGCATGGTTTATGCAATGAATTCCAGGTTTGGTACAATTCCTGGAGGCCGCATATGGCTTTAGACGGAAATCGCCCTGATGATGTCTTTTTCAGTAACTTGCCAGAGGCACCTCCACGCGACGCCAAGTCTGTGCCAACCGAGATTGAAATACGCTATTTCCGCCAGGCCAGAATCACCGGCTACCGGCTGAAAAAAGCTGGTTGATATTCTTCAAATTCATAGGTCAGTACCAATGAACAGTGGGTAATGTACGTCCTGACACAGAAAATGAGCGATTTTTAAGCCTAAATTTTGTCCCGATTGGCTTACAATTGTCCTGCAAATTTTGTCAAACTATCAAATTATATAAACTTGTGAAAGAGCAAATAGGGCTAAATCTGGAGTTTTTCAGCGGTCTCATGAGTGGTTGACAAGTACAACAGGTCTCACTAAACCGAGCTAATCTGTTATTCGATTCACTTGCGAAAGGTTAAATGAAGCTAATTACGACGTTTTGCGGCGGTCCCACGGTTGCTTGACACTACAACAGGTCTCATAAAACTGAGGTACCCAAGAATTCTATTCACTTGCGAAAGGGTAAATGAGAGTAAATTTGCCATTTTACCCTGGTCTCATGGCTGGTTGACAAGTACGGCAGTCCCTCATTTAGTATATCTAAATTTTCCAGAAAAATTATATCATTAGATAACTCATACAATTGACGCAGCTGATAATTGCTCAACTCAGGCTGATCGGTTTTACATAAAGGTTTAATAGGAACTTGCCTGCACCTAAGAAAGTGTTTTCCGACGGCAGGATAGGCGTTACTTATACTTAAGATATGATTTTCTGTATTTGATAAATATTTTTGTAATCTAAAAGAAATTGTTGGGTTACTATTAAATTTCTCACACAAAATCGCGCACAACTTAGGACAAAAATTGGACATTATCCCACTATAGCCATTTCCGCCTGCTTGAAGCGAATCTAACAATGTATCAATATGTGCATTGAAGAACTTTAGTTTACTATCTCTTGAAATATTCAGTTTCTCTTTGATTTTTAAAATATCACAACTTGTATCCTTGTGAAACGAGAACCGACCTGTTTTGGCCAGCCAGCCATATAACTTAGTAGATACAAGACGATGATAGGGTATCGGGCACTCGTATATACCAAGAGGTACGCCATCTGTTAAATGTAACAACTTTTCCGCTTTTGATTGCCAGAGAGAATCATCCTCATGCAGAGCAGCTATTTGATTGGCGGAAATGACAGCAACGTCAACACCTGTGTCCATAATCTCTTTGATAAAATTTGCCTGGTTTGGAATTTTATCTTGCAATATTGCACCGGATAAAACAGGCTTTCTGAAATTTACTTGTCTCACCACAAACGCAGAAATTTCCAACATTTGTCTGTTGTTAAAAAATTGTACTTCACTAGACGCACAATTGACAAACAAACCCGATGCACCTGAATTTAAATAAAACTCAATTAAATGCTCAAGACCTTTCCAGTCAATGGATTTTGTTTCGTCAAGAGGGGTAAGTGCTACAGGATACAGACCGTCACTAAGCGTTTGATAAATCATTTTGAGGTTCAGTTCAGATAAATATTTTATGGTTGTTTCATTATGATTTTCAATAGATGCCCCAAAGTATTTATCATTTCTTCAGGGCATCTATAAAATTTAACGTTAAATCTGTTTCTTTTTACGCAACAATGAAATTCCTCCAAACAGAAGAATTGCCGCTGTAGTTGGTTCAGGTACTAAGAGCTCACTCTGAGTTAAAGCTGTGTCACTTATTCTTACATCATCAATGACTCCGTCAAAGAAGGCTGAGTAACTTGTTGAAGGAGCCCTGGCACCTATTGTAAACATTGGATGCTCTAAGGCGTTACTTATTGGAGCACTAGTGAAAGTGACACTATCTGAATGCTCATCAACCCAAATAGTCGCCTCACCCGTGGTATCATCATACGAATACGCGAGATAATAGTTAACTCCTGCGTCTAAGGCAACGCTTGATGTTACGGTAGGCCATGAGCCATCGGCTGCTCTGGAATTGCCCTCGGCATAGGTTTTGCCATCTGCAGTACGCATGCGAATGGAATAGTTCCAATAACTGGCATAAGTTCCGGAACGATCACATAATGAAACGACATACCGAACAGCACTATAACCTTCGTCAGGAAGAGTGTCCATATTAATAAAAGCTTCAACTGTAAAACTTGAGGAAATTAACGCTGAACTGTTTAGTTCTGGGTCATAACCATTAATAAATGAAGCAACCTGACCATTGGGAAAAGCAGATAAACGCTCAAAATGCAGAGCTGAATCGCCCTTAATCCCTGCTGTCCAGGTTGGGTCCATAAAGCCTGAAGCACTGGTACCTCGTATAAACTCATTCGTGGTATTGCCTGTTGAATCAGCTAAGAGCTGACTATCAGCGGCACCTTCATCAAATTTCCAATAAGCAAGTGTGGCAGCGTAAGAAGCAGCACTGCTTAATACAATAACCAACAAACAACTAACCACTAGCAACTTTGTTTCTTTTCTCATTTCAATTTCCTTTCAAAAAAATTAATTTAAAAAAACTTACGGTATTAATTTTGGGTAACACACCCAATCTTAAACACTTGATTATAAAACACTAAAACATAAACAAATTTTTGCGAATAATCGCTATATTTAAAATAATCCCGATTGATTATTCTGATTAATTTAACCAGTGAGAATCGAACTCAAAAAAATCTTTCAAATTAACGATACAATCAAAATTAAAATCCATGGGATCATAACCCCAGTTTCCGCAGTTCGTGAATAGACGCTGGTAGTTTTCAATTCTGTGGAATGTAATACGATTGCTATCATGATAACTCATTGCACCATCATAAGCTGTGCGAGAAACAAAAACAATATCATCACCATCAAAAAGCCATTCAACATATTGAAAGCCTGCAAGAGCCACGGAATCTTCCCAACTAAGGAGCGAGTCGTCTTGAAGTATTGTGGCAATGTGCCGCCAGTGGATGAGATTTTCCGAAGAAACCAAAGAAAGCGTATTTCGCTGTTGAGGCTTATCGCCAGACGAGTCAGTATTATTGTTGACAAGTGCCAGGTGCAGGCCTATTTGACTGTCGTAGCGGGTTGTAAACATGTGCATCCCGCCGGGCATATCAATAAAACCAGCATCAGGGGCATTAACGTCCCACTCTAACACAGTGCCATCACTGCTAAGTTTTAAAAGTGCTGCTTTATCGGTCGTAGGATACGAGTTGAAACGCTCAACAAGCCACAACTGGCCATCGGTATCAACTGTCATACTCCCCTCAAGCCAGCAAGGCAGGGTCGCCCCCCACTCCGGCGGAGTATCAGCAAGGTTGTATTCTACCTTGTTGCTCATCGTCCAATTACTTGAGTTTAGCAAATCACTATTAAGGTCTGCAGAAACAACAAGAGCCTTAAATTGGCCTATAGTCTGGCTATTGTAAACCCTGTCTTCAAACGAACGATACACTCTGCCGTTATGCTTTAATATAGTTGCGGAGCCTGTAGTGTAGTTTGGCGGTGTTTGGTCAAAACCACCCGAGAAAAGCAGACCCGTGTTGTTATTATAAGCCAACGACCACGTTAGCCCTTCATCGGAACTTTTTGATATTACAATACTGCCCGAGGGTTTATTAACGCCTAAAAGGTAAATATCCCCATTATGCTCAAACAAACTTGCCCAGTAAATACGGTTAACGACAGCAAGCTCCACCCAGTTATTTCCACCATCTACGGATTTGCTGATAGCTGTCCGCCAGCGTTCAGTCGGATCCCACAGGGCAACACCGTCACCAAAGTAATCATGGCTTGCAATCATGGTACCATCTGGCAATATAGCCAGGCTCGGCGAACCATAGAAAACATCTTTATATGTGCTAGCTGAAAAAGCTTGAGAAACCCAAAGACATGCAGGTTCTTCAGCAATTGCAGCACGGTAATGTTCTAATACTTCAAAGCTGTTAAGAGCTCTGTTATAAACAGCAACCTCATCAAGCCATCCCCTATAAAAGTTATTCAGAGAACAGTCTCTGGCGATTTGATCGGTTTGTGTTACCGCAGCGCCAACTTCATAAAGTCTGCTTCCGAATTGTACAGAGGTTTCTGTTACCTCTTGGCCATTGAGGTATATAATGACCTTTCCATTGGCAAAGTCGCTAACACAAACCAGATGATTCCACTGCCCCAGACTGTCAAAAGGTGCATAGGCCGTCTGATAGGAATCCGAAAGTGTACTTCTTGCACCAACTTGAATTCTACAGGAACCGCCTGCATTGACAATTATAACTTCCATACCCGCATAGGCGGCATTAATTCGGGTAGCAAAGATTGGCCTTGCCCCACTTGCCGGAAGGTCTGCACACCTGAGCCAGGCTTCAACCGTAATTGCTTTAGAAGCATCAAGCCTGCTCCTGAGCTCACTTCCAAGCTCAACGCCGGCAAGGTTGCCGTTAAACCATCCGCATCCGCCATCAATGCCGCCAGTTACAATAGAAGTATTACCATCATAATAACTATTGTAATTACTGATTTCATCATAAGCAACTGAACCATCAACCGATCGTTGATAATCAAAACGCCACCATAAAACTGGGTCATCTCTTAGAATCAGGGACTCATAAGAAACTCCAGCCGATGAACTGCCCGCAAAACAGAGTTGGAGCAAAAAAATCACACCAATTCTTTCTAACATTATCACCTCGAAAGCTATAGACCTGTAGAAATATGAACCTTAATACGCATTAGAGCAATCCAACAAAGACGCTACCGCCAAAAGCCTGAGTTGACAACATAAACAACGTTAATCAGTTGAAAACGAAGATGTTTTCGGTGCTTTCTGACTTTTGGCGGTGCCATCAACAAAAGACTGCAAACGACAGTAATTTTGGTCATTCGGTCTTAATTGCTTATATTAAAAACTTTCTTAAATATCAGTACTGATCGCAACCCTCAAGATAAGGAATCGAACAATTGCCCCACATTTTTGCAAACTCAGCCAAATCTGCCATATCCACTCTACAGTCTTGATTGAAGTCCATTGGATCATATCCTATTGATCCGCAGCCATAGGAAAGCATCTCTTGAGTTGTAAGAACAGTATCGCTGACTCTAACATCATCAATAACACCTTCGAAGAAAGCGGAATAGCTTGAAGAAGGTCTTCTGGCACCGATCGTAAACATTGGGCTTGTCAGATCAGTACTGATAGGTTGCTGAGCAAAGGTCGAAGTGTCAGTATTGTTATCAACCCATATCTTAGCTTCCATTGTATCGGCATTGTACGAAAAGGCGACATAATACTCGACACCTGTCGAAAGAGCAACAGTTGAAGTAACAGTCGGCCATGAGCCGTCTTTAGCCCTGGAAAGACCTTCTACGAATGTGTCAGTACCTGCAGTTCTGAGCCTTATTGCGTAGTTCCAGTAGCTTGCATACGTACCACTGTTGTCGCACAGGGAAACGATATAACGGGCATCTGTATAACCATCTGCAGGCATTACATCAATTTTAATGAAAGCTTCTACTGTAAAACTGCCCGTAGCAACAAGAGCTCTGCTGCACAATACAGGGTCATAGCCATTAATGAAAGAGCAAACCCCTCCGTTGGCAGGAGCAGCGAGCTTCATAAACTTCAGTGCATGATCGCCTTTGATACCTTCGGTCCACTCAGGATCCATCCAATCTGAGGCGCTTGTTCCTCTAATGAATTCTTGAATGGTATTACCACTGATATCGGTAAGATTCTGACCGCTGCCTTCTTCGAAGTTCCAGTAAGCCAGTGTCGCTGCCTGAACTGTAACTGCACTGCAGGCTATAAGACAGAAAATTAATATTGATTTTATTTTATTAATCATGATTTATTGCTCCAGTTATTAAAGTTAACGAAAATCAGTTAAAGCCAAAAATCCAATTACTCAGCATTAAATAACGGATCTGTTGGGTCGGTACAATTTAGCCAACTGCTGGCGAACGTTGAGAGGTCGGCCGCATCTACAACACAGTCCTTGTTGAAATCCATTGGACTGTAGCCCCATCCGCCGCAATTGCGAATAAGCAGATTGTTGTCAGGTTGGACAATATTACTGATTCTAACGTCATCAATAACACCTTCGAAGAATCCGGAATAACTCACTGAAGGAGCTCGCGAGCCGATTGTAAACATTGGATTTGTCAATTGAGTACTGATTGGAGTCTGGCTGAAAATAACTGTTTCTTTATTGCCATCAACCCATATCGCTGCCTCATTTGTTATTTCGTCATAGCTATAAGCAACGTAGTAGTCAGTCCCTATCTCAAGCGGCACACTTGAAGTAACGGTCGGCCAGTTGCCATCAGCAGATCTCGAAACACCTTCGACAAAAGTCTGATCCGGCTCATCACCGACACCTTCTACTGTCCTTATACGTACTGAATAGTTCCAGTAGTTTGCATACGTTCCGTCTCTGCCGCACAACGAGACTATATATCTTACATCTGAGTAACCTGCAGCCGGCACTGCAGACATATTAAAAAAAGCCTCAATTGTAAAACTCGAAGCTATCAATGCTGCACTGTCTTGTTCAGTTGTATAGCCGTTGATAAAAGAAAGCGTCGTACCATTAGCAGGAGCAGCGAGCTTCATAAATCTCAGGGCATGATTTCCGTTAATCCCGGCAACCCATTCAGGGTCCATCCAACCGGTGGCACTTGTACCTCTGATAAAGTTTGAACTTGTTTTTCCGGTTTCATCTATTGGGTACTGACCAACACCTTCTTCGAACTGCCAGAAAGCAATCACATTAGTATCGGTATATGCAGACCCTTGATAAAGCAGTTCTTCGCTGGTTAGGGCTGTATCGCTGATCCTTACCTCATCAACAGTACCTCTCATAAAACCACTTGGTATACTACCCGGAGATTTCGCTCCAACGGTGAAATATGGATGTTCGAACACGTTATAGGGTCCCATAGTCCAGGTACTTGATGTTACACGAGAATCAACTTGTATCGCAACAGTACCTGTAGAAGAATCAAATGAGAAAGCAACATAATAATCCTTTCCGGCTCTAAGGGGCACAACCGAAGTAACGGTTGGGTATGAACCGCCAACGTTGGTAAAGTAACCCTCAGCATATGTAGCACCATCATCTGCAGTTCTTAAACGTATAGCATAGTTGGCCCAACCACCACAGTAGCCATCGGAATTAGCTTGTCTATTGAAAAGGCCGACCACATGATAACCTTCTGCATAACCGTTCTCAGGCAATGAGTCCATGTTAAAGTATGCCTCGACCGTAAAACTCGAAGCGAGCATTTGACTACTGAGAGTTTCAGCACCATCAGCTTCGGCAAAGCTGCACCACTGACCGTCAGCATAGTTCAAGGCATAATCATCAACAATACCATCGGCCCACGCCGGGTCGTTAGTATCATTGATATCTATACCTCTCACGAGACTGTTGCCGCCGGCAATCTCATTTGCAATAGTTTGCCCCTGGCCTTCCTCAAATTTCCAATAAGCAAGTGTCGTAGCGTCAGTTGTGAGAGCAAATCCCAGAGACGTCATTACAATTACCAACAAAAATTTTTTATTCATGAGAACATCCTTGTTAAAATAAACAACAACATTTTAAAGAATTATGGATATGGATCCAAATTATATTTAAACTTCACCTAAAATCAATTTTGGCTCTACGACAATACTAATATTCCTGTCAACATTAGGAGACTCAATACGCCAGAGCAGCAATTGTACTGCCTGACGGATAAGTATTTCGGTCCCAATATCAATGGTAGAAGGTCTGGGGTACAGAGCTACGCGGGTTGCAGTATCATTATCACACCCGAGAATTTCTACCCCACCCTTACCAATTTTAATACCATACTTGGTAAAAAAACGATACACAAGTGCAACCTCTGTATCAACCGGCACAAAGACAGCAGTAGGTCTGTTGTCAGATTTAATAAATTCCTTTACAAGCACCTCTACATTTTGCTCAAATTCCTGCCAATTCTGCGATTTTAGCCCTTTATAGATAAAATCTGTAACTTTCACCCCGGCAAGACTCGCAGCATGTTTGAAGTACTCACAACGACTCACTACAGCCGGGTTTGCCAGGTACGCATTAAGAACACCAAGTTTGCTATGTCCTCTTTTTAAGAAATAATCAAGTGCCAGCTTTCCAATCTCAACATTACCTGGTAATATCACATCACCATCTTTGGTGGTATGAGAATTTAGCCAGACTTTGGGAAAGCTTTCAAGCTTTTCAAGAACTTCAAAGTCAAGAGTGTAGCCGGTTAGTATCAAACCTGAAACTTCCCCAGATAATATCACTGCAGGTATTGAAGCTACATCGGTAACGTTAAATCGTAAGAGTTCGACGTTGTTTTTTGCAAGTTCGCGTTCAATCTTTTCGATACAAATGCTGTGACCGCCAAAAAAAGCAGCCATTTCCTCGCTACCAAGACTTATAGCTGCAACCTTTAATACACCAGAAGTACTGGTACGAGGCTTGCGTTTTGCTTTATAGCCCAGAAGAGCCGCAGCCCTCTTGACATTTTCGACAGATTCCCGGCTAACTGTTGGATTGCCGTTGAATACACGCGAAACAGTTGCCTGAGAAACTTTTGCCATTTTTGCTACTTTGACCATTGACATAGACTAATTCTATCAGAAACTGCCATGGTGTCAAGAATAATTCACGGATAAACGAAAAATATTCTTGAAAAAACCTAAATATTTCAAGAATATTCTTGACTATTTCGCCTGTCAGTATTAAACTTTAAATAAAAATATAATAATTCAAATATTAGGTTTCAGGAGTTTTTCATGTACGGTAAAAACAGATTTCCGCAATTAAAGTATGGTTTCACTCTTATTGAGTTATTAGTTGTAATATCGATTATAGCACTTCTTATGGCTATTCTAATGCCCGCATTGTCAAAAGTCAGGAACTCTGCCAAAGTACTAACCTGCAAAGCTAATAGCAAACAGATTGCAACACTTGTTACTCTTTACAGAACAGATAACGAAGCCAAGGTTCCCGTTGTCTTGAATATATGGGCCGCAAACTATGCCCCTCCAAAGGGTTACATGATGTCAATGGCTTTAAAAGACTATGCTGGCATCGGCCTGCCAGAAGGGTGGAACGAAAGATCTTTTTTCTTTGGGGGCCCAGGAAGAGTCTCACAATATTACCAGAAATACCTGCCAAAATTCTTTGTTTGCCCCTTCAATAGAGGTAAAAACCTCGATAACACCAAACTCTGGAAAGAATCCGGCTTAATTGAATACGACGGCAGAAATTACAAGAATTACATATTGGAAACCTATGCAGAGACCTATCTTACCCATCTCTGGCCCAAGAAAAAAAATGATGAAATTGGCCTTACAACCTCATCACCGCCGGACGGCATAAGGAAATTCGGCGTTTTGAACTGGTGGGACTACAGCTCAGCACCTAAAAATTCTGCAGGCATTCCAAGTCCACTACAAAATTACACTAAACTTAAACCTGCAAACTGGTCCAAAATAGACCTTCACAGGTCAAGAGCAAACTCTATGGCAGATGCTACGATTTTCTACTGCGGAGCCGGCGAATTCATGGGCTCTGATGGTGTTATCGTCAATGGAACTACCACTGGTGTTGCATTTATGAACTACAAAAGCCATTCTCAAGGGAAAAGTGGTGGCACTAATGCTGCTATGGGTGATATGCACATAGAATGGGTCAAAGGTACTCAAATCGGCGATAAGTAAACCGCTATGACTATCGCTTTCTAACTCAAGCCAAAACTTAATAAATTAAACGCGACCAAAATTGGGAACTCCGAAGACACATTCAAATCAAACTCAAGACAGGAAGATTGTATGAGAAGGTTACTTACCAAAGTTTTTGTCTTTATGGCATTGATCTCAGCCGTTTTTGCTACAGTTTTTGCAGCAGACTCTAAAAGGAATTTGACTCTTGAAAGCGGCAAACCACTACCCGCCGGGGGAAAAGCGGCTCCTTTTAGCGGGCCGGGACTTGGCAATAAACTGCTCGGCACAGCCTATGTCAACTCCAACCCTGAATCTGACAGACCTGACATCTTTATACAATACACCGAACACTTCAGTTGGAAAATTAAAATTGTATATTACAGCTTTGAGGGAAACCACAGCGACGGCAGAGCTATTTTTGGGCAACCCATATATGTCCAACATGATATACCTAAGAAGTATACCCCAAAATACCTCTTCCAGAATAATAACAACAAAGTCTATTGCATCTGGACTGCTCCAGGAGAGCTGCTTTACACAACATTCAACAGAGATACCCTGGCTTTTGAAAAAACGGAAATTATTAAGTTTGCTAATAAAACTGGAAAGCAAACCAGTCCTGTCAAACTGGACGGAGCCCTTGCTGCCATAAGACACAATGAAAAGGCCGCAGAACTAATCTTTTCAGTATCGACGGGAAACTATATGGGAGAGCAGGCAGTGCGGATGCACACCCGCGGTAACGTTTTTGACCCTTATGATGGAGCTGGTATATGGCGAGGCGAACTACCCAAAGCTTACCTCTACGCGGTTTCGACCGATGACATACTCAAAGGACCTTTTACAAACTTCAGAAAAATATCACTGGACTCACAGCCAAGCTATCTTAATCACGGCTGGTCCAACACTGCTGTTAATCTTGGTTCCGGCAGGGAAAAAGACTTCGTTAGCGGCAGTGTATTGGGCAATCTTTGTTATTATAGAAATACCAGCAAAGACAGCTTTATACCTGAACCAATGACACTTATACCGGGCCCTGATGGAATTGCAATTCGCCACCCAACGGTTAATCCCTCGCCAATAGCCTACCCAAACCATAAGACGGGGCTTTCTGATTTGCTGGTATCTTGTGAAGGATGGTTCTACTACTACCAGTTTACCGGCCAGTTTGACAAGAATGACACCCCGGTTTATAAGCTGCTGGGCCCTGCTTTACAGCATAATGCAGATCTAACCTTTGGAACTTTACCTGTTATTAATGTTGTTGACTGGGACGGAGATGGCAAAGATGATATAATAGCAGGCAACTCACCCGGTAAAGTCCTATTCTCAAAGAATATCGGGACAGAAACAACTCCCCGCTTTGCAAATCCCGTTGAAATTAAGACGGATGGAAAAGCAATATCAATTCAACCAGGCTACCGAGGTTCAATACAAGGACCATTGGAGGCAAGATGGGGCTACACATGCCCGCAAGTCGCAGACTGGACAGGTAATGGCCTGCCAGATATACTGCTGTCAAGCTCCGTTGCAGAACACCTGCTATACGTTAACATGGGCACAGCTAAAGAACCTTTGCTTAGCTCCGGGCAACCGCTTTACTGTAAAGGCATGCCATTATTTGGTACTTGGCGGGTTAGACCCGCAGTTGGTGAAATTAACGAAAAAATGGCATATATCATGCTCGATGACCAGGACCAGGTTCATCTGTACTGGAAAATTGACAACTATAACCTTGAGGATGGCGGCAAACTTCGCCTGACAGATCAGAATTATATAGACGCAAACTATCGCTACGCCGGCGGCACCGGCAGGCTCAAGCTCCAGCTTGACGACTGGGATGGAGATGGCCATAAAGACCTTTTAATTGGAACAATGCTTGAAAGCTCTGTACCAAGCAAAAAACGGGGCTTCCCAAGCTCTCTTGGTAATGTGGGGGCTATGCCACTATTTTTGAAAAACAGTGGTAAGCTGGACCTGAGAGGCCTGCCGATCTTTGAAAAACCCCAGGTCTTTCTCTTCAAAGGCGAGCAAATCAGGCTGTTAATACACAGCTGTTCTCCAGTTGCTTCTGATATTAACGGCGATGGCAAACTTGACTTGCTGGTTGGTGAAGAGACAGGGCGTGTAATGTTTTATGCCCATAATGACATAACTCTTTCTGGAGAGATTCTCAGCAACATTACACCGCATTGCGAGTGGCAAAAGACTTCTGTCGACAATTCATGGCACAATAATAAAAACTGGTGGCGAAATACGCCCGACAGCAGCTCTAATGCTACTCTTGGGGAGAATTGTTCAGTAGTTTTGACTAAAGATAAGGCTTACTGTAAAAATCTTTCAATTAAAAACAATTCTTCGTTACTAATTAGCACAAACCAAATATTGGAAGTAGCTGAAAATCTCACCCTAGCCGCCCCTGCCCATAGAAATGCAAGCATAGTAGTTGATGGTGGAATTTTAAAAACAAGTGACCTCTTAATAAAACCTTCTGATAATAGTCGGATTATAATAAAAGAAGGTTCTATCGTTACTCCTAAAAATATAAGCAATAAAATACAGCAATACATTAACGAAAGTTTAATCATTGCAGAATCGACTAAAAAAATCACCCTTGAATTAGACAGAAATGATCATGTCGTAGTATCTGTTTCTAATATTTGAATTCATGGCCTCGTGGGGTGCGTTGACTAAGCTCTGTGCCATTGTGCAGTTGTCAAGGGCAATCGGGCCACCCGAGAACGAAAGTTTATCTCATTAAATAATAGTCACTTATGTGTCCAACTGCATCATTTTGCATTTTCAGGTAATTTTACAATAATTCATTGCTCGTTTTATGGGAATTGTACCTTTGTTAAACATTATGAGCAGAAAAATATGTCTCAAAACATCGAGATTATCAACATTGCTGTGAGATTGATCATAAAGGCGGCAGTACTTGCTGCAGGGTTTTCTGGAAGGGCTCGAAAACGTAGCCTCGAACGACTTGCCGGGATGGACATTGACGAGAAGGATAAAGAGATACTCTTTCTTCGTGATATGATTAGTCAACTTCAAATACAGGTGTCTATCTTGCAGAAGGCCGTTCTGAAACGGAACAATAGCAAGCGATATACTATCCGCGAGAAGCTGTTTATTCTCTGCTATATGGAAACCTTTCAGATACCAAGACGAAGGGTGAAAGAGCATCTTGGAATTGCCAGGTCAACACTCTATCGCTGGCTCAAGAATATAGAAGAAAGGGTACAGGCAGTTATCCCAGCTAATAAGACACCTGCCGAGTTGGCTGCTCTGGTCTGGCGGATAGCAAAATCAAATGCAGGCTGGGGTAGGTTCAGAGTTGCCAACCAGCTCAAACTACTGGGCATCTTTCTCTCAGCCTCGACTGTCAGGAATATACTCAACAGGCCGCAGCCGCGAAAAACACCACGCAAAGCACTCAAATCAAAGAAAACAGAAGATGAAACCGAGTCCCGTTCAATCCCTGCCTGGTACCCAAACCATGTTTGGTCAATTGATACTACAATTGTCTATAAATGGGGCTTATTAGAGGTGCATGTCTGCGTTATTATCGATCACTTTTCACGCAAGATAATGGCTGCAGTGCCGCTGGAAGGACCCAATGCCGGCTGGGTAATCAATGCCATGGATGAAGCCATAGAAAGGTATGGTTCTCCAAAGCACATCATTTCCGATCAGGGCAGCGTATTTATAAGTGAGGCTTTCGCTGAGTGCCTGAAGAATAACAACAGGATTAAACACCGACTTGGAGCCATCGGGAAGAAAGGTTCGATCGCTGTAACAGAAAGGGCAAATTTAACCCTAAAATCAGAATGGCTCAACCATGTTCCAATCATCAGAGGTATCGATCATCTGCATGAGTTATGCAGTGAATTTGTATTCTGGTATAACGCCTGGCGGCCGCATATGGCATTAGACGGGAACCGTCCTGATGATGTATTCTTCGGCAACCTGTCAATCGGCGCTTTAAATTAGGTCACTATGAGCGCGTTCAAAATGGGTCAGTTAAACCAGTTGTTATTTACTATTTTTAGTTTCATTTGTCAAGTTGGATTTGGATAAAACGATTATTTTCGACGTTATTGGGCAGATACGCCAGGCCTGTTTCGCCCGGACCGGCGGCCGGGTGAGAATGGGCCACCCAAAAAGCTCGTCGGAACCTGGCCGCCGCAAGCCGGGCGGGACAGGCCGGTTAAGACTGAGTCAGCCTTCATGGCCGGCTCTTTTCTCACAGGCACCATGCTCGGCACGGTCCTTGAGACGGTAGCTGCGGCCTGTGATGTTGATGATCTCAGCATGATGCAAAAACCTGTCCAGGATTGCGGTTGCCGATGGTACATCACCAATGAGCTTGCCCCAGTCTTCCAGCGGCCTGTTGGAGGTCATCATCGTGGATTTGTTTTCATATCGCCGCATAATGATCTCCAGCAGATACTCGCCGCAGCGTTTTGGCAGATGCTTGATGCCCATATCATCGATTATCAGCAGCTCCGGCTTGAGATATCTGTTCATTACCTTATCCTGACAGGCAAAGGCATCTTCGTGCAGAAAATCCCTGGCAACATCAAATATCGAGCGGTACCGCACAGCCATGCCTGCCTTGACTGCCTGATAGCCTATCGCCTGACACAAATGACTCTTGCCCACACCCGGCGGGCCAAGCAGCAAAACATCAATGCCCTCACTGATAAAGCGGCATGTGGCCATATCAAATATCCGGCTTCTTTTAATCGAAGTGTTGAACTGCCAGTCAAACTCCTCCAGTGTCTTGAGTTCTCTAAACCCGGCAGCCTTAATACCCCTTTGGATCTGGCGATGCTTTCTGACCAGCATCTCATCCTGCAGGATCAGTTCTAAAAACTCAGCATGAGTGAGGCTGTTGCCGGCTGCCTCCTGCAATCGAACTTCAAGTATCTCAAGCATACCTGACAACCTTAGTGATTTTAATGTGTTGTGCAGTGAATTGTTCATAATAATCTGCTCCTGAATAAGTTATGATTATTGTTCAGCCCAGAACCTCTCTTACGAATTCTCCGTAACTGGAGATATCTCTGATAATAGGGTGCTCATCTATAAATTCCATCTGGAGCTGCCTGTCACCGCCGTGTTTAATAATACTCCTGATGGTCTTCAATCGAAAAGCATTGTGGCTTAACGCTATTTTACATGCATTATCGATTTTGTTACCGTTATAGGTATTGGTCATATTCAGCAAGCCCAGAAGTACGCGGATACCAGGTATTCCTCTGGCCTCAAGCATCTGCCGGGCCCATCTCTGGGCATTCTCACCTATCAGACTGACTCGTTCAAGCATCCATACAACGCCGTTTTCTATCTTTGTTCTTTTCTCTGAATGAATATGTCCGTCCTGAGTCTGGAATCTGCCCGGCTCAACTTTAGCGTGAACAACAATCTGCTCCATGCTGCGGTTAAATACTCTTACCATATGGCCGTCCCATCTTGCCCATACCTTGCGGCCGGTATATTCCGGAGGCACCGAGTAATAGGTCCTCTCTACCTCTATATGGCCGTCCCTGTGAACGGACCGCTGAGCTTCTGTAAATGAAGGAAACCTTCCAACCGGAAGCCTCAATAAAGCAGGCTTTTCCTGTTCTGTGAACAATTTGCCTACCTGCTTGCGGGTAGTGCCGTGAATACGGGTATCGGCAATACGGCTCTCCCAGCTGAGAAGAAACTGATTCTGCTCTGAGAGGCTCTTAAAGCTGCGGCCCTTGAGGGCGTTATTTTTGACATATGCTACTGCTTTTTCAACCTTACCCTTGTGTCTTGGGGTATACGGCTTACAGGGTAAAATGGCGGTACCGTAATGACGGCAGAATGACACTATTTTTGGGTGTATCTCAGGATCATACCAGTCAGCTTTGTTTACAGCAGCTTTAAGATTATCTATTATCAGTGTTTGCGGAACACCGCCAAAGTGGTGAAAAGCGTTTTCCAGGCAATTTATAAAGTTATCGCCGGTCTGCCTGAAAACTGCCTCGCTGTAGGATTTACGGGAGAAGCTAAGCACTACCCGTATTACATGAGTTCTTTTTCGTCTGCCATCTTTCGTTATTACCGGTGCACCCGTACCAAAATCTATCTGAGCCTCTTCACCGGGCCTGCATTCAAGACGCCTGAACGGAACAGGCGAATTTTTACTGAGGCGGTTGACAAACCTGCGAACGCTGTGGTAGCTGACATCAGAGCCGTGGTCGTCACGAAGATCCTGCCATATACGCCGGCGGCTGAGCCCCATATCCAGCTTGTTCTTAATTATTTCACGGTAAGGCTCACAATTGCTTACCGGACCGGTTGAGCTTTGGGCCACCGACCCGGGAGGCGCGTTAGTGACCTGTTTTGAATTATCATTGTCTGATTTTGCATACTTACGCACCGTATCCAGGTGGATGCCAAGCTCTCTGGATATACGCCTGCAAGACCAGTTACGCTCTCTTAATGTCTGTATTACACTTCTTTTAGTCATTTTTAGATAGTTCGCCATAAAGACCTCCGTTATATTTTCGATAATATCGATAATATAACGACTCTAAGGCAAAAACTTCCTTTCAAAATGACCTATTTTGACCCGCTCATTACTGACCTGTTTTCAGCGCCGCTTAACAGCAACCTGCCTGAAGCACCGGCACGTGATGCCAAGTTTGTGCCAACCGAGATTGAAACACGCTATTTTCGCCAGGCCCGGATAACCGGCTACCGGCTGAAAAAAGCTGGCTGATATTCTACAAATTTATAAGCCAGTGCCAATGAACAGTGGGGAATGTACGTCCTGACACAGAAAATGAGCGATTTTACGCCCAAATTTTGTCCCGATTGGCTTACACCTGTCCCGCAAATTTCGCCAAACCATCAATTCTATGCACTTGTGAAAGATCAAATAAGGCTAAATCTGGAGTTTTTCAGCGGTCTCATGAGTGGTTGACAATTACAGATGGTACATAACTAATGGATCGACCGTCTGACAAGACTGTTTGTAAGTATATGTGAGTGAGAGATTAACAGCTATTTAACAAAGGCATTTGACATTAGCCGTGGTGCAACCGTCAACGCACTGAGGGCAATATGGAGCCCCTTGTCGCAAGAAATTGTGTAAGGCTCATGCGATCCTATAGAAAAAGTAATCCTGCAAGCTGAAGTTACCAGTTGATATTGAGCAGTTTTTTTGTACAATGGCTTTTGAAAAGAAATGAGGCTATATGCCGGGTTTTAAGGTGATACTCAAGATGGCTTTGAACTCTGTAAGTAGTGTTTCTAAAATTTTTTTCACTTAAAGATCAAGTACAATGAATACTCTAAGAATATTTGCTAAAGGTATTGAATTAATACCCACGTCAGCTTCCTGGTATCTTACGGATCTGGGAGAAGCCCTGGGCAAGCAGAAATTGTTTACTCGCCAATTACCGCAGAAATTAAAAACATTACGAGAACATGCTATTATCGAAAGTGCGGTCTCTTCTAATCGAATAGAGGGTGTTGAAATTAATCAAGCCAGAGTCGGTACCGTAATTTTTGGCAAATCCCTTTTACAAGATAGAAATGAAGAAGAAATCAGAGGATACCGTCAGGCTTTGGAATTAGTTCATAAACATGGCAGTGATTTGTCAGTATCCGAGAAGACTATTCTGGATTTGCACAAATATGCCCGCGGGGATATTTGGGATGCTGGTAAGTACAAGGAGAAACAAGGTGATATTATTGAAAAATACGCTGATGGAACTGAGCGTATCAGATTTAAAACAGTTGAACCTGGTCTAACACCTGAATATATAAGTCATCTAACAGAACTTTGGGGTGATTGCTTAAAAGAACGCTGGGTTCCTCCTCTGATCGCTCTTGCCGCATTTAATCTGGATTTTTTGTGTATTCATCCTTTTAGAGATGGTAATGGCAGAGTTTCAAGGCTTTTAATGCTTCTGCAAAGCTATCATATTGGTTATGAAGTAGGTAGATATATAAGCCTTGAAAAATTGATCGAACAGAATAAAGATCGTTATTATGAAACTCTTGAACAAAGTTCTGCGGGATGGCATGAGAGCCGGCATGACCCCTGGCCGTATATCAACTATGTTTTATCGATTTTTAATTTAGCCTGCAAAGAATTTGAAAAAAGTGTTGGTCATACAGTTTCTGAAAAAGGAGCTAAAACATCGATTATTAAATCCTCTATAGAACATAAGATAGGTCCATTTTCAGTCTCCGAATTGCAGCTTGATTGCCCTGATGTAAGTATTGATATGATACGAAAGGTTTTGAAGCGGTTTAAGGTCAATGGTTTGGTAGAATGCCTTGGCCGTGGCCAGCAGGCCAGATGGCAAAAAACTGATAAATGGCAATTAGGTAATGATTATATTAATTAGGTAGCGAATTGGGTAATATGGCGTAGGTGTTTTTTCCTGATTGGCTTACATCTGTCCCGCATATTTTGTCAAACTATCAATTCTATGAACTTTTGAAAGAGCAAATGTGGCTAAATCTGGAGTTTTTCAGCGGTCTCATGAGTGGTTGACAATTACAATAATTATCACTGAAAACTCAAAACATAAGTCTATTATACACAATGGGTTACGTAGTACAATCAAAAGATGTTGTACACAACAGCCGGCTCGGCCCTGCTGTTTTTTTTCGCAGGGGTGCAGTTCCCCGTAACCTTAAGATCATATTGTTGAAGGGTTAAATCACGTTTTATTTTCGTAGGACTTGTTCCGTATATGCTTTTAAAGGCTCTGTAGAAAGTTGAAAGGTCTTCATAACCTGTTTCGAATGCAATAGAGGCAACAGACATTTCTGTAGTGCTGATAAGCTGCCTTGCTTTTTCGCATCGTTTTCTGTTTAAATACTTAATAAAACTGGTGCCTGTGAGTTTGCGGCATATATTGGTAAACTGACGCTGTGAAACTTTGGCCAGCCTTGCCGCGTCGCTCAGCGAGAACTGCTCGTGTGAGTTTATTGAGGTATGTTCCAGTGCAGCCATGACCCGTGTGTTGCTGTCGGCGTTGGAATGAAGGTCGGCGTTTTTGGAAATTATCAGTTTAGCCCTGTATATGCACAACAGTGTAAGGTTGAACAGCTGGCAGATTGCCATTTTGCAGCCGGGAGGCCGGTTGGACTGTTCATGTAGCATCTGTCTTATGTTTCTCCGAACAAACTCAGCATAATATACCGGCAGATTCAGAGGCTCTTCCGAACTGAACACATAATCAACGATTTTTTTGTCGACTCCGGCAGTCTCGGGGGCAAAATACATAGAGAAAACAGTCATCGGTTTTCCGGCCTTGTCTGTAAGTGTGTGCATACTGCCTTTATTCAGCATGACAATATTATCCGGGTTGAGATTGCGGCTGCAGCCGTCCCTCTCAAGAGTTCCATGGCCGGATACTATGTATATTATGCTTAAATATTTATGGGCGTGAGGTTTGTCGCCATAATCAGGTCTTTTTATGCGGCTTTGTATTAGTATTCCGTATTCGGGGAAAGCTATGTTTTTTAAATAATCTGACTTCATAATTTGTTCTTATAAATAATTTTATGTCAAAAGTCAACAAAATTGCCGAAAACGCAAATTAAAATCTGCCGTATATGCAAGGACATAGGGGCATGCTTTGTATATAATAATGTTTTAATCAGCGAGGACTTAGAATGAAAAATGATACTGAAGTTTTAAAGAGTGCGGCCCGTGAGGCAAAAAACCTCCTTGAATTGTGCGGCGGAGACCTGTACAAATCGGTAGGAGTTCTGGAGAGGCAGCTCAATGTCTTGCAGACCAGAGCCCAGGTTTTGATGAGTCTGGCAGGTGTGGTGCTTACGATTACAGGTTTTTCCGGAAGGCGTATAGCAGATACAAGCCTTTTTGCTCAGATTTGTGTTATAACAGGTTTGGCTGTAGTGCTTACCAGTGCCGTATGGGTCTGGAAAAATGTACTCGGCATCAGTTGGACAACCTCAAGGCTAGATGAGAGCCCGGAAGATGTTCTGACCGGGATAATCATAAAACGCCAAAAAAAAACACGATCCTATATAATCGGCGGATACATACTCTGTGCCGGTTTTGTGATATACAGTCTGGCATTTGCGAAAATGCTTTTATTCAATGCCTAATACTACGGAAACAAATATGACTACCAGAAAAGTATGGAAATATAAATTATCAGATATCAAGAGCTTTGAGCAGGATTGTGCCCGGCTGGGTGCCGGTATTGCGGCGATCGAAGATGTTTCGATTCTCTCTGAGCCTGTTCAGGCCGCAAATCTCAGAATCCCCAACTCACTGGCCGTAAACCCGATGGAAGGCGCAGACGGGCTGGAGGACGGCTCACCCGGTCCGCTTACATATCGCAGATACAACAGGTTTGCCGCCGGCGGAGCGGGGCTTCTCTGGGCAGAAGCCATAGCAGTAACCCCCGAGGGCAGGGCAAACCCCCGCCAGCTTTGGCTGCATGAAGGAACAAAGGATGCCTTCGCCGATATGGTCAGGCAGATGCGTGATACCGCCGCGTCAGGTATGGGAGAGAATCACAAACCGGTTATAGTTGCCCAGCTCACCCATTCGGGCAGATACAGTAAACCGGACGGCACTGCAAGGCCTCTTATTCCGCAACGGGATCCATATCGTGACTCTTTGGTTCCGGAGCAGGAGCCGAGCACCGAAAAAATCAGCAGGGTTGACGACAGCTGCATCGTGAGCGATGATTACCTTGACCGGCTTCAGCTCAAATACGTGCAGGCAGCAAGGCTCGCGTACAAGGCCGGTTTTGATGCGGTTGATATCAAATCCTGCCACGGATACCTTGTAAATGAGCTGCTGGCTTCACGTAATCGTAAAGGCAAATACGGCGGCTGCCTTGAGAACCGTGCGCGTTTCATTCTTGAGACTGTCGATAAGATACAAGCGGAGCTTGGTGATAAAATTGGGATATGTTTAAGGCTTGGTTTCTATGACGCGATACCCTATCCATATGGCTGGGGTGTAGATAAGAATGACTACACAAAGCCGGATTTAGAAGAGCCTCTGCGGCTTCTTGAGATACTCAGAGACAAGGGTGTCAGGCTTGTAAACTTTACAATCGCCAATCCTTACTACAACCCGCACGTTGGCAGGCCGTTTAATCAGCCGATCAAAGGCGCCTATGCTGAACCGGAACACCCGCTTAAGGGCGTTGAAAGGCTGATTGAAATAGCGGCACAAATCCAGAAGAAATTCCCAGATATGGTTCTTGTAGGAACCGGTTACAGTTTGCTTCGCCATCTGATGGGTAATGTAGGTGCGGCAGCGAAAGCCTCGGGTAAAATTAAAATTATCGGTGCCGGACGTATGGCTTTTGCATATCCCGATTTTGCCAAAGACTTAATAAATACCGGCAAAATGGATCAGGATAAGGTTTGTGTAGGCTGCAGCGCTTGCACACAGTTGATGCGTGACGGCCAGAGTGCCGGCTGTGTAGTCCGCGATAACAAGATATACGGCCCTGTCTACAAACGCGGCAGAAACAGTGACCGGGCGAATCTGGCACGTCTGGCAGAGAGCTGTTTCCAGTGCCAGGATGCCACTTGCGTACGGGGTTGCCCGGCTGGTATTGAGATACCCGCTTTTATACAGGCGTTCCTTGACGGCGACGACAGGGGCGCTTATGAGATAATACGCAGGGCAAATATACTGCCAGAGGTCTGCGCGTGGCTGTGCCCGGTTGAGAGCCAGTGCCAGGGCGGCTGTCTGCAGCGGTTTATCGGAGACGCTTCGCTGCCGATCGCGGATATACAGAAATACCTATCGCATCAGGCCAACAAAAACGGCTGGTCAAGGCTTCGGGTGCCGCAGGAGTGTACCGGTAAAACAGTTGCGGTAATAGGTGCCGGCCCGGCGGGAATTGCCGCGGTTGCGATGCTTATTGAGGCGGGTCATAAGGTTACACTAATAGACAAAAACGAAAGGCTCGGCGGCATGATCGAGACGGTTATACCTGAAGAAAGACAGCTTGATTCATTTAAGAGTGAGATGGCGGCTGTGTTCGATAATGTAAGTCCGGACAGGCTCGAGCTTCGCCTTGGCAAACCGCTTGATGAAAACTTTAATCTGGACGATATACTTTCTGAGGGTTTTGATGCGGTATTTGTCGGTCTGGGCCTTCCAAAGGCAATCAGTACCTCGGGACTGTCTCTTGAGGGCCTGTATGACGCTCTCTCTTTTCTGCGGCAGGCAAAATCTGCCGATTCAATAGATGTCAAAGGTAAACGGGTTGCGGTGATCGGCGGCGGCAACACGGCCATGGATGCTGCTGTTACCGCCAAAGAGCAGGGCGCAGCGGATGTTTACCTGCTTTACCGCCGCTCTTTCGAGGAGATGCCCGCCTGGGAAGCAGAGAGAAACCGGGCGATGGATTGCGGAGTTCATTTTATGATACTCACTCAGCAGCTTGAATATCTCTCTGCTGATAACAAAGTTACCGGCGTAAAGGTATGTCCCGCACGGCTGGCAGAACCGGATGAATCAGGAAGGCGCAGGCCTGTGCCTGTTGAACAAAGTGCCTATATCCTTGATTTCGATATAGTTGTAGAATCAATCGGCCAGAAATCGCCGGATAAACTCGCAGCGATTCTGCCGGGCATAGAAATTGAACACGGTCTTATTAAAACAGATAATTACCAGACTTCCCGTGAGGGTGTCTTCGCCGGAGGCGATCTTGTTCACGGGGCGGCTACAGTGGTAGCGGCAGTTGCCGACGGCATGAAGGCAGCGGGAGTTATTGACGCTGAGCTCAGGTTTTAAGATGAATTCAAGAGAACTGTTAAACAGGAAACTGGCCGGTGAAAAAGTCGAAAGGCTTTTGTTCTGCCCTGCAGTTTATGAGCACAAAGCCAGGCTCATAAACTCGAGCCCTTCAATTATCGCACAGGATGTTGATAGGCTGGCAGAGGCTCTTGCCGCAGAATATGAAACCTACAGGCCGGATGTTTTGACTGTCGGGGTTGACATATACAATGTCGAGGCCCAGTCTCTCGGTGCTGAAGTTGTGTTCAGTGATTCGATGGATGAAGTTCCTAATCTCAGGCAGAGAATTCTGGAAAAACCTGATTTCTCAAAGCTGCCCAAGGTTAATGAGGCACTTGAAAAGGGTCGAATAAGAATGTTCGTTGAGGCCGCCCGCAGGGTCAGCAAAATGTTCGGCTCAGAGGTGCATGTCCGGGGCGGTTTGAGCGGGCCGTATTCCATAGCCGCTTCTCTGATGGGAATCGAGCCGCTGATAATGGCCTCTTTTACCGATCCTGAATCTCTGGCGGATCTTCTCGACCACTGCAGCGGGCTTGCTTTTGAGTTCGGTAGGCTGTATATAGAGGCGGGCTGCGGAGTATGCCTGTTCGATTCACAGGCAGTGCCGCCGCTGCTGTCACCGGATATGTTCAGAAAGATGATTCTTCCGCATGTTAAAAAATTATTCCGGGATTACAAGGCCTCCGGAGCAGATCTTATAGAGTATGTCACCGGCGGGGATACAACAGCCATATCGGGAGAACTTTTCGAAACGGGAGCTGATATAATCCTGAGTGATTTCAGCTCGGATATGAGAGTATTCATCAAAAAGTCTCAAAGATACAATACTCTTATCCGCCGCAACATATCTCCCATCTCGATTGAAGCGGGTATAGATGCGGCCGATGAGGAGATCAGGGCGGTCAAGACTGCCGCGTCTGAAAATAATAACATAATTGCCGGAACGGGCGTGCTCTCATGTAACGTTTCGCCGGACAACATAATAAAAACACGAAAAATATTATTAGATGAGGAATAAAATGTCAGATAAACCTACAGCAATAGTTACCGGGGCAAGCCGGGGCATCGGCAGGGCAATAGCGATTGAGCTTGCTTCACTCGGGTATAATATCATCATAAACTACTTTGATTTCAAAGATTCCCAGCCCGATGACACTGCAGCGGCGGCGGCTGTTGAAGAAGTGCAGAAACTCACGGTACAGGCTTATGCACTTCGCGGCGACATAAGCAGATCAGAAGACAGGCAGCGGCTTATTGATTTTACAAAAGAACATTTCGGCCGCTGCGACATGCTCGTTAACAACGCAGGAGTCGCCCCTGCCCGGCGGCAGGATATACTCGAAGCCGGAGAGGAAAGTTATGAGAGGGTAATGAATATAAACCTTAAAGGGCCTTACTTTCTTACTCAGCTTGCCGCTAACTGGATGATTGAGCAGAAGCAGTCAAACCCTGACCGCAACTTCCGGATATGCACAACCAGCAGTGTTTCGGCATACACATCAAGCCCGGCGAGAGGTGAATACTGCCTGAGCAAGGCGGGTTTAAGCATGATGACTAAGCTCTATGCCGACAGGCTCGCCGAATACAATATTGGTGTCTTTGAGATTCGCCCCGGCATAATCATGACTGACATGACAAGCATTGTTAAAGAAAAATACGACAAGCTGATTGCAGAGGGAATAACCCCCATAAAAAGGTGGGGATATCCTGAAGATATCGCAAAGGCGGTTGGTGCCATAGCCGAGGGCAGGCTCGATTTTTCCACAGGTCAGGTGATAAATGTTGACGGCGGATTTCATCTCAGGCGGCTTTAATAATATAAATTTGATAAACCAGAGAATTTGAGTGAGTAATATGACTACAAGAAAAATAAACGGTCAGGATGTCAAAATACACAGGTTCAATACAGTAGTCGTCGGCGCCGGTGCAGCCGGCATGAACTGCGCAAAGAAACTGTATGAATATATGGATCAGAATGGTGTAGATAATCCTCAGGAAAGAATAGCGGTGGTTACTGCCGGCAAAGCCCTTGGCGCATCCCGCATGAGCGGATCTGATAAGCAGACATACTATAAGATGGGCACCAGCCCGGATGTCGCCGACAGCGCTGAGAGTTTTGCGAAAAGCCTTACCGCCGGCGGATGTTGCCACGCAGATCTGGCTCTGGCAGAGGGGATCGGCTCGCTTCGGGGGTTTTATAACCTTGTAGAAGCCGGAGTACCTTTCCCCAGTGACTCTATGGGTATCTATGTCGGCTACAAGACCGATCACGACCCGTACGAACGCGCCACTTCGGCAGGTCCCAAGACAAGCAAATTCATGAGCGAGTGCCTTGAAAAGATTATAACGCGTTATGGAATAACAATCTACGACCACCAGGAAGCAGTTGAATTCATAACCCGCGGCGAGGGCGATAATAAAAGAATCTTAGGGCTGATTACGATAAACAAAAAGCAGCTGCATGGTGATAATCTGGGATTAAGCGTGTTCCTCGCCGACAATTTCGTGCTTGCTGCCGGCGGCCCAGGTGCGTTGTATAAGACAAGTGTCTATCCTAAGGGCCAGACTGGAATGCACGGCATAGCTTTCAAAGCGGGCCTTGCCGCGGAGAACTTCACAGAGTCACAGTTTGGCCTGGCCAGCATAAAATTCCGCTGGAATGTCTCCGGTACCTACATGCAGGCAATACCCAGGATATTCAGCACCGACGCCGAGGGCAATGACGAGCGTGAATTTCTCACGGGTTTCTTTCCTTCGATGAGCAGGATGGCAACGGATATCTTTCTCAAAGGATACCAGTGGCCGTTCGATCCTCAGCGGATTGAGAATTATCAGTCTTCGCTTATAGATGTTGTCGTATTTAACGAGACGCAAAAGGGCAGGCGTGTTTTTATGGATTTTCTGCGTAACCCTGTCGGAAATCTGGGGATGGATGAATTCAGGTTTGAGGATCTTGGGCCGGAGGCCCTTGATTATTTAAAGGCCGCCTCAGCGTTGCAGAGCCTGCCCATTGAACGGCTTGAGCATATGAATTCTCCGGCGATTGATATTTACAAAGAGCATGATATTGACCTCTATTCTGAGCCGCTTGAAATTGCTGTCTGCGCACAACATAACAATGGGGGCTTCGCGATCAACAAATGGTGGGAGTCTAATATCAGGCACACGTTCGTCATAGGCGAGATGGCGGGGTCTCACGGCGTGAAGCGTCCCGGCGGTTCCGCCCTGAACGCCGGTCAGGTTGGCGCCCAGCGTGCGGCAGAATTTATCGTAAACGCGTACGGCTCTGATATAACTGTCCCGGATGATGTGGATAAAGAAATTGCCGCGGCGATCAAATCGCTTGATATACTGCGGGGCAGCGGTCCGGCTCCGGTTGAGGCAATAAAGCAGATACAGCAGAGGATGACAGCTTTCGGCGGGCATATACGCAAGCTTGCAAATGTCAGAAAAGCCTTCAAAGAAGCCCTTGAGCTGTTCCAAAGCATTCAATTATGCGGTCTTGCCGTCAACAACGAGTCAAGCCTGATAACTGCGGTTCAGGCAAGACACATTTCGCTTGCCTGCGTAGCTTCGCTCAAGGCTGTCATGGACCTGTTAGAGGCAGGTTCCGGTTCGAGAGGCTCACATCTGGTTCTTGCTGGTGACGGAATCGAGGTTCATCCTGATATTAAGGATCCTGATACCGGTGAAACACTCCGATTCAAGCCCGAAAATCTCAAGCTGCGGGATTCTGTTATGCGTATTGTATTTGATCCTGCCAATGAGAATTTCTTTACATCAGAAACAGTGCCGGTTAGAATGGCCCCCTCAGAGCGAAAAGCGTTTGAACCGGCCTGGGCCGATTATCGAAACGGCAGAATATACAGCTGAAACTTAAACCGAATTTGCGATTATAAATTACTGAAAGGATGTCATTATGGCATTTCACAAAAGATTGGACGTGCTTTCAACAATGAAAAAAACTGGTCTGATCCCGGTATTTTACAACAGTGATTTTGAAACAGTCAAGAATATTGCTCTGGCCTGTGCTGACGGCGGCGCAAAAGCGGTAGAATTTACAAACCGCGGCGACAGAGCTGTCGATGTTTTCCGGCAGTTATGCGTCTTTCGTGATCAGCAAAGGCCCGATCTGATACTTGGTGTCGGCAGTATCTGCGATGCACCGACCGCCGCTATGTATATTTCTGCCGGCGCTGATTTTGTTGTTGGGCCGCTGCTTGATGAGGAAACCGCTAAATTGTGCAACAAACGCAAAATACCCTATTCTCCCGGCTGCGGTTCTGTGACCGAGATACACAAGGCCCACGAACTGGGTGTCGAGATATGCAAGGTTTTTCCCGGGGCCCAGGTGGGCGGCCCTGCATTCGTTAAGGCCGTTACCGGCCCGTGCCCGTGGACTGAGATTATGCCCACAGGGGGTGTCTCACCGACCGAAGAAAGTCTCAAAGAATGGTTTGACGCGGGAATTGTATGTGCAGGGATGGGATCGAAGCTCATTACAGAAGAGCTTGTAAAAAACCGTGACTGGGCGGCAATTACAGCAAATGTCAGGGAAACAATTGAACTTATAAACAAGGTAAGAGGCGAATAATATGGCTTTAAAACTCAAATCTGAAAAGGAATGCAGATACGATATACTTTCACTCGGCGAGGTTATGATACGTCTCGATCCCGGTGATGATCGGATACACACTGCCAGGCACTTCAAAGTATGGGAAGGGGGTGGCGAATATAATGTTGCCAGGGGACTCAAGCGGTGTTTTGGCAAACGTGCGGCGGTTGTAACCGCTGTTGCCGATAATCCTGTGGGCCGCTTGTTAGAGGATTTGATGTACCAGGGCGGGGTTTCGCTTGAATACGTCAAATGGCTTCCGTTTGACGGAATAGGCCGTGATGTACGCGTCGGCCTTAACTTCACCGAGAAGGGCTTTGGTGTTCGTGCGGCAAAGGGCTGCAGTGACCGCGGCCATTCTGCGGCTTCACAGCTCAAGAAAGGCGATATCGACTGGGATTCAATTTTCGGTAAAGATGGTGTCCGATGGTTTCATACCGGCGGCATATTCGCGGCTCTCTCAGAGACAACCCCTGATGCCGTCGTCGAAGCGGTAAAGACGGCCAAAAAATACGGCACGATCGTCTCGTATGACCTGAATTACCGCCCGAGCCTCTGGAAGTCCATCGGCGGCAAAGTAAAAGCTCAGCAGGTCAACAGGTCGATAGCAACCTATATTGATGTCATGATGGGCAACGAAGAGGATTTCACCGCATGTCTGGGGCTCGATGTGGCAGGCCTCGATAAGCACATATCAAAGATAGACCCGGGCAACTTCAAGAAGATGATCCTCGAAGCTGTAAAACAGTTTCCAAACTTCCAGGCCGTAGCAACGACCCTGAGAAACGCCAAAACTGCCGGTATAAACGACTGGGGAGCAATACTTTATGTTGATGGAAATTTTCATGAGGCCCTGCTTCGTGAAAATCTCGAGATATACGATCGTGTCGGCGGCGGAGACAGCTTTGCTTCGGGGCTTATTTACGGCCTGATGGAAGGCAGATCCGGCGATGAAGCCGTAAATTATGGTGCCGCCCACGGGGCGCTGGCCATGACAACACCCGGCGATACAACCACTGCGAGCCTGGAAGAAGTTGAAAAGGTAATGGCAGGCGGAACCGCAAGAGTGGACAGGTAGCCGGCCGGATTCTGAAACAAAATCACAAGCTTTCATTCAAATAACTGAGATAATGTCTCATTATCTCTTGTTGGAAATATTGTATCCTCATGCATCTTTTGAAGCAGTGCTCTTGTGAATGCAGAGTAAATTACTAGCTAAATAAACACTTCCATATTTGCAAATAACTGTGACATTTTAAACATTTTGTCAATATTTTTATTTGTTATATTATATGCATAAATAAAACATATAATATACTTTCAGCAAAAGAAAACATGAAAAGAATAAAAATAGCTATTGTTGGTCTGCATTACGGCAAGCATATTATAGAAACCCAGATTCTTTCCGGGAAAGCATCGGATTTTTTTGAATTAACAGCGGTTTGCAGTCTTGAAAAGGACGATGTCAGTGAGGTTGCCGTCAGATATGGTGTAAGAGGATTTACCGATCTTGACGAAATGCTTCGTGAAGGGGATTTTGAATGTGTCGGGCTTTTCACAGGTCCGGCCGGCAGAGCAGACCAGATAAAAGCTATCGTCAGAGCCGGCAAAGACATAATCACCACCAAGCCATTCGAAGAATCTTCCAGTTCTGCAAAAAAAGCTTTGAGAGAACTTGTAAATTTAAATAAGGTCTTATGTACCAATTCACCTTACCCCATAATGCCTGATGATATAAAGCAGATTTATGCGTGGATAGAAAAGTATGATCTTGGGCGTGCGATTTCGGCCCAGTGTTTTACATGGGCTAATTATCGCGAAAAACATGACGGCAGCTGGTATGATCAGCGAGAATTGTGCCCTGTTGCTCCGGTGTTTCGCATAGGGATTTACGCTCTCAACGACCTGATTCAGCTTTTTGGAGCCATAGAAAGCGTAAGTGTTGTGGAGTCCAGAATATTTACAGAGAGACCCACGCCAGACAACGCCAATATGTCATTGAAGTTTTCGAATGGGCTGATAGCGAATGTGTTGGCGTCGTTTTGCATAGGCGATGACAGTCCGTATCCAGACAGCATGGTCTTAGGTTTTGAAAATGGAGTTATTTACAGAAATGTTGGACCGCAAGCAATCTGGCCTCGCAAAGAAATTGAGATGACAGTCCAGGCTAAAACTGTATCGGACAAAATTGTTACCGAAAGGAAAACTATCTGCTCTGAAAAACTCAGCGGGGCATATCTGTGGGGGAATTATTATGATATGATAAAAAATCGTGAAGTGCCTTCACCCGATTATGTAGAAAGACTGCTGGGTTCAATAAAGGTTTTTGAAACGGTAAACAGGTCTTATAATCTTAATGATATTCGAACAGATAAAGTATGTGAAAATGTTGAAGATTATGATTTATCTTTAGTTTAGTAATAGTTTTAAGGAAAGTTATTATGATTAAAAAAACAGGGAATAAATTTGATGTGCCTGGAAAAGGTTTTACCTTGATAGAGCTATTGGTTGTTATATCGGTCATAGCGGTTCTTATGGCTATCCTTTTGCCCTCTTTGAACAAGGCCAGAGAGCAGGCCAAGAAAGTTCTTTGTGCATCCAATTCAAAGCAGGTTGCTATAGCGCTTCTTTTAAACGCTGCAGATAATGACGGGATGCTGGTTCCGGATCGGAGTTTTTACAGGGGCAGCCCCTGGGCGTATTACAAAAACCAGGAGCTCGCCCAGCAGCCCTGGGATGCGGCTCTGGCACAGCAGTGGTCAACGAGTAAAACGGATGCAATGAAGAAATATCTGCATTGTCCTTCAGACAAAAAGCCGCGAAGCAAGGACATATCCGATGCCTATGCAGCTTCTTTTCAGAATGTTGACGGTACGCCTCTGCCGCGGTCATACGGCCCTAATATAACATTATATAATGGTATATGGTGGTATGTGCAAGGCTACCGGCGTAAGACAAACCCCGAGCTTTCAGGTGACGGAAGCTGCCGTCCTGCCAAGGAATCCCAGGTTGCCCAGCCTGGTTCGGTAATACTGGTCGGCGAGAATCACCTTGGCAACACGGCTGATTACGGCGACTCATCCGGTTATGGTAATGTTCAGGGCAGCAATCATGGAGCGATATTCGAAAAACCTAGAGTTCATACAGCAACATACAACGGTAAACCGGCATTTACTGAGAATCAGCATTCTTTGCACAAAGATGGCGGTAATTATGCTTTTGTAGATGGTCATGTGAGCTGGCACGGCCTGGTAAAAGGAGCTGATTACTTGAGTGGGCAGCCGTTTAAAGGGCTTGAATATCCAAACAACTGGCGGTGGCAGCCTCAAAAGAAATATCCTTAGATTATCAAGTAAAACTCCCGCTTAATTATAATATAAAAGGTTATATCCTATGAAAATAATAGTGCTTTGTCTGTTTTTTTGTTCTTTCTGCTCAGTATATGCTGAAATAGCCGATGTTTTCCCTAGGATTGGTTGTGAAAAAGAGGTAGTTAAGGACGAAACTACCGGCAGAACAATAACTTATCTCACCAGCGGTGAGTTTATGAACTGCCACTTCTATCCTCATAACAAGACCTGGGCAGAGAACGACAGATATGTTCTCATCGAATCATCCCGTCCCGCGCCGGGAAGCAGCCGTAATGAATGTAAACCGGAATTTTTTACCGGCGAGAGGCAGCTTCTGGCAGCGGATGTTTCCACCGGCGATCTTTACCATTTAGCCACACTTGAGCATGAATCTGACGCATCCGAAAAGTACGGAAAATATCATTTCACAATGTCGAGTCAATACCATGCGGATTACGCCCCTGAGCATAATCTTGTCGTTTATTATGATATGACGGGGCATAACCTTTATCTGTTAAGTCTTGACACGGGCAGAAAAAAACTGCTCTGGCACGTTGATAAGGGGACAATAGGCGACCCGCCAACGATATGCAACAGCGGTGATCGTGTCGTTGTGTACATGGATATGCCCGGACCTTCGGATTATGATTTTACAGGAAGAACCTCCTACGCATTTTATATTGATGTCGATCCTGTTGAGCTTACCATGAAGGGAAGGCCAGAAGTTGTCACCGTTCTTGCGGATCGCTGGCTTGCTCCTGAAAAACAGACCGGCAGCCGCCGCAGTATGCTCAATCTCTCTCATGCGGTTATAAACCCCGCCGACAGGAGCGAGATGTCCTACTCGCGAGGGTTTGGTATAGCTGATGGCAGTGCAGAGATGAGCAGGGTATGGTACGTAAAAGTGGACGGTTCACTCTTAAAGCCTGCCAACATAACCGAAAAAGGGCATATTTATACTCATGATCTCTGGTCTCCTAATGGAAAGTATATATACTATGTTGATATTTGCGGGACCGGCGGCGTGTCAAAAGTGGAACCCGGATCGGGAGAGACAACCGTAATCTTTAAAGACACCAATCCCAGATGCCTCCACGTTTCCGTGAGCATGGACGAGCGTTATATCGTATTTGACACCCAGGTTTCTCACGGTATAAAACCGATAGACAAGTATAAAAATCATCTCGAAGACCTTGTACTGTATGACGTTAAGAAAAAAAAGTTCACATTGCTTGCTACAGTCAACGAAGGGCTTAATCATCCAAGACATATACACCCACAGATAAATTATGCGGGCACGAAGGTGGCATTTACCGAAGCGGATGGATATAACAGCAGGGTTGCTTTCGTAAAACTTGATAAATAAAAGGACAAATATTATGATAAAACTTATTTTTCTTCTTGCCGCGATGGGCACTGTTTATGGCGAAATATGTGATGTTTTCCCCCGTGTCGCAGAAAGTGAAACAGAGACCGTAACCGATAAGGTAACAGGCAGAGAAATCAGATTCCTCACAAACGGTGATTATATGAATTGCCACAGTTACCCTCACAACCGCAGCTGGCTTGAGGATGATAAATATGTAATGATAGAATCTTCCCGCCCGCGGCCTGAGGGAACCTGGAAAGCCGCGTGCGGTGAGGAAGACCCCTATTTCAGGCAGGAACGCCAGCTCTTAGCCGTAAATATTGATGATGGCAGGATATATCATCTTGCAACACTGGAGATGGAAGATACATCAAAATACGCCGGCCATCTCTCAATGTCATCTCAGTATCACGCTGATTATGCCCCCGGTTCCAACACTGTGATCTATTACGATATGTCAGGTCACAATCTCTACATGCTTGATCTGACTAACGGCAAACGAAAAAGAATAATGCATGTTCCGGATGGAACAATAGGCGATCCGCCTACAATCAGCAGAGACGGCACCAGAGCTGTGGCATATATTGACTATCCCGGCCCGGCTGAAAACAAGCAGTTTTTCGGCAGAACTACGGTTATGTATGCTTTTGATCTTAACGGCATTGAACTCACAAAATCTCCTTATATCATAAATACCTTTGTACAGCAGGTTTATAAGGAAATGCGCATTGCTCCCTGCCATACGGTTATCAATCCGGTGAACCCCGATGAGGTCTCTTACTGCCATGGTTTCAGGGATCGAAGTGACGGAAGTGTGCTTAAAAGCAGAATATGGTATTCAAAGATTGACGGTTCGCTTGTAAAACTGGCAAATATAACACCTGATGGACATATCTTTACTCATGAGATATGGGGGCCTCAGGGCAAATATATTTATTATGTTGATATTGTTGAAAAAGGATGCGTTCGCAGGGTAGAGCCGAGAACGGGCGAGGTCGAACAGGTCTTTGGGGACATCACACCCCGCTGTCTGCATATATCACTCAGCGGGGATGAGAACCTTGTTGTATATGAAACCCAGACTTACGATTCCAAGGGTAATCCCCTTGACAAATACGGTAACCACGATGAGTGGCTTGCGGTTTACAATGTCAAGACAGGCAAACATACCCGGCTGGCAAGATTTCGCGAAGGACTTCACCACCCGAGGCATTGTCATCCGAGGATAAATCTTGAGGGTACAAAGGTTGTATTTACAACCGGCCACGGCTATAACAGCAGGGTGGCTTATATGGAAATAGATAACATTGATTAACAGAGAAGGTTTTAATTGAAGCTGAACTATATCATATTCTTTATACTTGTCTTATACAGCTGTTCGATTGCCGGTATATCTTCTGAATTTCAGCTTATCGGAAACGAAAAGACTTCGTCAGTTGACACGGAGACCGGTACGCGTGTTTATTATCTGACCAGTGCCGACCACATGAATACCCATGCCTACCCGCACAGCCGGACCTTCGCGGAGGATGACCAGTATGTTATTGTAGAATCCTCCCGGCCGCGGCCTGACGGAACAGACAATGGGGGAGATTTCCCCTCATACACAAAAGAACGTCAGTTGCTGGCGGTAAATATCTCAACAGGCGGTATTTACCATATTGACTCTCTCCTCGTTGAGGACGTTGCTCAATATGGAAACTCTCATTTCTACACATCCTCACAGTACCACACTGACTATTCGCCGGTCACCAACAACCTTGTATATTACGATATGACAGGCCACAATCTATACCTGATGGATTTCGATACCGGGGATAAAAAGCTCCTCTGGCATTGTAACGAAGGCACTATAGGTGATCCGCCGAGCATCTCTGAAGACGGCAGCAGGATCATGGTTTATGTGACGCATCCCGGGCCGGCAAGCGACAATATGCTCCGAGGCACCTCCAAAGGCGTCTATGCAATTGACCTTGATGATACAACAGTCATAAAGGGTCCTTATCTTGTCTATGCCACTATTGATAGAAGGCTGACCGACACAACTATGGGTCTTGCACACATTATCGTAAATCCGGCTAATCCGGATGAGTTTTCATTCTCAAGAGGTTATGGGGGTTATTCAGACGGCAGTATCGAAAAAACTCGTGTATGGTACGGCAGGGTGGAGAGCCCACTGATAAAAGTGGCACTTCCAACGCCTGTCGGAATGATACATACTCACGAGATATGGGGGCCGCAGGGTAAATATATGTATCTTGTGGCTATTGAAGGCACTGGGGCTATATGGAAATTTGACCCCCGTACCGAGAAGAAAGAAATCCTTACCCAGGGAATCAATCCAAGATGTCTGCACGTAAGCACCTGTGGAAGTGAACGGTTTTTTGTGTACGAAACACAGACTTCACACACAATCAAACCGCTTGACGAATACGCAAATCACACCGAAAGTGTGTATCTTTATGACCGGATTACCGGCAATACAGTTAAACTTGCAAATGTTGTTGAGGGACTTAACCATCCGCGGCATGTTCATCCGCAGCTGAACATGGCCGGTGACAAGGTCGTTTATACCGAATCAGACGAAAGTGGTTCAAAAATAGCTTTGATAGAGCTCGAATAAAATGAAGATGATCAAAACAATATTATATATCAATACGCTGTTTCTTACACCCTGCTTATGTCAGATTTCGACTAACTTCATAGAAGTACCCTGTACTGTAATTGGGCAGGAGTACAACGCGGTAGCATTTGGCATTGGCAGCGACAACTGCTTCGCTTCGCCGGGCGGAAACACGGTTGTTACTTTGGGCGAAGATGACTTTTTTATAATAGAAACAGACGGATACAGGGCTTCAGGCCGTCCGGTTGAAGGCGAAAGACAACTTTACGCAGTAAATTTATCCAACAATAAAGCATTCTGGTTAGAACCGATAACCTCCGAAGAAACGGCGAATTACCTGAAGGGACACTATGACTTCACCCTGGATGCTAACTATACTGTAGATACCGTGAACAAGGTTGTCGTTTATAAAACCGTGGGGGGACATCTACTCAAGGGGATACTTCTCGAAACTGCGGTAAAACGTGATTATATGATCTTTGACCAGGGAACGATTTACGGATCTCCCGTTTATCATCGCGAAACAGAGTCTATCATCGTTAATGTTGTCCATTACGGTCCGGAAGAAACGGACGCGCTTGGCGGTATGACATCAGTTGTATACCGGATCAAACTTGACCGGGACGGTTTGATGCAAAGCAAAGAGATACTTCTTGCACGTCCGGCTTTCAAAGACAGCGATGGTAGTATAGTTTTGGATATTGCAGCCTCGGTTGACAGAACCGGCCAAAAAACCGCTCTGGCCCGTGGTGTATTTGACTCAGACTTAAATCTGCAATATGTACGTTCAATCCTTTTTTCAGATGATTACGGCTCCATGCTTTATGAAGTGGCTGATGAGGTTGATTTTAGTTTTATTCCCCGGATTCAGTGGGACGGCTTAAGCCGTCTGCTGTATTACACGACCGGAGCGAAAATAGCCCGTACAGGGGTTATGAGCAGAGATACCCAGTTCTGGACAGTCTCACCTGCGGCGGTGAGGCGCTTGCTCAAACCGAGGAAAATTGCTTCCCGCCTTCCTGCTTCGGGAACGGCTTCAGTTATAACTGAAATTACCTATAATAATAAGAATGAGACTATGTTATATGTTGAGAGTTCGGATATGAGCAGGTTGAAACTGCTTAGAAGTACAGGCAGCGCCGTACTCAGCACTTCGCCAGAGATATCCAGTGTGGGTTTTTCCGGTGGAGGCATATCGTTTACGAGTTTAATAGATAATAAAACTGCGGCAGTGTATATGCCGTTAGAACAATATTTGGTAGATGTTCAATGAAAGGAAATCTTATGAAACGATTAATTTTTTGTTTGTCTTTGAGTCTTTTACTGCTAACCAATGCGGCATTCCCATTTGACGCGGGGCAGAATCTGGAGGTGTATTATCCTTTTGACCAGACACAGGGCACATCTGTCACAGACACGGTCGGCCCCTGCTCTGGAACGGTAACTTCCCTTGACGGGCAGGCTCTGGGCACCTTCTGGGGGGCAGGTAAATTTAGCGGCGGGATCAATCTTGACGGTATGACCGGTGTTTTACTCTCTAATGCGCATATACTGGGTAATTTCCAGAACAAAACCCTCTCAATGTGGTTTTGCCCTGACGCTTCGACAGCCGGGTCGGATCAGAACTATTTTCTCTGGAGTAACAGAAACTCCGGTGCCGATGAGTTCAAGATATATGTCCTCTACCGTAATAACTCTATTCAGTTTGTAGCGGCCCTTGACGGCGGCGGTTCGCAGACAAGGATTGTTCCCATCGATCCTCCGGATGGCAGCACCTGGCATCATGTTGCAGTGGTTATGAAAGATGGTGCAGTTTCAGGGACTACAGACTTCGATTATTATCTTGACGGAAGCCTTGTAGAAACCACTACAGGCGGAGTGCAGCATACAGACGGCTCTGTTAACGGTCCTTCTATCGGGGCTAACGCCGTTGATGCGGCTCCTTTGAATCCCCCTACTAATCATCAGGCTTTTGTAGGCAAAATAGATGAATTCAGGATTTATTCCGCGGCTCTGATAGATACAGATATTGCAGGACTTTACGCACATATTCCTGAGTCAAGCGGCCCGGGAGAATTCAATCCTGAACTGGATATGGATATTTATTATCCCTTTGATCAGGATTCAGGTGAATACGCATATGACAGCATGATGACACAGGATGCACAGGTGCGGTATCTTGACGGCGGCAGTTCATCTCCGTGGGGGGCCAATGGTGTTGACGGCCTGTTCGATTTCTGCGCAGAATTAGACGGAACAAATGCCTTCCTGATTCCAAATGCTTCTGTTCTGGGTAATTTCCAGAATAAAACAATTTCCATGTGGGTATGTCCGAGTACGGACGTGTTTAATGTTGACAGAAACTATTTTATCTGGAGCAATAGAAACTCAGGAGCTGATGTTTTCAAGATTTACCTCTATTACAAGGCCAGTCAGCTTCGCTGTGCTACAGAAACCGGCGAAGTGAGGGTTGATATACCCACACCCGACGGGCAGACATGGCATCATATTGCGGTTGTTATCGAAAATACTGCTGATGATCTGTGCAGCATGAGTTTGTACATCGACGGAAATCTTGGAGGCAGCACGGCCGGTAATGCAAGGCATACAGACGGTTCTATCAACGGTCCGTCTATAGGCGCAACCGCGGCAGATGCCAGTATACCTGTTGAAAGTTATCAGGGATTTCTCGGCAAGATAGATGACTTCAGAATTTACGGCAGGCCACTGCAGCCGGTTGAAGTAGCTGCACTCAAGGATTATATTCCCCAGGAAGCCGTTATAGATATTACCAGCAGCCTTGATTTATATTGGAAATGCGATGAGACCAGCGGTATTATCCTCAGCGACTCTGCCGGCAACGACATCAATAATGGCGTCATCGTGAATGCACCGTCCGGTGACCAGTCATGGTGGACCGGCGCCTATAACGGCGGTATCTGGCTTGACGGAGCTTCGTGTTTAATACTCGATGATGTCAACGACACATACTCTTTTGGTTCGGACTCAACAAATAACAAGACTGTTTCCATGTGGATAAGGCCCGACGCCATCCCCAGCGGTGACAGATTCCTTTTCAGTGTCCGTCCGGGCGGGGGAATGATGTACAAGGTGTATATTATAGTCAAGTCAAACGGTTCTGTAGGTCTGGTCTATGACTATTGGCGTGAACATATTCAGGAAGAGCTGCCTGATGGAACTATCGTTGATGATTATGTCATGCATCCAACAAGTTTTTTCTCTGCTGCTGATGCGATTGCACCGGATCAATGGACGCATGTTGCAATGACTATCAACCAGACATCAGATAACTTCAGGACCTTCAGCCTGTATCTTGACGGTGAGATGATACACTCGGCCCCTGGGGCGGAAGTGGAAACCGGAAACGTCTTTTATGGTTTAACTATAGGAGGACATGCCGGTGATGTTGCCGTTGCTCACGCCAGTTTCAGCGGTACTCTCGATGAAGTCAGGATTTATGACAGGCCAATGTCCGCTCCGGAGATACAGGCCCTTTACAGTTACGGCCCCGTTCTGGCTGGTGATGTTAACGGCGATGCGGCTTGTGGTCCGGCTGATGTCAGTCAGATGGCAGGCATGTGGCTTAACAGCAGTCTCAGTGTGGCCGGCACGGAATCCCTTATCGAAGATGGGAACTTTGAAAGCTATGCTGACCAGACGGCTCTTGAGGGCAAATGGTTTGAATTCCCGTTAGCACTTGCGGATTTCGCGACTGAATCGACGGTTACACTTCTCACGAACCCCGCCGATGCGTACACCGGTTCTAATGCACTTCGCTGGAATTACAGAGATATGGATTCTAATACAGGCCTTTCTGCTTTCACCGAGATTGTCTATATACTCGATAATCCGATCGATCTGACCTCGAGCGATCTTGTTACAGCTATGATCAACAGACATGAGGGCAACAGCCTTGAAAAGGCACTTTATATAAAGTTTCTCTCTGGAACAGGTACCGCGCAAGAATTTGCTGCCGATGCGTCTAACCGTATAAAGGGCCAGATGCTGATTAAACGTCCAAACGGCAGCAGCGCAGAGCCTGTTGGGTGGGATCAGTGGGTTATTGATCTGCATGACCTTCAGTATCGTTTTGGTGATGCCTACAGCGATCTCAATGATATCGGCGCGCTGCTTTTCGGCGTATGGACACCTGCTGATGATGACAACGGAGACGGCGTTGGCGTTATCGATATTGATGACATTAAGATTGTTTCTCTGCCTGAGTGTACGGGAGATAATCCTGAGGATATAAATGGAGATTGTCAAATTGACCTTGTTGACATGAGTCTGTTTTCCGCAGACTGGCTTGTGTCGAATACTATGCCTGGAATAACACAGTGACATATGGTTTGTATGTTATAAATTTAACTATAAACTGGTTATAGTGGGTTTTCCCGCATTTGAAGAAATTTGACATGCGGCGGAGACCCGCTATAATCTTTCTGATATGAAAACTTATACAAAAGTAATTGACAAGGTTGGTGTATACTTAACTACATTTGTAAGCGGATCTACTTTTACCATGGGAGATACTGCTGCAAAATATATGAGGTTGCTTTTTGTGAAATCCGGCAAGGCATCTTATTGTATTAACGGTAAATCTTACCATGTTTCTGAGGGGCAGATTGTTGCTCTTAGTAAAGGGCAGAAAACCCTCTTTGAGACTTTAAAGGGAGAGAAGTTTTTTGTGTTCTGTTTCCTTCTTAGCGACAAACTTCAAATACTGACAGATGATTTTGCAGATGTGGTCTTCGCAGATCCCTGCCCTGTCAAGGTACCCAATGAATACCTTCACCAGCTTATTCGTGTTTGCAGAGGTTTTCTTGGAGAACAGGGGGCTGAATTGGCCTATTCAGATTTTATAATAAGAAACGGCGCTTTCGTTGTTTTGATTCAGATATATCGAGTAAAAAAGGGTGTTTTTAAATCAGACATAAAATTAACCGGCATTGAAAGAGTGGAAAAAGTTTTGAATTACGTGAAATTTCATTATTATGATGATTTGAAACTGGAACAGGCCGCTGTAATGTCGGAGCTTTCAATAAGGCATTTTTCAACTCTGTGCAGAAGATTAACCAATAAGAGTTTTATAGGGTATCTTACTGATATACGGGTTCAAAAGGCAAAAGATCTGCTTGAAAATACAAACGATCCTGTTACATCCATAGCCTTTTTTGTCGGTTTCCAGGAACTTTCAAGTTTTTACAGATCATTCAAGAAAAAATATTCTGTTAATCCAATGCATTTCAGAAAGAACAACAGAAAGTCCGCTACATGAGAGATGAACACCTCAAATTTGTATCTATTGGCGGCTTTGGTCATGCCGTGTTCGTATTCGATGAAATTCTTAATAAATCTCAATACGAACTTTGCGGAATCGCACCGGCATTCGAAAACGAGGATATTAGTCATTGTTTAAATCACAGGGTCTGTAAAAATGTTAAAAAGTTCGAAGATTATTCTGAAATGATTGGAATTGTCAGGCCTGATGTTGTAATAATCAGCACCAGGTTAGACAGAATTGCGGATTTAATCATTTATGCGGCTGAAAACGGCTGCCATATCATAACTGAAAAACCGCTGGCGTTATCGCTTGAAAAGTTAGAAAAGGTGAATCTGGCCGTTAAAAATAATAATGTTAAGCTGGCGGCAATGCTTACGATGCGTTCGGAACCGTGTTTTATTGCGGCCAAACATGCTTTTGAAACTGGAGAGATAGGCCGGGCTGCTCTTGTAAATGCCCGCAAGTCATACCGCTTCGGCGATCGCCCCGAATGGTTTGGCGATATAAAACAATACGGTGGAACACTTGGCTGGATCGGTATACATGCCTTTGACATGATTGACTTTATAACTGGTGAGAAAATAGTGGAAGTTGCGGCTATGAAGGGAAACTTCTGTCATCAGCATCGTCCCGCTTGTGAGGATAACTGTGTGGTGATTTTTAAGTTTGATAACGGGGGGCACGGCAGCGTAAGTGTTGACCTGCTGCGTCCTGACGTCACAGAAGTTCATGGTGATGACTGGATTAGAATTGCAGGTACAAAAGGAATAATAGAAGCCAGGGCATCAGATAGAACATGCAGCATAATTTCCCAAAAGAAAGGGCAAAGAGCCATAAAATTACCTGCAGCCAGTGAGATTTATACGGAATTTTTCGAATCTACAATTATAAATGGCGCAGTGTCGGCATTGTCAGAGGCTGACCCCTTCATGTTTACCAAGGTATGTCTTATGTGCGAAAAATCCTGTGAAAAATCCATGTTTTTAAAAATAAACAATGAAGTGAGCTGAACAGAGGTTGTAGAAATGTTTAAATACGTCTTTTATGTGAGAATTTCATATATGACAAATTTTATTTCTTTTTTTAGGAAGTTTCACAATCTTTGATGTATATAATTTCATATACAAACCAATAGTGTTAAGTTGGTTAGTGATTTATTAACTATTGTTTAAGGAATTGAAGTATGAAAAATTTTGTTAGTGGTATTTTGATTTTTTCGATCATGTGTATGCCTTCTTTTGCTTCACTGGTCAGTCATTGGGAACTGAATGAAACAACTGGTACTTCAGGGAGTAACTCTGTGGCCGGTGCGGCCCCGATCGATTTTTACGGCACGGTATCCGATTCGAACTGGGTGCCGGGCAAAATCGGTAACGCTGTTAAACTAAACGGTTCTGACGGGAATTATCTACTGATAAAATCAGGAAGTGTTTACGATTTTGGTGGTTTTGAGGATATGACTATAGCTCTCTGGGTGAAGTTCGACTCGATTCCAACTGTACCTTCTGTTTGTTACCTCTGGGATAACACCTACAGCGGTTACAAATCAAATCTGGTAATTGTTGGGGGTGAGCAGATCAGGATTCAATCCGCACAAGGTGATGCGACCGGCCCGACCGGCTGGTTTGATTCTAATGCCTGGCATCATATTGCCTTTATTGCCAGAAATACGGATGATGGCCTTTGTGATTTTGAGGTGTTCGTTGACGGAGAATCTTATGTAACTAAAACAGATCTTGACAGAGATACGACCGGCAGACTTGGCTGGGCTGCTTTTGGAGCTAATGCGGCAGTAAATGGCGTTGGGGCCAATTATTTGTCCGGTGCCATCGACGACATCAGGTTCTATGACACCGCTCTGTCTGCTGCTGATGTTCAGTCACTGGTACCCGAACCTGTAACTTTTGCAATGTTGGCATTAGGCGCTCTGGTACTATACAGAAAAAGGTGATTGGCAAAACAACTATAATGTAATCTATGAGAATAAGATAATCAAGGTTCAACTGTAATAAATAAACAAATATGAATCAGATAAAAACAATAACCATTGTTCTTGTTATTGCCGGCTGTTTCTGCGGTGCAGATTCAGTTTCATTACCCGAGATAAACAGAAACTCAAGTGTCCATCGTCATGCCGACAGGATACTGGTTGCAGGAATGCCTGATCAGTGGAGATTGAGAACAGAATTAGTACGGTGTTTTGGCGCACAGAATGTTTTTTTTGTATCCGATATTGATGACGTTCATAACCCGGATTGCGATGCTCTGATACTGTATTCGGGAATCAACAGCCGGCAACAGTTAAATTTGCTTGCAGAGGGAAGACAGGTTGTGGTTCATCTTCCGTTATATGCAGATTTCCAAAGAGATATAAGAATTATGTCAGCTAAGCAGAAGGGCACATGCCGGATTGTTGATGATTCTTATTTTACAAGAGGTTTCAAAAAGGATGATAAAATTGAATTGACTTGGGTCAATCAGGCCGTTTTTCTAAACAAAAACCACCCAAAGCCGGTTGTTATGGCCGATAAAGGTGCGTTGATTGTGGAGGATGGTTTCAGTTCCGGCAGCATTATCGCTATGGATCTGGATATGCTTTCAGGCAGAGATTGGGATTTTCCGGGGTATCATGACCTTGTTCTGCAATGGCTGTTAGAGGCCTTGGGGTGCGAAAATGTTGACATGGGGTTTTATCAGGGGCGTTGGCAGGATTATGGTCAATTCATGACCGGCGTGAGAAAACTTGCAATGAATTCTAATGTCTCATTGCGGAAGATGCCATATACCGGCCAGGGCGGTTACGATCTGTACATGACCACTGTTTCCGCCGGAACAGACAAGCCTGTGGTTTTTGTTCAAACAGGCATACATCCAATCGAACCCGGCGGATGCTACGGTGTTTTGGGGTATTTGAACTGGCTGCTCGGGAAGTATCAGAGTGGAGATATATGGGCAAGGACGGTGCTTGACAACTTAGAGATACAATGGGTTCCCGTGCTCTGTGCAGGCAGCTTTGATAAGTATTTTAAAGATCCGTCAAAAATGCCTCCTTTCGGCAATACAAATGGCGACAATGTCAATCTGAACCGTAATTTTGAGCCTCTCGAAGTGTGGCAGATGTCCCGGCATCCGCATAAGGGAGAGGCACCTTTTTCTGCCGAGGAACTCAAAAATATTCAATGGGCGGTGGAACGCTCTTTAGGTCGGATAAAGGTTTTTGCCGATTATCATAATTGTTCGATGCATTACAGAGGCACAGATACATGTTTCGGCGCATTCGCTCACACTGTAAAAGGAGGTATATATGATGAGTATTGCAGAAGAACAAATCTTGCATTTAACCACAGGTACTTCTATCGCGACTTCTGTGGTTATGACCTGAAAGATGAATATACAAGTATAACTTTTGACAGCAGGCCTCATGTAGAAGAAAGTAAACCCATGAGCCAGGTTTATGGCGCTAGTAAGGGTATTCCCCTTTCCGTTCTTATAGAAATCTGGGGGATTCGTGACATTACTCCTTATCAGCAAATTGGCCAGTTTGACGCGGCGGCAGCGGCACTGGAGCAAATGATTGCCTTTGAGCTTGGGGCAGCTTTTTACAATCATACTTCCAGAAGCAAAGAATATGAATGCGGATTTTCATATTTAGAACCCTCAGAATCTTTAGATATGTATATAATTGACAGAAATAATAAAACAAGATTCCGCAAGAAGATCGTCGCCGACAATAAAGTCAAAGTTACACTAAATCATTCAGAACGGCTGATAGTCTTAAAGTCCCAGTATGCAATCAGTGGTATATAGATTTTTCAGGAATAAAAATGAATTCAAAGCAGCGTGTTAATTCAGTTCTCAAAGGTCTCAGTCCCGATAGAACCCCGATAGGTTTTTTTGCAATAGACAGTGATATAGCAGAAAAAGTACTTGGCAGACCGACGTACTGGAGGGCCAAAGCAAGATGCCAGATAGCCTTCTGGCAGGGACGCAGAGACGAAGTTGTTCAGAGTTGGATTGCTGATGCGAAAGAATTGTATAAGAAACTGGATATAATTGATATCTTACCGTTTTGGAATCACATGGCTGGTCCATGCCCTCCTAAAGGCTACTCTCCAGAGCCTCCCAGGCAAATCGAACGTGACACATGGGAAGGAGCAGCTGGTCATATATATAAGTTTTCTCCCAGCACAAATGATATTACACTTATACGGGACCCTGCGGCCCTGACAAAAAAATATACTATTGAAGATGTTTTACGTGAATATAATGCGTTCGAACCTGATGAGAGTATTTTTGAAGCATTTGATATTTTGGGATCTTACTTTTCTGATTCAAAATTCATACTCGGGCCTTACCATTCCGCTCCAGGGTGGCTGCTGCTTGGCGGGATGGAACGTGGATTTATGGAGATTGCAGTTTCGCCGGATATGGTGAGAGATTATTATCGTATCCTAATGGAAAAATCTATTGAGATTGACAGGCTTTTTGTGCGGAAATTTCAGGATGGTGTCCTCCTCGGCACTGATTTCGCCAGTAACAAGGGATCTATGATCAGCCCTTCATGTTATATGGAAATGTTTGCCGGTCCTTATAGGAATAAAATCAAAAATCTAAAGAAACTCGGTCAGTTTGTTATTCAGCATGCCTGCGGCAACAATTCTGATCTGCTTGATACATTTAAATATCTCGATATAGATTGTTACCAGTCTATACAAAAAAGTGCGGGCATGGATATATTTGCTCTTTCTGACATGCCTCAATATGATTTTTCACTCTGGGGAGGAGTCCAGGTTGAAACACTGATAAATGGTGAGCCGTCAGATGTCCGTAGAGAGGTAGCTAAGTTTATGAACCGGTTTAACGGCCAAACGGGAGTTATACTTGGAACAAGCCATTCAATAGCAGTCGGCACTAAATATGATAATTTTATGGCCTTGCTTGATGAGTACTGCAAATGGGTTTAAATCGTAATATTTATATGAGAATAATATATGGATAATATTAAATATATAGTTGTCGGCCTTTATTTTCTGTTCATGGTGATAGTCGGGTTTCTTTTCAAAAGACTCAACAAAGACGAGAATGATTATTTTCGTTCAGGATGTCAGGGGACGTGGTGGATGGTTGGAATGAGTCTGTTCATGAGCAGTATAAGCACCCAGACCTTTGTTGCCAACGCAGGCGTAGCATATGAGGCCGGCTTTTCGATTCTTTTCATATATTTGGCAAACTCAGTTTGCTATCTCATAATGTTTCTTGGAGTAGCGGCTTGGTACAGGCAGGCAAGGGTGACGACATTTGCGGAAATAGTTTACGATCGTTTTGGACTTGGTTTTCAGCAGTTTTTTTCGTATATCTCGATGATAACCCTTGTACTTTATGCCGGCCTGGGACTTTATATGCTTTCTCTTTTTGCCAATACAGTTTTTGGCTTTCCGCTTGTAACCTTAATAATCGCAATAGGTTTTATTGTTTTGATATATACTCTTGCAGGAGGCAACTGGGCAGTATTGGCAGGGGATTTTCTGCAAAGCCTTATAATGGTTCCAATGATTTTGCTTATGGCTTTTCTGGCACTGAAAGAAATAGGAGGCATCGGCAGTTTTTTTTCGGCCATAAATGCCTCAGAAGAGATAAGCCGTGATTTCGCAATTGTCACAAAAGGCCGTCAAGACGGTCTGTACGGCGGTTACTGGCTTCTGGGTAATGGACTGGTACAGGTTTTTATAATTCTGGGCATGGGTGGAGGACACAGGTTTTTTGCATGTAAAGACGGCAAAGAGGCCCGCAAGGCGGCACTGTTCTGTATGGTGGTTTCAACTGTATGTGCTTTAGTGTATTTTATTCCGCCTATGGTCGCCAGGTTGCTTCACAGTGAGAGCGTAATGCAGACGGGTCTTACCGCTCCTCAGGATATTTCCTACGCGTATATGAGTAAGCTTTTGCTTCCTAACGGGTTATTGCCATTGATGACCGTCGCAATGTTTGCTGCCCAGATCAGCTCCTTAGACACGGCCTTGAACGCAAATTCTGCAATGTTTATTAAGAATATATATCCTGAGATCATGCGGTTATTTGGAAAAAAACCGTCTCAGGATCACAAGTTTCTGCTCAAACTTGGCAGGTTGTTTACACTGTTTTTCGGTTTGATGGTAATAGTCTTCGGTGTTTATTTTGCCAAAAATGCTGGAGAGAAGGGCATATTCGAAACAGCATTCAGAGTGACCGGAACTCTGACTCTGCCATTATTTATTCCGCTTTTCATGGGTTTTTTTATTCCAAAAACACCGCAATGGTCAGGCTGTCTCTCTTCGGTATGCGGTTTATGCGGCTCTGTTGTTTCTCTGCGGCTTGGATTTTCCACACACATATTGGCACTGGTCGTTTCCGCTTCGAGTTCTTCGGCATTTGTCTTTTCTATAGTTTTTTGGAAGGGATACAATTCGTCTAAAAAAGAACTCATCAGCCGGCTTTTCAGCAGGATTCATAGACCTGTCGAGTTTTCAGATGAAATTGGTCAAGACAATGATTCTGTACTTTTCAAAGTGCTGGGAATTTTAGCATTTGCTTTGGGCAGCATGTTGTGGTTTTTTATTTTGTTTCCCAATACGTTAGAAAACAAGTTATACATAATTCTTGTTGCCGGATTTGTCCAGATAATAGGATTGTTATTGATGTTGATGCGAAAATTGCTTAAATCTAATTAGTGTCAATCGGCGCTTTAAATTAGGTCACTATGTACTTGTCAAGGAGGAGTGGGACCATTTGTAGTTGTCAAGGCCGGTGTGTCACGAAGATAGGCGACGTTCTCAGTGTAGAGCGTGGTGTAAAAATATTCATAGCTCTCTCGAATTATGGTAATATTATACGATTTAAAAGTTGATTTCTCAACGTTTTATGTTATTATTTTGTCATGGAAGATTTTAATAACACAACTATATCTAAGAAATGGCTTACAATTCCGGTAATAGCTACGATCACGCGTTTATTGTGCAGGGAATTGACACTTCAGAACGAGTATCTTCGCTTGGAAAACAAGATTCTCAAATCTAAAATCAAGAAACGGATCATTTTTAATGATGATGAACGGCGAAGCCTGTTTGAGGCGGCTTTGGCATTGGGCAGGGACCTGATGGAGCAGGTGGTAAGTATTGTCAAGCCCAAGACTATCCTTGCCTGGCAGAGAAGACTTGAGAAGCAGAAGTGGGATTATTCAGATCGAAGAAAAAGAAAGCCCGGCAGACCTCGCATAGATGTTGATATCGAACAGATAGTCTGCAGGATGGCCCGTGAAAACGAGTGGGGCTATAAACGTATTGAGGGAGAACTCAAAAAGTTGGAAATAGAGGTATCTAAAACGAGCATTGCTAACATTCGTAAGGTCTCGAGCAAGTCCATCTTGTATTGATCTTTGAAAAGTTGATAATTTGGCTCATGATAATTACTGGAGACAAATCATGAGCATTGAAAAACAGTCAGACCTGGAACAACGCAGGTTCTGGGAGATGGTAATTGAGACCTGGCGTTCAAGCGGGTTGCCGGTCCGGCAGTTCTGCAAACAGGAAGGGTTATCTGAGCCGACATTTTACAGCTGGCGAAAGAAGCTCAGTCCTGACAAGCCGACGAAAGTGCCGGAGAAATCCGGTTTTGTCGAGGTTACATTGCCCGCCGGTAATCCAACACCACTGGAACTTATCCTAAGCTCCGGCAGCGTTCTGCGTATCAGCCCTTCAACCGAGAGTGAATTGCTGGCCCGCGTGGTCGGTGTTCTGCGTGAGGCCGGGTTATGCTGACACTTCCATCATCGGTCAGGATATTCATATACACTCAACCTACCGACATGCGATGCGGATTCAATAAGCTCTCGATGCTGACCGAAAGTTTTATGCTCAAGGATCCGTTGAGCGGCCATCTGTTCGTGTTCTTCAACAAGCATGGGGACAAGTGCAAGATACTCTTCTGGGACAGGACAGGTTTTGCCATCTGGTATAAACGTCTTGAAGAGGGAACTTTTGAAAAACTGAAAAACCCATCAAAACAACCCTCAATTGAGGTTGACATTTCAAAGCTTACATGGATACTCGAGGGGATAGATCTTTTCAAGGCGAGAAGAAGAAAGCGTTATGAGCGTAAAACGCCTCCATAGGCCCTGAAAGTTAAAAATACTGCATTTATTTTCTTATTTTTTCTTGCTTTTTCAGCTGTTTCTGATATACTTATTTCATCGTTAAGAACAATACTATTTCGTCTTATCAAATGGCAAAAGAAACAAAAATAACAGCTGAAACATCTAAAGAAGAGTTACCCTCCAATGTGGAGACTCTTAAGAGTATGGTGCTCACGCTGCTTGAACAAATAGATGATCTTACCGGCCAGCTGCATTATCTCAAGCGTCAGCTGTTCGGCAAAAAGAGCGAGAAACTTGATCCCGCCCAAAGGCTTTTGTTTGAAGATATGTACGAAGAGGTTAAGGCCAAGGTAGAGCAGCAGAGAGAAGAAAAGGCTGAACCCGTCAAGAAGACCGGCAGAAAGAAAAAACATAATGGCCGTAACCCTCTGCCGGCTGACCTTCCGAGAGAGACCATCAAGATAGAACCCTCCGAAGAAGAAAAGATCTGTCCTGTATGCAATACGCCTAAGGAAGTAATCGGCTCTGAGACAACAGAGGTACTCGAATATGTCCCGGCATTGTTTTACGTCAAAGAGTATGTCAGGAAGAAATTTTGCTGCAAGGCTTGCGAATCAGAGATATCTATTGGTCCGCTTCCCCCAAGGGCGATAGACAAGGGTATCGCCGGCGAGGGACTGCTGGCTCACATAATAACGAGTAAGTATTGTGATCATGCACCCTTGAACAGACTGGAAAGCATCCTCAAGCGGCATGGTGTTGATATAAATGTATCCACAATGTGTGGTTGGGTCGATAAATGTGCTGATCTGCTGGAGCCCCTGGTTAAAAGGATGCACAGGAAGATTCTTGAGTCTCCAAAGATTAATACCGATGACACCCGTATCCCAATAAAGAGCAGAAAACGTAAAGGTTCCACCTATAACGGTTATTTGTGGACCTATATTGATGATAAGAGTAATGTGGTGTTTGATTTTACGCCCACAAGATCAAGACAAGGGCCGCTGGAATTCCTTGGTGATTATGCCGGCAAGGTTCAGGCCGATGCATACAGCGGATATGATGAGTTTTTTAATAAAGGTAAGGCCACGGAAATTGGCTGCAACGCCCATGCGAGAAGAAAGTTCGAGTATGCTATAGATGACGATCCCCTCAGGGGTACCCGTATGACGGTATTATGGGGCAGGCTATATGCGATTGAAAGCAGGGCTAAACGCGAAGAGTACTCCGATGAGCAGCTGTTGGAAGCCCGACAGAAAGAGGCTGTGCCGATACTCGAAGAAATAAAGAGCCTTCTTGACGAATACAATGCTCAAGTGCTGCCAAAGACCCCGACAGGCAAGGCGGTAACCTACGCTTTGAACCAGTGGGATGCTCTGTGCAGATATACGGAAGATCCAATTCTGGATATTGATAACAATCTGGCCGAACGTACACTGCGTATGGTCGTCATAGGTCGAAAAAACTATATGTTTGCCGGAAGTGAGGCCGGAGCCTGGCGAGCATCGATTATCTACAGCCTGGTAGCAAGCTGTAAATTGATGGGCCACGACCCGTTCGCCTACTTCAACGATGTACTGAGAAGAGTGAGCACCCACCCGGGACACAAAATAGACGAGCTTCTCCCCAGCAACTGGAAGAAACCTGAGTCTAACACTGAAGAAGGCAAAATTGTCAAAGAACAGATATTGAAAGCCTCCTGACGAACCACCAGCTTGCCCCAGCTATTTTTTTTCAAGGGTGCAGTTCCTCGAAACCTTACTAACATTCTGAGAAGAAACGGTCTGCCGCCGTCACCAGAGCGAAAAGGTTTGTCATGGCGTGAGTTTCTATCCAGGCACGAAGGAGTCTTTTTGTGTGCTGATATGTTTCAAAAGGAAGTGTGGACATTTCGAGGTTTGAGAACTGCTTATGTGTTCTTTGTGCTTCATCTTCAAACCAGGAGAGTTGTGTTCACAAATGCGACTTTTTCTCCAACAAACGACTGGCTCAAACAGCAAACACGGCTAATTCTTAAGAAAGCCATGAATTTCGCATTCTAAGATGCTGTTCCATGTGTTTTCATTGTTCCCATGGCAAAGCAGGCGCAGCCAGGGGGCATGAACGGCTTTGAGTGTGAATTCATCCAAACCAGGTGTATTGCTGCTCGTATGACTTGAAACAGTTTTCCAGTTCTTTCCGTTCGGGGATGCCTGAATCTCAAATGCATAGCTTCTTTTATGGCCAAACCATTGAATTTTTACAGTCTCTACCATCGCCCTGTGATCCAATCGAAACTGAATCCATTGGCCCTTGCCGTTTGCCGCCCATCGTGTGCCTGGATTTACGTCAATGGCTTTTCGAGGGCTGTACTCATGTTCAGGATTTGTTGGTTCACTCGCTTTTATATCATATATTCGAAGACCATCAGGATGTTTTGATTGTGTACGGTGAAATTCTATTTCACTGATACTCATACTATCGTCTTTTGTATTGCCCAGATTATGAATACGGAGAAAACGGGCCCTAACCGGCTTGAATGAGTATGTTTCCATCGAAGAGGTATATCCGCTGCTGTGACCGGCAAAAATGCTCTGCCAATTCCGTTTATCACTGGACACATCAATTTTGAACTGTTGACGTCTGGACTCACCATTTAGCCACGCTATCTTGACTTCGGATAGCTTTCTGATTCGACCAAAATCATAGAGAATGCCCCCTTTTTTATCAGGAGTCAGCCATTTTGTATTTAGGTTATTGTCCAGAGTCAACTCGACATCGCTATCGCCTGAAGCCGAAGAGCCGGATGCTTCAGCAACTCTTAACCCATAAGGTTCAGGTAGATTGACGTCGATAGGATCAAGCCACAAGCCACAAAGTCCAACATGATCTGCCAAAGGTTTGATAGCGATAGGGGCAAAGTCCTTATTAAGTTCAACTGGGTAACTAACTTGAAAGGGACCTGATTGGTCGGCACGTATTTTCTGTTCGGTGCCATCCGGTAATAAAATATTGGCTATGGACTGTGTTGACGCATTACCTGCCGTGTTTAGAAAGATCAAATTCAGGCGATATTTTCCGGGTGATATATGTCCGTCATGAAATTGACCATCGGACTGTGGTCCATCAAGAAGATTTTTAATTTTCAAATTAAAGGTTTTACTGATTTTAATTCCTGTTCTGGCGATTTCATCTATTGCTGAAATGCCGGTTTTGTTTACAGGATTTGAAAATACCGGAATCTGTGTTTCCCGTTCCCCCAACGCGCGCCAATAATTGCCGTCCTTATCTATAAAGAAAGTTCTTTTCCCCGGCATAGCTGCTAAATCTTCATGCTGTGTTGGAGAGAAATTGATTCGGATTGGTTCTGAACCTGCAAGTTGACGCTGTTCGATAAAATACGGCAGCCATTGTGTACTTAATGTTACAGCTAGGCCTTTTTCACTTTGAGTGGTATCACCGTTGCTGATTGCCTTGACATACGTTTGAATAACTGATTCAGGTTTTAGATGAGAAACTATTTTGCGATAACTTTGCAAATCACCCATCTTGGTACTAATCTGTTTTTTGGCTTTCCAGAGCATATTTTGATTGCGAATAAATTCCATGCAGAAGGACTCAAAATCTTTAAAATAGTCCAAATGAGCTTTTTGCTGAGCAGTCATATTTAATTTATCTATCGACTTAAGGATGTCAAGTCGTTTCTGGGAATTGGATAATAACACTTCCATATTATCGAATGGCTCCCACATAAAATAGTCCAGAGTTTCACGGCCGAAAATCGGCCCCTTTGTGACCCATTGATAAAGATAGCCACCCAAGTCGTCACTGTTTCCGAAGATTCGTTGAGCCATATTATTACACGTTTCTTGGAGCGGTTGATCTTTTGTGTTTAGCCATACTTGCTCAGAGAGGCTTTTGAAGAACATATCCAGCGGCCTCATTGTCCAATGGATAACCCCAAACCCATCCGTCTTTTGGCGTTCAAGTTCGCTGCAAAAATCGGGAAAGGGCGTATAGGGACGGCCGAGATACGCCCCGTCATCATGATGTGCCCATACAATTGGAATGAACGGGTGTTTAAGCTCAGACAACAGCTTGCGAAGAGAGTCCGAGCCGAATTCGCGGCCGTAATCCAGAGCCATGAATGTCACGCCGTCCGGCATGAAAACGTCGGCAGCTTTCAGGTGAGGGAACCGCCATGTCCCAACTCCCAGCTTCACATCGACAAATCCCAGCTCATCCATCGCCTTGCGGAAAGCTCGCACAATATGGGATATTGCGTATTGACCACTGGCGTAAGGGTCATCCTTAAGATGAGGATATTTTTCGACGATTTTCCCGAATTCAGTTCGCCATGTGTCATTGGGAAAATCTTCAGGGGGCAGTGTTGTCCAAGGGGTAGTCAATTTCCATCGATGCCATACCCAGACATTGGTTATTTGAGGGTATGTCTGCAGCAGTGATTTTAACATGCTTCGATAGTACGCATATCCTGCCGGAGTGTCCGGATTAACTAAAGTAGTACCTGCTGTAAATTTTGCTTCATCAGGCAGTGTGTCTAGAATAGCGGCAGGGTCTCCTGTATCGACATCAATGGCGAAATTGATTCCCATGCCTATTGCTTTTGCCTCGTCGAACACCTTGTTCATTAAGTCCTGAGCGGTTTGAACCCGTTTTTCATCGGGAACGAGGGCAGCTTCGGAGCCAAAGGTCGCCTGCTCAAAAAAGGCGTTGCCGCCCGGAATTCTGCGGACGTCGTTCAGGTGCATCGTGCTCCAGTCCCGCCCTTTGGAACTGGTTGCAAGGTGACCGGCGGGGCGGGAGACTCCATTATGCGTGAAAGTAAACATGGGATTGTTCTTATAGGCATGCACCATTATATCTGTGTATCGCATACTAGCAGCATTATCGACCCATGCTTTCCAATCGCTGAAGTTCCATCCGGAGCAACCGCTAAGGAAGTTGTGCCAGTTGAATACGATGCGTGTGGGTGCCAAAGGTGCATCTTTGAGCTTCCATTCTTCAAAACTGAAGTCCGTTTTCTTCCTGGGAACCACTTCGTATGAAAGGTAAAATCCGGCGCCGAGGTGTTCCAAGAGGGTGTATACTCCGTGCAGGGTCGCCCTGCTGTCAGATCCGATGATTAGTGATTCTTGCTTTCCGATCTTTTTGACGATGAAACTGCCCGGCTTGCCAAGAAACTCAGTATCTATGTGTTTGGTATATGCCGGAAATGAAGAAGCTGTACCTATCAGGACAGTATAGGATGTCTCTGGTATTTTGGAATTTACAGAAAAATCATTATCAGGGTACATTTGTCCAAGATAATGAGCTAATTTTTTTGCTGCCATCTCTTGCACCGGGTCGGGATTTTCACTTAATTGTATAGATACAGTTGAATTGCCGGCAAATGCTGAGATGGATGTAACGATCAGACTTAATACGAAATAGCGGATATTCATTTTCTTAATCTCCTGATTTTTACTGTTTATTCGTCCAATTAATAATATTACCTAAGATTTTTCCGGCTATTGGGTCGGTATCACAGGCCGAAGTTCTGATTTCACTTACAAGGATGCTGCCTTTACCATGATTGACGATGAAAAGTGGACAGGTAACCGGGCCTTCCCATCCGTAACCGTGCGGTGGTACATGCTCGGTCAGTTTTGTACAAGGGGCATTTTCACAAAGGACATAACTTGAACAAGCAGCATACGGTGATGTACCGGAACCGTTGAACCACCCTAAATCTTGAGAGTTAAATCCACTGAAAAGAATGTGGCCCGGCAGTTCGATGTTGGCAAATTCTACATTGTACTTGTAGATTTCTTTAACGATGCCATCTGGTAGGATAGCATTTGCATTTCCGGTTTCAAGCAGAATTATTGTGCCGCCATTTTCCACGAAATGCATAAGCTTATTGGATACAGTTTGATTAACTTTTTCATTGGCCCAAACAACAGCTTTTTGGCTCCCAATCTCATCGATGGTGATGCTTTCCGCACCAAGTTTCTGCAGGCAGCTTTTGACGGCGCCATTAGCTTCTAAGATGCCGATGTTTTTGGCTTCAGTTTTGTTAAATGCCCACATTTTTGAAGCGATCAGCAGGGAATAGTCATTTTGACTGAGTTGTGTACCGTGCGATTTAAGCGTTAACTGAAGCTTAAAGTTCTCGCGCGAGTCCGTGATGTCGTCGGGGATTGTAAGACTGAATTCGTTGGCGGTCTTCCCGTAATAGGGGCAATCGTTAATCGTAATGGTTCGGCTCAAGATGTTTTTATTGTCAGCACTTATCAGGTCAATAGTACACTCGAGGTTTTTGAGGTTATTTCCATTGATATCATCATTGACAACGATGATTTTACCAGATGAGTTGTCTCCCTGATAATAGTGTCGATCTCGCTGATCAAGTGTGATGAGTACCGGCTGAAGCGCTTTCTTCATCTCATAGTAGGTTATATACGGTTGAATATGATCAGCAAAGCTTGCGTATTTAAACCAGCACACGTTGCTGAAGGCCGTCCAGCCGGCGGTCCGTCTTGTTCTGCGTACATCTTCCATCCATTCTTTAGACATGAATGCATTATAGTTGAGAAATACGGATGGGTCCCGATGCTCGTAAGACTCATCGCCGATCCATGTTTGGGGTGTATATAGCTGTATATAGATCCGTTCCGATGAGCCGTTGTCATTGTTGGGGTATCCTGTGGATGCCTCTTGGGACGTAATGGCCTGACCTGCATACTTCGGAAGGTAGTTTCCATTATAATTATGATCCTGAAAAACAGACGTTTGGTACCAGCCAAGATAGGAGTGCGGATCGGTGATGTCGCCATCATCAATATTGTTGGGCTTTAGAAGATGCTCATAAAGATCTTTTTCCCGTCGATAGTTTGACCAGAGACATATCGGGCGTGTTGGGTCAAGCAGCCTGATTTTCTTGACTAAATCAGACAGAATTTTCATTTTTTTAAGATAAGCCTGCTCCGGGTTCTTATCGTCCTTGTAATGTCCGGGGTGATAGTTCAATTCATTGGCGATTGTCCACATGATTATACTGGGGTGGTTACGCAATTGTTTGACAAGGTCAATCATTTCATTTTGCCATGCTTCCATCAAAATACCTTCGGGCATGGGGCGATCATGTATGGCCATCCAGGGCCAGGTACCCTCAAGACTGACAGCAACGCCCTGTTTATCAGCGGCATCAGCCCAGACGGGTGTAAAGGGACTGCATACGGCACGTGTTATCATCTGATTGCCATCGTGCATCAACTTCATGAACGTATTAGCTAGTTTTTCGTCATTGGGTCTTAACCCGTGCGGCGGCATATTGGCCCCGCCAAGCCAGCGTTTACGACCATTGAGAATATAGCGACCGTTTTTAACCTTGAAAGTTCGAAAGCCAACGTTGCAGGAATAATCATCAAGTTGTTTGTTATTATTTCCTAAATTAACTTTAAGCTTATACAGATTTGGCGTTTCCGGCGTCCAGAGTTTTGGATTTTCGACATCTACATGCAGCATAACAGTCCGTGATTGACCGGGGTTGAGCGACACCTTGCTGGATGCGGTGGCATTTGCCACGTCAACGTTCAAAATGCCGTCGAATTGCGTGTCCGAAGCGTTGCTCAGGGTAACATCAATATTCGCGCCATCCAGTTCAGGTTTGAAGAACACATTGTCAATTTTTGCTGCACCGGTCACAATCAGCGAGACTGGCTGCCAGAGGCCGGAGGGGCGATCAAGCTTCTTGTGCTCGGTATAATCCAAGCTGGTCGTTTGGGCACGGTAAATTGCCTTGGGCAGCGAATTGAGCATCTCATCAGTAATGACCATGGTAACCGCTACGTCAGCGATCTTGTCGGCATCAGCTTCCGGAATCGCACCGCTGGAGACTTGCACGGCAATCAGATTGGGTTTGCCGTACTCGACATGATCGGTAATATCAAATTCAAAGGGCGTAAACATGCCGATATGGTTCCCGACAAACTTGCCGTTTACATAGACTTGCGTAATTGAAGCCGAAGCTTGGAAGTTGAGGATCAGATGTCGCCCCTCGGCGGTCTCTGAAACTGTGACCCATTGGCGGTACCATGCAGAATCGGTCTGGCGATAATCAAAGGTGTATTTCTCCGTACGGCGCACCTCGTCATACCGGTAGGCCATAGCCTGACCACGAAGCCCATAGCCGGCGACTTCCATAGTCCACCATGCGATCTGATTCCAGAAATTCGGCACATCAATAATATGCCAGTTTTCATCGGAATAGTTCGGCGATTGAGGTTTTGCTGTGTTGTCCAGGTATTGAGCCGGCATAAAAATCCAGTTGCCGTCTAACGAAATCTCCGTTCGGCCCTGGTCATTGATGTTTTCGAGTTCAATCGGTCTATATTGCTGTCGCTGGGCCATTCTTAAATTTTCATTGACAATGAATGAATCGTTTTGAATTGTGACAGGTTTTATTCTTTGAGATTCTCGCTCTATCACGTCTTTCCAAGGCTCAATGACAACATATGCCAAAGACATTCCCGGTTCACTTTTAGCTCTGACAAGCTTCAATTCAATCTTGCCGTTACTAACATGAACTTTATCGGCGGCGAATAAGGGCTCACCTTTTTTTAAAGGGATATCTGCAAGTCGGGTGTCATTCGCGAAGATTTTCAAATAGGTTCTATATTGTGGATCATGCCCGATAGCGGTAACACAGTAGTTTCCGTTGGGAGTGTCAATCGTGAATGTGGCATCTGGTGTGGTATGAGCTACAGTTATCAGTGTATCAAGTTCCTCTGTGCCGGAACGATTTCTTTTTCTGACAGCGGATCGCATATCTTTGTTCCAGCCATAGCCGAGGCTTTTATTATATACCGAACCATCAGAATTAATAAATCCATTTATCTTGGTATTGGAGGGGCCGAAGTTGTATTTGATTGCAGAGTCAGTAAATTGGATACTATCGGAAAGAAGGGGAGACTCGGCCTCAATCTTTCGCACGACGACATCGCCAAATTCACAAGTATGGTAATTGCCGCCCAGTGCAATGGCTCCATTTAAGATGGGCTCGCGATCAATATAATTGATTTGCGGTTTTTCAACGTCGCCTATCCATATCTTGATGCGGGGGCCGGCGACTTCGAATTTGACATCATACCACGTTTTTGCTTGAAACTCGAAGCCCAGCGGAATATTAAGTGGGCATTGCACACGCGGCGTCGGAGGAGCAGCGTCACGATATCTGAACAGCGCTACCTCGTTCAGCAGACCACCCCGGATGGCAATAGCGTATCGATTCCATTCGTCGTTATAGCGAATGGAGAGCCAGATTTGCCCTTCGTCGCCGTCTTCCACGCAACGTGCTTTACAGGAGAAACGGTAGTCTTTCCAATTCTTGTTACCTGCCCATAGAGAACGGGTCCTGCCTTGACAAATACCCTTCTCGATCTGCCATTGTCCGCCGTATTCCTGATTCCAGCCATCAATATTATTGAAATCGGATTCAAATAATATTTGTGAGCCTTGTGTTACAGTAGTAACCAAGAATAATAAAATGAAAAGGAGTAAAGTCTTGGTGGATTCAACTTTTAATTGCAATTTGTTAGAGTTCATTTTTTTAACCTCAATAAAATAATAAAATTTGGGTTCCTCATACAAATTTATGTGAGGAGCCTATATGATCATCTCTCTGCAATGAGGTACCTATGTGATGATGTTCTTTCATTTAACGTTTCTTGCAATTTTTGACATTTCTGTAATTTTAAGATACTTTTCTGCGGTTATGTCATTGGGTATGCCGCTGGAATCCATAAAGATAAAACGGGGATATTTTTTGCCGAGTGCGGCCATTTGATTCAGATATTCGTCTTGCTGTTGCAAAGGCCAGTACCAAAAGCTGCCGGGGAAACCCCCGACAACGACGAATTTGTCTGAATAGTTTTTCAGGATGTTTTCAATATCATATCCTTCTTCAGGGTCAAAAGGATTGATAAAATCAAAGCCGCAATCGACCAGATCATCGAGCAGTTCATGGATCGCACCGTGGGAATGCAAGTGAACCGTTGCTGAGCGTGAGTGGGCCAGGTCGCACAGTTTTTTGTGCCATGGCTTGAAAAACTTCCGGTATAGTTGAGGGGGCATCAGAAGATTTTGTTTTGAGCCAAGATCATCACAAATAGCCAGGCCGTCAACGCCGGCCTTAATCATGTTCTCCGCAGCAGCTAAATTCCACTGACCGATTTTATCAACAGCGGCCTGTATCAATTCCGGTTCTGTTATCAGGGATATTAAAGTATCCTGATAGTCCATGAGAAAATAATGGATTCCTGAGAAAAAACCGTTAAGGGATCCGACGACATATTGTCCTTTTGATTTGAGATATCCTGCATTATCAGCCAGTCCTGCGTAACGCTTTGGATCATGAGGGTCAGGAAGTATGAGCTTTTGCAGGTGATCCATTGTTTTTACCGGATGATCAAACGTATGGTAGAAATGCGGATCAAACTGGACCTTGCTTTTGACGCCGGTTTCATACTGAACAATCACATGATTGTCGCCTTTTTCAATGCTTTTGCAGAAAAATTCTCCCGGGCCGCCGTGTCCAAACATGATGGCGGCACCTTTACCCAGGCAGGCGAAGATGCGGTCTGTGTATTCATTGAAAGCAATCAATTTATCAAGGTCTTTATGACTCATTCCTGTCATGTCGAACTCGCTGCCGACTTCGTATAAGCTCATACCTTCAAAATGATATTCTCGCGGGGCGATACTGCGAGCCGTATCGGCATTGAAAAATGACATCCAGTATTGTGCTCTCGGAGCGGTTTGTTCTCCGTTAATTATAGATTGTACCCATTGGCTGTTTGTCATAGATTTCCTCTTAGAACAGTTCTCGTCAATTTATAACCCCATAAGATTTGGCAGCCACATCGAAATCGCCGGTAAATATGAACAAATTAAAAGTACCAAAATCATAATCAGAAAAAATGGTATCAGATGCTTAGTAATGTTACTCACCGTTGTACCGGCAATGCCGCAGCCGATAAACAGAGAGGTTCCGACCGGCGGGGTGCAAAGGCCGAGACTGAGATTCATGACCATAATGATGCCGAAATGAACAGGGTCCATTCCAAAACTCTTAACCACCGGAAGAAAGATAGGTGTAAAAATAAGAATTGCAGGGGTCATGTCCATTACCGTTCCGATTGCCAGTAGAATAAGGTTAATTACAAACAAGAGAACATACTTATTGTTACTTAAACCGATCATGGCAGCGCTGATTTTCTGTGGAATATTTTCGTAAGACAATACCCAGCTTGCCGCCATAGAGGTGCCTACCAAAAGCATCACAATAGAAGTTGTGATGGCGCATTTGAGCAAGATGGCCGGTAAGTCGGAGAATTTGACCTGCCGGTAAACAAAAACCGAAAGAAACAACGCGTAAACAACGGCAATGGCAGAAGCCTCTGTTGGGGTGAAAATGCCCGAGAGGATGCCCCCTAAAATAATGATGACTAACAGCAGGGCGGGAATGGCGGCGAAGAATTTAACAACTGCTTCTTTGGCTGAATATTTTTCTCCTTTTCCGTATCCCTGGCGAATTGAGATGACACCTGCGACAGACATCAGGCCCAGGCCAACCAATATGCCCGGGATGATTCCGGCAATAAACATCGCAGCAATCGAAACACCGCCTCCTGTGGCTAATGAATAGACAATCATCGCATTACTTGGCGGGATCAGCAGTCCTGTTGTGGCGGCGGTCACCGTGACTGCTGTATTAAAGTCCCGATGGTAGCCCATCTTGTTCATGGCTGGAATCATAAAGCTGCCGACCGAAGAGACGGAAGCCGCGGAACTGCCGGAGATTGAGCCGAACAGCATGCAGGTAATAATATTGACAAATGACAGACCCCCTGGCAGACGCGCAACAAAGATACTTGCAAAATCAATCAGACGTTTGGCAATGCCGCCATGTCCCATCAGAAGTCCGGCGAGAATAAAAAACGGTATGGCCATCAGCGTAAAGCTGTTGGTTCCGCTTACAATACGCTGAGCAGCAATCAAAAATGCCGGAATGTCACCAATCGCAAAAATAGCCAGAATTGTTGAGAGACCAAGACAAAATGCGATTGGCACTTCGAGTAACAAAAGTATCACGAACGAGATGATCATAACCCAAATACTCGGAGTCATTGTCCTGCCCTTATTGTTTTTAAGTGTTCACTATATTTTGCTGTAAAGGTAAACATGTCCTGTAAACTGTAGATTGTTATGCAAAAACCGCTGATTGGTACTGCCAGGTAGACATATCCGGTTTTGATGCCGAGGGTCGCCGAAGTCTGATTGGTGAGAAATGTTTTCCAGACAAGCTCCGTTCCGCCTGCCAATAATACAAGGAGACTGAATAATGCGCAACATAAAGCGGCAATGGATTTTAACAGGAACTGTTTGCGGCTGCTATCAAATTTTGCCGTCAGAAAATCGATGCCCAAATGAGCATGCCTTCGAAAAGCGGCACAAGCGCCAATCAATGAAAGCCAGATCATTAAGAAACCCGCAAGTTCTTCGGTCCAGGGGCTGGGGGTTTTAATGGCGTATCGACTTGCGACCTGCCAGAGTACAACAACCAATAACATTGCCATTAACAGTCCGCAAACAATATCCAATGTCAAATCCAGCATTTTCTTTAGAGACTTAAGCAGTTCCATCATTGAATCTCCTGAATACGATGAACCCATGTTCCGATCTCCGTCCCTGTAAACTGGTTCCATATTGGTTGTACACGCTGCACAAATGGCATTTTGTTGACCGATATGATCTCCACTCCGCTGGATTTCAGTTTTTCCATCGAAAATTCTTCAAACTCGGCCCATACTTTTTGCTGATAAGCCGAACATTGCTGTGCAGCGTCTGCAATGATTTTTTGCTCTTCTTGCGAAAGACGGTTCCATCGCAGTTTACTTATTAGTAAAATGTCTGGGATACGAAAGTGTTCATCAAGAGTGTAATACTTGCAGATTTCATAATGCATGGATGTGTAAAAGCTGGGAGGGTTGTTTTCCGCTCCGTCCACAACACCCTGTTGAAGGGCCGTATAGAGTTCACCGTAATCAATGGGAGCGGGTGAGCCCCCCATGGCCTGCACCGATTTAATGGACATGCTGGTTTTCATGACCCGGATCTTTAATCCATCCAGGTCATCAATAGACCGAATAGGGGTTTTAGACGTATAAAAGCTTCTCGCGCCGGCATCAAAAAAACACAGGCCTTTGAGCCCTCGTTCCAGACCCGTTTCCAGGAGTTCCCTGCCTACCGGTCCACTTAGGGCTTTAAACATGTGTTCTCTGCTTCGAAACAGGTAGGGAACTCCAAAAATCTGCATCTGGGGGATAAAGCTTTCAAGCGGGCCGCATGAGACAATGGTCATTGGGATAATTCCATATTGGAGTTGTTCAATGGTTTGGTAGTCTGAGCCAAGTTGACCATTGGGATAAATCTCGACGGTCAGTTCATGCTGAGAGTTTTGTTCGACAATCCGGGCAAAATATTCGAGTGACTTTTGTAGAGGATGTGTGTCACTGAGCGGATGTGCAATTCGCAGGATTTTCGTGGCAGAACTGTCTTTTGAATAGTTAAAATGAAAAAAAACCGAAGCCAGAATGACCAGGATTATCATAAGTGCTAATTGTGTTTTAATTTGTTTCATTCGCGATTCCAAAATGACATCATGTGATAGACTCGCCGCAGAAGGCCATTCGTTGCCAACCCTTCTGATTTTTCGTTCTGGGTTCAATCCCGAGCAGTTCACGCCCGAGATCAACATAATACCTGTAGTTTTCCAGCGGGGTGCCGTTTGGTATCCGATGATCAAGGCCAAAGACCATGCCGCCTTGCTGCATGATTGGCTGCATTTTGTACTCCAGTTCCCTGCGAATGTCTTCCTTGGTTCCGCGAAGGACATGTTTATCGATCCCACCGAACATCATCAGTTGATTGCCGTATTTTTTGCGGAGTTTAACAATATCCATTCCTGCGGCCGGTTCTACAGGATAAACCGAATTGATCCCGCATTCCATTAAAACATCAATAATATTTTCGATATTGCCGTCGCTATCCATCTGGAATATAGGGGTTCCATGGGACTCAAATAAATCCCAGACTTTATGGTAGTAGGGTTTGTAAAATTCTTCGATTTGTTTGGGCCCGACTAAAGGGCCGGATTTTCCTGCCATATCCTCATGAGTCATCAATTGGTCCACGTGGATTTTTTTGAGAGTCTGCTCAAAAACTTTCAGGGTCATTTCAGTGATCGTGTTCAGAATATTAAGGGCAAGATCCGGATCGGTATAATAGACAATGCAGGCGTTTTCATCGCCCATGAGCATCCGGATGGTATCAAATGCTCCGAATATGTTGGCGGTGACGATATATCCGTCCTCCTGCTGCCGTTTTTTTGCGTGAAGAATACTTTTTTCATCGATCCTCGCATCGGAATACTTGAAAAGAGGTTTGATCTTTTCCCAGCTTTGCATATCTTTGACGGGCCAGTCCAGCGGCAGCGGCAGGGTGGAACTGCCTTTGCATAGTTTCGTTTTTCGCCCCAGAGAATCAACTGCTATAATAGAGTTATCGTTTTCTTCGAGGATTTTGGGCTCTGTGACTTTTCCTAAAAAGAACGCATTGGCTCCACAGTCGATAAAATCTACATAATCCCAATCAAAAGCGATCATGTCCAACTCGTCCTGTGTTGCACCTTGGGCGGCCCACTCCTCTTCCAGACCTATAAGTGGGCCGAAAAGTTCTACAAACATCTGACGACTGCAATCATGGCCACTCATAAGGTCAAGGTACTGTTGTCTGTTAAATTGCATCTTTTAAATCTTATTTTAAGTAGTTCTGCGAAAATTTAAGTAAATGTGCTTTTTTAAAAATAGCGGGTTTTCTGGGCATTGTCAAATTTTATATTAAAAAAATGAGTTTTTTTTCATTTTTTAAGAAAATTAACAAAAAAATTAAATAATTTACGTTTTTTTTCTTAAATTTCTAAAAAAATGCTTGCGTAATTAAGTAAGGATATGTAAATTTAACTCCATGGAAGCAACGACATGTAGCAAAAAACCACGGAAAGTCAACCAAACGCTTGTAGCCGAACGACTCAACGTTTCAGTTGCAACAGTCTCCAAGGCCCTTCGGGGCATGTCAGATATCGGTGAAGAAACCGTCAGAAAAGTCCAGATGGCCGCCCGGGAAATTGGGTATGATCGGAAAACAAAAAACGGCATTGGTGATTTGGCAAACACTGAGTGCGGATTTATTGGTGTGCTTGTCAATAAAAGTACGTATCCGGCTTCAAGGGGGGGGTATTTTGAAGGATTATCGAAAGAAGCTGTTGCCCGAAACATGTCATTGGTGTCTCATTATGCCAGTAAAAACGAGTGTAAATATATTATTGAGAGGTCACATCAACCCTGGGTCATCAGAAATAACGCAGTCAAAGGGCTGGTTCTGATTCATCACTGGCCTGAAGAGATTGTAAATTACCTGTCAAAACTGTTTCCCTGTGTTTCTATTATGCACCAGTATGACGACCCGGCAGTTGGATACGTTGGGGTTGATTCGTCAAGCGCGATTGGGAAATTGATGGACATGCTGTATGAAGCCGGCCATCGAAACATTGGTTTCTTCGGACATAACGGAGCGATTAGTTGGTCCCGCAGAAGATTTGCTGCATATACTGAATCGCTTTGCCGCCTGGGTCTGGCAGTGAATTCGCAATCAATTGTAGAAGTAGAGCAGGACTACCCGGAAAAAGGCGGATTGGATTGGGAAAAACATTTTGATTACGTTGCTTCACAAATTAGAGCAGGGGTAACTGCGTGGATGTGTCCCAGCGACCTGGCAGGGCATGAGCTGTACACTGGACTCACTCGCCGCGGTTTTTCAGTTCCGCGAGATGTTTCGATTACAGGTTTTGATTCGAGTTCGATGGAAAGTTCAATCAGACTTACCAGCGTCAAGGTTCGAAGCGTTGAAATGGGTGTCATGGCATTGAAAATGTTGCTGATGGATCATTCTGGTTATAATATGCCCCGGCAGGTGGTTAAACTGGACTGTGATATTGCCTTGGGCGAAACTGTTGCCGGCTTGAAAACGTAATTATATTAATAATGATTTATATGCACTTTATGGGTGTTTGGTAGATATAGAGCCGTGAGAAATGATTAAAGAAATATTGAATTTGATTTCGGGTGTGTTATCCGGATTACAGTTTAAAGTTTTTCAGAGAAAGGTTAGGTTTTTTTTATGAGTAGTAAAAAATTAATAAATGGTTTTCTGTTATTGGTTTTGTTTACAGGCGCGGCGTCTTGTTTTGCTGTCAGGACTAATTTCATTGGTACGGGTACAGATCATTTGTGGGGCGACCCTGCCAGTTGGAGTGCGGGAGTGCCTACCGCTGACGATGAGGCATCGGTCGAGGGCAGCGGCACCTGTATCGTTGACCCTAACGGGCTTTGCGCTTATCTTGTAGGGCCGGGAAGAGGTGCCGGGCATACCACGCTTACGGTTAGAGGGCCGCTTGACGTAAGCGGCACATCGGGCTGGAGAGCGGCATACTTCGGCGAGGGCACATTGAACGTTGAGCCGGGAGCGGTGATAAATGTAACGCCACGAATATATTTCGCTACCGGTATTTCGGGTAGCCTGATAGGCAAACTTAATGTAAATATGAGCGGCGGCAGTATATATACTCCGGGATATTTTCAGTTTGCAGGAGATGGTGCCGCAACATCCGTCAATATGGATATGAGCGGCGGCAGCATTTCCGCGGGTAACCATATTTATTTAGGCACAAAGGGCGATTGTACTGTGAATATGACAGGCGGCCAGATGACTACGCCTGTCGGTATACATCTGTATATGGGATTTACCACCGGTACAAGCGAACTGACGGTCGACGGCGGTGTGGTGAATATCGGCGGGTCATTGCGAATGGGCGATACCGGTGCTGCGGCAATCTTAAATGTTGATTCAGGCAGCTTTAGTGTAGGGAACGAACTCCTAATAGGCCATCATGTAAACGGTAATGCAACCGTTAATATATCTGGCGGTACAGTATCAGGCATTTTAGCCAGTACCGGCAAATATGGAGCGTCGAATAATGTTATCAATATGTCAGGCGGTGAGTTTAACGTAACCAACACATTTGCCGTAAACGTTACGGCAGACACAAGCACTCAAATCAATCTTGACGGTGGAGTTATGACGCTTGGCGGCCTTACGATAGGTAACGGCGGTTTGATCGATATAGAACAGGGTGTGCTTAAAGTCGCTGGCAATGCTACCGTTGCGGTGCAGACTTATATCGCCGCCGGTAAAATAACCGGTTATGGTGATGTTCGCAATGTTATGGTCAATTATGATGGTACCCATACAGTAGTTATTGCAGATCCGACTCTTATGCTTTATGCAAATACTCCGTCCCCGTCATCGGTAGGTTTGTTTGAATTGAGCGGGTTGTCGCTATCGTGGACTGCCGGTGAAGGCGCTGTGAAACATCAAGTATATTTTGGTGATGACCAGCAGCTTGTTGCCGATGCGGATACTTCCACGTCAGGCATTTATAAAGGTGAAGTAACCGACGCAAGTTATACACTTGAACAAATCCTTCAGCCTGCAAGCGCCTATTACTGGAGAGTAGATGAGATTGACGGTTCCGATCAGGTCATTTCTACCGGATACGTGTGGACCCTCGCGACAGAGGACTATTTTGTCCTTGACGATTTTGAAGGCTATGCGTCCGACAGTGAGTTGCAACTGGTCTGGGACGGCGATGTTACCCTTGACGATGATTATATTATTGGCGTATATAATACGCCAAAGTCAATGTCAATTGCATACAATACGGCATCGGAGACAGTGTTTGAGTTTGACTCTCCAAAAGACTTCGTTGTAGCGGACGTGAAGTCGATGACGCTTTATATCCACGCCGACAAAAACAATACGCCAGGCCAATTCTATGCCAAGCTTATAGATCATACCGGTTACGAATCCAGGATCGATGTTCCAAATAGCGATTCGGCAACGGTTGATTATTGGAGGTCATGGACGTTTTGGCCGATAAGGATATCCGATTTCGACGACGAAACTCTTGATCTGAACAATATCGCCAAGATAGCGTTCGGCATCGACGGTTCCGCCGGTTCGGGCAGCGTCAATATCGATCTGATAACGCTTTGGCTTCAGAAGAGCTTCGATTTCGCAAGCCTGCAATCCGGCGATCTTGACCTCAGTGGCGTTGTTGATCTTTATGACTTCACCATGCTTGCCGCCGATTGGGGGCTTGTTGAAGAGACGATTGACGCAGCCGCCGAAGTCAGCGACGACGGGCTTGTCTTCTACTACAAATTTGACGATGGTTCCGGGTACTGGGCAACAGATGAGATTGACGGCAACGACAGGGCTCCGCTCAATACGCCGGCTTTTGTTACTTCCGGCGGTTACGACGACAGCGGCGCATTGTCTTGCGACGGCAGTGTTATAGTTACCGTGCCGTCAAGTTCATATTCATCTCTAAGTGAGGCGATCACGATTTCCGTGTGGCTCAAACCGGAATCGATGCCTGGTCTAACAAGGATATTTGACGCCCCCGGCACCCCTTATTACAGTGCTTGGGCTTCTCTTGCATGGAAGTCTAATGCCATTGCGGGAGCGTCTTTGTTCCAGACATCGTACACTTCGGCAAGTGAGTCTGAAAACACTACCAGATTCTTTAATATTCCTGCTTATGACTCGCAGTGGCTTCATTGCGCACTTGTTAAAGATTCTGCTTCCGGTTTTCAGGGCATTTATATTGACGGTGAACTGATCGCCAAAACCGAGGTTGAACATCCGCTGAATCCTATGACAGGCTTTGTTATCGCCAATACCGCGGCAGGCAACAGGGGCTTCATTGGATTGATTGATGAATTCTGCTGTTATGCCCGCGCCCTCAGTCAGGCAGAGATAATTGCCCTAAGTGAACAGGCATCTGTCGAACAGCCGATCCTGCCGACAGTTTCGGATATCAATGAGGACGGAACAGTCGGAATTGATGATTTTACAATTATGACAGAGAATTGGTTAGATACAATCCTTTGGCCATAATGGATAGATATTTTAAGCAGGGGCTGATTGATTTCTCACTAAGAATCAGCCTCTGCTTCATTTTGTTTTTTATAATTAGGTTTCGCTGTTCTGGTTTGAGTTATTCAGGCAGTTTTTAATAACAGTTCTATAAAGGAAAATGATCATGTTTAAGAGAAATAAAAGTGGATTTACTCTTATTGAGTTATTAGTGGTGATTTCAATAATTGCTTTGCTTATGTCTATACTTTTGCCCTCTCTGGGAAAAGCCAGAAAAAAAGCAAGGGAAGTTATTTGTCTGACAAATCTTAAACAGTGGGGCATTATGGCGCATATGTATGCAAACGATTATAATGATTCTCTGCATCCCGGATATGGTGGTGAAAGGACTGCCTCACGCACAATTCGAGACAATCTCTGGTTTGCTGCTTATCGTCCTTATCATAAAGATACAGGTATAATTTTCTGCCCTGAAGCGGGTAATAGATTCATGTACGATGAACAGGGAAATCCAACGGGAAACATGCCTGGCCATTCCAGCTGGGGACCTTACAATCAGGATAGAGGCTGGGCTGCCGAAGGCGACAGTGGAAGCTACGGCTCAAATGGCTATTGTACGAATCCAGGTGATACCCCTAAAATATTTGGAAGCCGACCTAATGACTATTTCTGGAAGAAGAAAACTGTTTCATGTGCAAACAGAATACCTTTTATACTTGATTGCTGGTGGATATTTGGAATGCCCCAATGTATAGATATGCCTCCGGACTATGTCCAGGAAGGCCGAAAGACCGGTCAGGATGAAATGAGATTGTTTACACTTGACCGCCATTCCGGCAAGATTGGTGCGGTATTCCTTGACGGTTCGTTAAGAATGGTGGGGCTCAAAGAGCTCTGGACATTGAAGTGGCATCAAGGATACAATACAAACGGACCGTGGACGCAAGCCGGCGGTGTTACTCGTGGAGACTGGCCTGAATGGATGAGGGGATTTAAAGATTTTTAAAGGGTAATATATGGATGTCAAAAAAATAATTGTATTTGTAATTATTTGTTTACTGCTCGCGGGGTCTATATTCTGGTTTACGCGCAGCAATAATAGTGATTATGGAATTGAATCTATTTCTGTCGATGAGATGATTTGGGTGAAATGCAGGAACCAAAATTGCGATGCAGAGTACCAAATGAGCTTACAGGATTATCTGCAGCAGACAAAAGCACCTCCCGAAAATCCCACGGGTGCAAAAGTGGCGAAGTGCAAAGAATGCGGTCAGGCTTCTCTTGATCGCGCGATAAAGTGTCCAAAATGCGGAACAATATTTTTTTACGGTCAACTTAAAAACGCATATCCCGACAAGTGCCCAAAATGCGGATTTAGTGAACGGCAGAATAGAGTGAAACAGTAGACACGGATATTTCAGGTAACTGAAAATCTTGGGAACCTCTGAAATTAAGCAGAAGCTCGTTTATAGCTGGTCGCGTGTGGCGAGATAACAAAAACTCAATTAAAATTAATTCTTATGATGACAGCGGCGGGCAGGTTTATCAGGACTATCCCTATGAAGACTATTCAAGCAATAGTTGAACCTGAAAGTCCCGGTAAGGTTTGTATTATCTGCTAAAAACTGGTTTACGAGTAATAATTTTACATGAAATTATTTTCGCAACAGGAACGAAGTATGAACAGCTGGTTTGTTATGATTAGTAAAAAATTAATAAATGGTTTTCTGTTATTGGTTTTGTTTACAGCTGTGGTGCCTTGTTTAGCTGTCAGGACTAATTTTATTGGTACCGGAGATGCGCATGACTGGTGTGATGCAGCTAGTTGGGATAACGATATCCCGGGTGCTGACGATGAAGCGTCTGTTCAAGGGGATGGTACATTAATCATTGACACTGGATGCCGGCCAACAGTTGGTCTCCTGAGGGGACCAGGCCGAGCAGCAGGGCATACGACACTTACGATTCGTGACGAGCTGACGGTTGCCGGCTCCGACTGGAGAGCCGGCTACTTTGGTGAAGGTACCCTGAATGTGGAGCCAGGTGCGGTTATTACAGTAAATTCTAGAATTTATGCAGGGTTTTTCGGAACCCTTCATATGAATATGACCGGCGGAAGCATTTATACGCCCGGATACCTCCAGTTTGCAACTGGAGATTCTGATGCCGCATTTGATTGCAACATGATGGATGGTTCCATATCGTCAGATACTCATATGTATCTTGGTACAAAGGGTGATTGCACTGTTAATATGACCGGTGGTCAGATCTCAACGCCAAGTGGTATGCACGTATTTATGGGATTCGAAACGGGGACATCTATACTTACGGTTGATGGGGGTACAGTTTCAGTCGGCAATACTTTGCGGATGGCAGATGGCGGCAGTACGGCGATTCTCAATATCCTGAGCGGTAGTGTCAGCAGTAGTAGTCTGTATGTTGCGCACCATGATGGAGGTAGTGCCACGGTTAATGTTTCCGGGGGCGTACTGTCTGCTTCCAGCGGCGGCACAGGCCTCTTCGGTGTTTCTACAGCAGCAATCAATATGACCGGCGGTGAATTTAATGTAAGTGGTACTTTTGAGCTTTCTAAGACAGCCGGTTCAACTGCACAGGTCAACCTTGACGGTGGTGTGATGATGCTCGGCAGTCTAACGGTTAATGACGGCGGTTTGATCGATATAGGTCAGGGCGTTTTGAAGATCGGCGGAAATGTTGTTTCAACTGTGAATAGTTATATCAATTCAGGCAAAATAATCGGCTATGGCGGTTACGGCAGTTTGTCGGTAGTTTTTGATGGACAGTATACAGTTGCCACCGCCGGTTGTTACTCCCCGCCGGGTGATTTGAATGGTGATTGCCTGATCAACTACGTTGATTTTACCATTTTCGCGTGGGATTGGCTGAATAACTGATTAATATAAACTTTTGGATTGATTATGACAAGATATATCGTTTTTCTATACTTCGCGGCTGCCTATAACGTTTGTTATGCAGAGTTGCTGACGCTTGCAAGCCAGACGGGAGACTCGGTTGAGATAACAATGCCCGCAGTTTTGGAGGCGTATAAATATGTTGACATACCGTATTCGATTCAGGGTATCGGTGGCCCGGTCGTTGTTGAGGCGACGGCTTTTGAACAGAGCTCAAAACTTGCGGGCCGGGCGCTTTATGATTGCGCCGTTCCCGGAAACCTTTCCGCTGACGTGCGTCTTTTGAAAGTAACTGGTGCGGATTTTAGCGAGGCCAAGGTCAATGGGGGCGTGTATCCGCCTATTGTTGTTGGGAATTACGGCATATCTTCAGTGATACCTAAGAAGTATATGACGCATTTTACCTTTCTTGTTGAAAATACCGGCGATACAATCTGGGACGCGGAGGGTTACGGGCAAATACGCCTGACATTGAATCTGGTTGCCGCCGATGGCACGCCCTACAATGAAGAGACGATTAATTATCCGATGGATTATGTATATCCCGGCGAGTATTTCGAGATTACTCTTCCTGTTTTCACATATAGGGTACCTTACGGCAGTTATACGGCAAATATGGATATCATTTATTGCGGTCAGGAAATTACACAGGACAGATTCATTGGCAACGGCATTTTGATGACCAGATGCAGCTTTGGTTTCACTCTTTCTACCACATTACCGGGTATGCCTTCACCGATCTCTGCAACTGTTGAAAATTACGCCGATCAACGGAATTTCTATGCCGTAAGCAAGCATGAAGAACTTGACGAATTCCTCACATCGTACCGGATATGCACGCCGGCAACCGCCGTTTCGGGCAATATGCGTCTTATGGCAGCACCTTGGACGGAATCTGTAACGCTTAAATATATAACTGCCAATGAAATTATTACACAGACCGTCGACGTTCAAATTGATGATTCTTTCACGGATTTCGAATTTAATCCAGAGAACCCATGGACTGTTCTAAAAGACGGCAGACCCTTCCCGGCCCTGATGCCCAAAAGTATGCCCTGCATTCGTGAATCATACTACAGTGGAATCAATGCCGATGAGAATATTACCGCGTGGCTTGTCAAGGCAAAAGATGTTGGCGCCCGTGCGATGGGAATGATGAGTTATAACTGGGCATTGTGGGGGTTCAGGGACCGAGTATACAATCCGTCGAATCGCAGCACTTTTTTCTGGGGGCCTTCTCTTGAGTATTATTACAAAGAATGCAGACGTTTGGGCATGAAGGTGCTGTGGTGGGGCAGCTACGAGTTTCAGAACGAGGCCTACGACGAAGTTGCCGCTTTGAAGCTTGATGATAACAGATACGGCGACTGGGTATCAAGGTCGGACCCTGATCTGATAACGGGGATAGGCTGCTATATAGACTGGGCTATTGATAACTATGGCGATGTTATGTATCGCACGGCGGACGGGCGGCTTCCGATAGTATACGACTTTGGCAACGGAATGGCCTGGCATGGGGTCGGCAGAAGATGGCTTGGGGCGTCTACTCAGAAAGTGTTTATCGAAAGGATGAGAGAGAAATACGTATCCATACAAACCCTCAATGATGCGTGGGGTTGGAATTACGCTGACTTTACGGACATTGACGCAGAGCCGAGCTTGCCCGATCAGCGAAGAATGTTTTACAATGAAACGACCGCTCCGTTTATACCCGGAACAGCCGCAATGAAAGACCTTGACGACTTCAGGGCGGATTTCTGGGCGGATTTTATGATCGCGATAAGAAATGAGCTTCAGAAGCGGCATCCTGAAATTATAGTGGGATATCTGGACGAAAGTCATCAATTGTTCGGGCTTGAGGGAGATCCTGCCGGCGATGTCGTAGACAGGATCATAAATGAGTTTAATAAGATACACGCGGTTGAGCCTTCAGTCCTCGCCTCGAGGCGTCCGGTGGATTTTATCGGTAATTATAATGTCTACGCGTATGACAGATTCGATTTGCTTGAGCAGGCGCTGGTGAATACAAAATCGTTAGGTATCGACAGTTTTTATCAGCCTTGTGCCGATACCGGTCAAATTTTTAATGACCCGACTGGGCCGGTTTCATGGCACGGCCTCGTTGCGACCGGAGAGCCTTTTCGCGTCAGCGGGTATAACATAAAAAGGGTGCTTGTGCCGCTGTATCCGCATTTCAAACTGCATTATCAGAACAATAGCCCATGTGCTGCGGGTTGGACTGATTTTCATTCTCAGCGCATCACCAATACGCAGGTAAAGGAGATGAAGGCGTTTATGGATAAGGCTCAGGAGGTCATCTCGCCGGTTCCGCAGCAGGAAATTGATAATGCAATGCCCAGGGTCTCGGCTTATGCGCTTGAGCAGATTGAAAGGGCCGCTCAGACAGTTCCAAAGGTTGATGTTTGGTTTCATGGCGGCACTTTTAATCGGCGCGGCACTGTCGAGCTCAGAGCGTCCGTTACAAATTTCAGCGGCAGCGCACTTAACGATATCACTGTAGCGATTCGGGCACCTCACGGGTGGGATTGCACACAAATCGAACCATCCGGTGCCATTTGCATTGAATCGGGGGCAAGAACGCTCTTCCGGTATGAATTGTATGCGTATCCGGCAGTTAAAGATAATAAATCGTACAATGGCGAACGTGTCGAGATAACCGCGATAGCGTCCAGCAATGGACAATCTGTGGCCTCGGGCGTATTAGTCAGGCCGCTCTACTGGGATATTGAATGCGGTTCGGACATTCGCAGCGATATAAACTGTGACGGCATTTTGGACTATCAAGACTTGTCATATATTATACAAAACTGGCTATACGATGGCCTATCCTTGTAGTTTGATGGTCGTTTGGTGGTTAGGTATGAGTGTTTTGTACTATCCGTGGTTTAATGGATTAATAATGGAGTTTTTATGACAAGGTTAATTTATGTTGTCAGCTGTTTTTATGCGATTACATCTGGGCAGAATACGTCAATGTTGAATTACACGCCTCTTTCGAATGAGGCAAAGCATACGGGGCAGCTTGCAAAGTATGATGGTGCTGCCTGTGCGAGTCAGACAATCAATGTTGACGGTATGGAGCTTAAGATCAATGTACCCGTCAAGGCAAGTGCTTATGATATGATACCGGTAACTTATTCTCTAACCAAATCATCGGATAATGACGGCAATACTGCCATAGCAGCAACGGCTTTTGAAGAACCTGAAAAAACAACTGGAGAGAATTTTTACGATCTGAATATTCCCGGTGATATGGGATTAAAAATTGAGTATCTCGGAAGTATCGGAGCGGATTATAATAACGAAAATTACATTCCATTGACAAAAGACCCAAAAACGGCGGTAAGCCCGTTTCCCCCATTCAACCGGGATGAGTTTACGGCTTCTTCTACTATCAAACCTGCCGACATTATCTGGTTTAAGTTTAGGATAACCAACACAGGCAATACAATACAAGACCCGGAGGGCTTTGCTGGAAGTTTTGGCGAACCCTTTATATATAAATTTGATGATAACGGTAATGAGCAGTGGAAAGGCAAACTGACGAATCTTTTCGTCAGGCAGCTTGAATATCTTTATCCCGGAGATTCAATAGAACAGTGGATAAACTTCAATTGTCCGGCATTGGGTGCTCAATGCCTCGGCCTTTCAGAAGGTAATTACAAAATTAATTTAAGAATGGTATGCCGTTTTTATGATAAATATGACTGGATGGCTAATATCTGGTCTGGTACCGAATTCTGCAGGCTTGAAGTACCTATAAAGGTTTCGCACCAGAAAGAGATTACGCCGATTACAAGCATATTCACAATGGCTGAGCCGATGGATAGAATGCCGGGATATTTTGGCGCATTTGAAGAGTTTATGTCGAGCTTTCATATCATATCCAACGAGTCCGACAAGAAGGTATATGATAAGGTACTATATCTTCAAGTTGCCCCGTGGACTAAACAAATATCGGTTAAACTTATTTATGATAAGTCGCGTAAGATCGCGGTTGTACGTTTTCCGATTCAAATTGATGATAAAACGCTCAGAGTTAAATACAATCCCCGGAATATGCTGGTTGTTGAAGAAGACGGCAAATATGAGCCTGCGTTCGTGGCACAGGCAATGCCTGCGATGCGGGCGGGGTATCAGCTTGGGCCATATCCGGAGACGGCTATGTATGAGTTCTTAAAAGAGATGAAAGAGCTTGGAGTTAATGTTGTAGCCAATACTGCCGGTAATTGGTGGATACCGGAGGTAAGCGGACGAAAAGGCGTGGAAATGCACAGCGCCTGTTACAAATATTTTTACGATGTGCTTGTGCGCAAACTGGATATGAAGGTTATCGGCTGGAGTGTGTATCCTCCTTCGGCGCCCCATTGGTATAAGCATGCCGAGAATCTTTTGGGCAAAAAAATAGAATTTGCTACGGTTAGTTCGGGTTATACGTCAGGGCCTACTTCCGTTCAAGCTGTTGATATGGCCGATCCGGTTGTGCCCGAGATGATCGCGGCGTGGGTAAATTATCAGTATCAGCGGTGGGGTGATACATGGTTTAGAAGCAAAGACGGACGTATGCCGATAGACATTGAAGATACATGGGGCTGGATGCGTGATGATATCAATATACGTTACGGCCTTGGCGAACTGGGATTGAAGAGGATGCATCAGTGGCTGCAAAATAAGTACGGCAATATCGCCCAGCTCAACCGGGTATGGAACAGCACCTATGAAGATTTCGCCGACATTAATCCTTTTGAAGGCCAGAATATGAAAAACGGCGGATATACCTTTGACAATCGCAGCCTTGTTTTTTACGACTGGAACTCCGCAACGGAAGATCTTGACTGCTTCCGCACCGAACTGCGTCTTGAGATGTACAAAAAAGCTAACGAGATACTTCAAAGGACAATTCCCGGTGCGGAGCTTGCCCCGCGGACAGAAGGTGCGAATCTGATAATGAAGGCAGCTGCCGACGATGAAAATATGAAATGGCGGCATGTTTATTATTCTCAGAGGCGAAACGCCTTTGTCTACGATGTGGTCAGGAGTAAGGATGTATTCCATTTTTACAGCGATTACACTACCATGCCTTTTACGCCATCGCAGTGGCGTGAAGCGATACGCCGGATGGTTGGCGATGGTGTGCTGCCGATGTTTCTGCCGCAGTTTGACCACATGCGGGATATTCTGTTAAATCCCGATTATGGGCTTGATTATCAAATGCACTACAATCTCGAAATGCCTTCAAAGGGCGTTATGGTGCATTGCCTGATGGCAGCTTATCCCTGGTGGAAGGCTACGTATGAAGAGGGCGGCGCACCTGGGATATTGTGGTCGGATTATCTCTGCGATGGTTTTGCCACCCAAACGCAGAAACATGAATTGATGCTGCTTAATGAACAATTTAAACTTATGGACAAACAATAAACAATTCATATTACAGGGAGTATTTATGAGTGCGCCAAGCAAACCAGACTGTGAGTTAAACTGAAGAGCCGGATGTGAGAAATCAACAAGTCCGGTTTTGTGAGGGGCATTGACTTTTCCTCACATTTAACAAATAAAAAATTATGTTTATGCATGAAAGGAACTATATTATGTCTACTCAACGAAGTTTAATGCTGTCAATCGCTGCGAAAGTATTTTGTGTATGTGTCGCGGTAAATCTCTTATATGCCGCTGATGAGCCGGATAAATTTGAGGCCATAGCTGTTGCCGGCATACAGAAGCATCAATCCAGGATTGAGATTAATGAGCCCCAAAAACTGCCGCAAATAGAGTTGGAAAGCAAAGTCGGCGATGCTTCACTGCCTGTGATAAAGCATAAGAAAATGGATAGCAGAGAGGAGTTTGAAGCCGAACTCTCACGCCTGAAACAGCAATACAAACCATTTTTAGCGGATAATACTCCCCCGTTTGCCGCTAACCGCAGCCGGTTGGAATTGAAAGAGTTTCAGTTTCGTATGGAAGATAGCCTGGACAGAACGGATATTTCTAGGGTATTCAATGGCGATGGGCAATGGCAGCAGCTTACAATTCCTCACTATACCGGGCCGCTTGGCTGGTGGCGTGCGTATTACCGCAAGGAGTTTGTGATACCGCAGGATGTATTGGATAAGGATGTTCAGATACTGCATTTCGGCGCAGTAAGTTATGAATGCGATGTGTACCTTAACGGCAGAATGGTTGGTTCCCATACCGGCTGGTTTAGTCCGTTTGAAATCGACGTTACCGAATTCATAAACCGCGGCGGCAAGAATGTACTTATGGTTGAGATACGCAATGAACCAGCGGCTCAGCACGGGCAAGGCGGCAGAAAGATATTCGCCGCGACAAGCCCCGGCTGGGACGACCCGTATCGCGGCTGGCACTGTGATCAGTCGGGCGGCGGCATCTGGCAGGAAGTTTATATTGAAGGCTGCCCGAAGATTCATATAAGTGATATATTCGTCCGTCCAAACATCGATCAAAATTATATCGACGTTACGGTCGAGGTCTATCAACCGGCGGCCTATATGCTCGAAAATAAGCAGGTGAGGGTTGCTGAAAATATCGAGCTGCGCGTTTCAATTTATCCCAAAAATTTTCAGGGCGCGGCTATAGAGAATGTTATAATGCCGACAGAGTATCCCGCGGATTCGTGTTATACGGAATATATGGGCAGAATTAAGATGGATGATTATAGGCTCTGGGAGCTTGAGAGCCCTTATCTTTATAGTATATGCGCCGAAATTTCGCCTAAGGGCAAGAATGGGGAGAAGGATTTGCTTGTATCCCAATTCGGGATGCGAAAGTTTGTGATCGATACCGACGGCGAGCCCAAAGGTACCCTGTATCTCAATAATCAGGAAGTCATCCTGCGCGGCGCAAACCACATGGGACACCTGCAGCGGGAAGCTATGGAGGGCGACCACGAACAGATAATCGAGGACATCCTGATCGCGAAAATGGCCAATATGAATTATTGGAGATTAACGCAAAGTCCGTGTCAGCCGATCGTATATGAATATTGCGACAGACTTGGAATTATGACACAAACGGATTTGCCGTTATTTGAGCTGCTTTCGCGTTCGGCTTTTACGGAGGCAATTAAGCAGGTCGGAGAGATGGAAAAACTCGTCAGAAATCATCCCAGTAATGTTATGATATCATACATTAACGAAACAAATATACGGCATCAGGATAATCGATGCTACCTCAACCGTGATGAGCTTGAAGATTTTTTCAAGGCCGCTACACTGGTTGTGCATACCTACAATCCCGATCGCGCAGTCAAGCCCATAGACGGCGACTTTGCCCCGCCGCCTCCGGGGCTGCCTGATATTCATACATATTCATTGTGGTATGGTTCGGGATGGCTGCCATGGGGCAAGTGGCATCGGGGCTATAACATACCGGGCAAGCCCGGTTGGAAATGGGGAACAGGCGAATATGGGATTGAAGGATTAGAGGCCGCCGAGACAATGTTTCAGTATTATCCCAAAGATTGGCTGCCGGAAAACACCACACAGCCGTGGAACCCGGATAAGATCGCTCTTGCCCAGACATGGCGTACGCATTTGCAGTGGTATGAATCGCAGAATAATATGCAGGATTGGATCGAGGCAAGCCAGAATCATCAAGGTTGGGCTGCAAAGATGATGACAAGAGATTTGCGGCGGTTTAAGGATAGTACATCTTCCGCCGTGCATCTGCTGATTGACGCATGGCCTGCCGGTTGGATGAAGACATTGGTTGATGTCAACCGCATACCTAAGAAATCTTATTTTGAATACCGCAGCGCACTTAAACCTTTGATAGTTGATATTCGTATGGATCGCACCAGATATTTTGCAGGTGAGCCGTTGGATGTTGAATTCTGGTTGTGTAATGATAAGAAGGCCGAATTGGAAAAGGGTACGCTTATATGGGAAGTATGGGATGGCGGCAAGCGAATATTCGCTCAGTCAAAGACCGATGTTACGATACCGTCTTACGACCCCCAATTCTGCGGTTACTTTGGTTATGCCGCGCCGGATGTTAAGGAAAGGTTATCGCTTAGGATCAAACTTGCAATAGCTTCACCGGCGGGTGATATTCTGGATGCGACTGAAGAGAATGTCGAAGTATTTCCTCGAATTGACCACAGTGAAGCCAACCAGTCAATTCAAGCGATGATTGCCGACGGAGACGGACAAGGCAATGCGTTTAAACTCGCTTCCGCTTTGGGGCTTGATATAAAGCCATTCAAAAAACCGTATAGTCAAGCGGATATTATTTTCATTGAAAACCTGCAAAATATCGAAGATGTAAAGAACGACATTGTTGAATATGTCAGGCAGGGCGGCAAAGTGGTAACGCTTGAGCAGAAAGAAAATACAATTTTCACCATTGATAAGTCTAATCTCGTTTTCGAGGAGTTTCCGCACAAAGTAGGCAGGGAGTTTGTCTCGCGCAATACCGGCCATAAAATCGCAAATGATTTCAAACCACACGATTTCGGTTTCTGGTATAACTCGCAAGGTGATTATATCGATTATATCAATACTGTATACGCGATTTATAATCTTGATTTACAGCAGCCTGATTTTTCGGAATTTGCGGCCGATGCGATTATGTTTAATTTTGGCACGGAAGATGCGCACATCGAAAAATTCAATCTATCCTGCGGAGAGGTCTTCGACGAGGGTAAGGGTTACGGCTGGGATAAGAATTTGTCCACTTCGCTTAGGAGAAGAAATAAATCGGATAATCTTATGCTTGATACCGGTATTACGGTAGCTCCCGGCGGTGCCGCGACTTTCTCTGTTCGGCTGGAAAACGGCAGATATTGCGTTACTCCGATTTTGGGCGATGCGGTATATCCCAATCACTTTGACATATACGCCGAAGGAAAATTCCTTGACGGCCAGGACCTTGATGCCGCGGCGTGGTTTTTTAAGTCTTACGATGTTGAAGTTAAAGATGGCAAACTTGATATGACTGTAGGTTCGGTTGAGTACGGCGGCAATGTCGGGAATGTAATCAACGGGCTGATAATAGAGAAATGGAGCGAGAAGACAAGCCAGAGATTAGCGGCTCGTCAAGCGGCATCCAGAAGCCGTACGTTTAGCAATGTACTTGAAACCGGTTACGGCAGCACAAGATACGCGGCGGTTGGAGAATTGAAGATTGGCAAGGGTAGTTTTTTCTTCTGCCAGCTCAAAACATATTTTGATGTCGCGGTTAACCCTGTGTACGGTGAATTCTGGCAGAAGGTGATTGATTATTGATGTTTTTAATATAAGGAAATTGTCATGATTTGTATTTCAAAAAAAATAGGCAATATCATTTTGCCGTTATTGCTGCCCGCTTATTTATTATTTGCGGCAGGCGTTTTGAAAGCGGAAACAGCAATAATATGTTCAGATTTGTCAAGTGAACAGGATAAGTTGTTATCTGAAAAGCTTATGTTTGAACTATCTGGAGCAGGATACCAAACAGATCGTCTGAATACCTTGCAGCTTTGCGATAAATTACCTGCCTATCATTATGATCTTCTTGTATTGTGTGATGCCGCTAATATGCCGTTAGAAACTAAAGTGTCAATAGAGACTTTTCTTAAAAAAGGCGGCAATATTATCGTGTTAAGGGCGCCTCTGTGGCGAGAGGGAATTGTCAATGTTCAGGGGCAGTTTTACAATAAAGAGCAATACCAGAGACACAATGCCGATGTTGTGCCGGCTAATATAATCCTGAATTTCAACAATAATAACCATCTGAAATGGACGATTGAGGCAACTATTAAAAATCCGCCGGTGTTGTACGAAGTGATACAAGGCGAAGATGTACCGGGTGGCCGCGGACTTTATGTTCAAATGCTGCAGCTGGACAGCTCTGACCACGAGTTTGGTTACTATATGATTTCCCCGATGATCGATACGGCTATTCCAGAGGATAACGGCATGGTCGTTTTTTCAGCTAAAGGCGGGAAAGATACTCCTGAGATGGTGGTTGAATTGGTTGACGAGAAAGGGATAAGCTACATCAAAGTTGTGCCGCTGTTTGAGCAATGGATGCTGTATAAGTTTAAGGCGGAAGATTTTGTTTCTGCCCAGAATGAGAAATTTGATTTGAAAGGCATACGAAAGATGAAGTTTGGGCAAAATTCGGCCCAAACGGGTTATTCTACAAAAAGATGCGAGTTCTGGATCTCGCCGGTCGGAACATCTAAAAACGATGATGCGTATGAAAAATTTAATGCGGCAGACGTTTTGCCACACTGGGATACGTTGGCACCGGCTAAAAGTTTTTTCAAGGTCGGCGATGTCTCAGCTTTGAGTTTGAGCGGGGAACAGACAATAATATCACAAGGGTTAAAGTTCGATAACGCCGACCAGATTTATTCGCCGCATCCAAGATCTCAGGGTAACGGATTTAATAAGTGCGTCAACTGGAGATGGATGCCGTTAATACATGCCCAGAGTGAGGATGGACAATGGCGGGGCAATCCTGCGACTATGGTATTAAATTTTGACGGCCCGTTTAAGGGAGGAATGTGGGCATCGTTTGGAGTTCAGGATTACAAATGGTACACATCTAAAGATGTCGTAAAGGCGATTGGCGATATCTCAAGATATATGAAAAGGAAAGTGTTTCTGGTAGATGGCGGTACGGATAACTATACTTACTTTGAAGGCCAGAGCATTAAATTAGGGGCTCGGGTTATTGATTTTGGACAGGAAGCCGGCTCGGCCATTACAGCGAAAATCACAATGAAAGAGGCGGATGGCGGCAGACAGGTCATAGTTAAAGAATGGCCGCTCAATAATTTACAATCTGGGATATACACTTTTTCTATGGATTACAAACCGGAAAAATGGCCTGAAGATGGATTTGTAGTCTGTGCGGAAATGTATGATAATTGCAGAATGATTGAAAGCGTATCTCATGAGATATTTGCCTGGAAGCCGAAAAAAGATAAAAATTTCGTAACGGTAAAAAATGGCGATTTCTTCTTATACGGCAAGCAGTGGAAACCGAACGGTATTGTATATATGCCCTCGTCGGGTGCTGCCACTGAAGATTACGCATATTTTGTAAACTGGCTTGGAAAACAGCCTTATGCGCCGGAAGTTATTGACCGTGATCTGAAAAAGATCAAGGATATTGGCTTCAATGCTGTGAGTGTATATCCTATGACGCCGGCGATACCGCTTGATACACAGAATCTGGTCGATCTGATTCGGCGTATTGATATGCTTGGTATGAAAGTGAATCTTTTCTTGCAGACCATTGATCCTACCGGTATGACATTTGACTGGAATTTTGTTCGTGAAGCTATTGCAAAATATAGATTGAGCGAAAATGACACAATATTTGCCTATGATATTTGTTGTGAGGGACGTTTTGAACCGCAATCGGGAAGAATAAAATGGGATTCGCAATGGCTTGACTGGATCGTAGAACGTTACGGCAGTATAGAAAATGCAGAGAAAGACTGGAAATTTGCTGTTCCAAGAGATGAGAATGGAAATGTTACAAATCCCGGACATCAGTATTTGTATGAACGGGGGCCATGGTTTAGGATGTCGGCTGCTTACAGGAGGTTTCTTGATACGCTGATATATAAAAATTGGTCACAAAATGCCAGGCTGATAAAAGAGGTGGATTCCAACCATCTTGTAAGTTTTAGAATGTGGGAAGCTGGTAATCCCACCTATCGATGGGATAAGTTTTTACCGTACGATATGCCTTATCTTGCGGCGGCTGTAGATATATTTGAGCCTGAGGCTTATGGGCGACTGGGGAATTGGGAGTGTGTGAAAAAAGGACGATATGTGTTTGATTACTGCAGGTGGGCTGATGCAGATAAGCCTGTGATATGGGCTGAGTGCGGATGTAATACATGGGGCAGCGGCAGTAATAATACCCCCGAGAGATTGCTGCAGTATCAGGCGGATTTTTATGCGGATTTCTATAAAATGCTGCTGTTTAGTCAAGCCGACGGGGTGTTTTTCTGGTTCTATTCAGGAGGATATAGGTATTACGAAAACAGCGACTATGGGATAGTTAACCCTGACGGTACGGATAGGGCAGTAACGAAGGTTATCCGCGATTTTTCGAAGAAGTTTACGCAAAGCAATCCGGACAGTGAAGTCGATTATTGGATTGAGATAGATCGCGATTTGCACCCCGATGGTGTTGCTGGATTATATGAACAGACCAGGGATGAATATTGGGAAGCGATAGAATCTGGATATACTCCGGGGTTCAGGACCAGCGGTACAGGTACCGACTCAGCGAATTGTCCATTGACGGCTGTCGGGAATACTGAGTTTAATCAAAACAATCCGCTTAAATATCTGGATGCTGCGTTTGACTCATTTCAGATCAAGAGATATGATGGGCAGTGGATAACGGTAAAGGATGGCGACTGGGTTGAGTTTGACCCTGCTTGTAATGTTGTTGCAAGGATCAGTCTGACCAATCTTGGTGAATCGAGTTGGATCAAAGGGGATAAAGATGCCAGGATACAAAAGAAAGGGGCGGTTAGTATCGTTGCCAACAGCAGTGTATCTATCAAGACCCCATTGGTTGAGCCCGTAAGACATCTGGGCTCTGTCGAGTTAGAAGATGTTGAGGTCTTGCCTGCCGGTGCGATTAGCTGCGTTGAGGTTACGGTAGGTTTATTATCTGAAAAAAGAGGAATGTTTGGTGAAAAGATGCAGATAAAATTGAAGCCTGATAAAAAAGATGCAAAACCGCTCGCCGATATTATAGGCAGCACCCACGCGGTGGGGCGGTATCATCTTACGGATAAGGACTTCCTCAACGAGGGTGCTGATCAGATTTTGGAGCTTGGTTCCCGCGTGATCAAGATATGGTTTTACGGCAAGAGCAATGAAAGGCCGGCGCAAATGTATTCTTACAATTCGGATTGGCCAGAGGTTAATTCGCTGGTTGGAGGCGCTAAGCTGCCGTATTTTAAGACGTTGTTCGATAAGCCGTTCATGACATATATCTTTGTGGTCAGCTCTCTTGGCCGTCCCGAGGATTACTGGCGGCAGGGGATTACCGACGCGGATGTCGCCGATGAACAAAAGCAGTTCTATGAGCTTACGCAATACCTGCTTACCGCCTATAGCGGAACAGGCAAGACATTTATATTCCAGCACTGGGAAGGCGACTGGATGACGCGGGGACACACCGATGCGACTATTGACCCGACCGAAGATGCCTTAAAGAATATGGTGTTATGGCTCAACGCCCGTCAGGACGGCGTAACCGAAGCTCGCAATGAAACGCCACATAAGAATGTCGCCGTGTATCATGCCGCCGAGGTCAATCGTGTTGTGTCGTCTATGCGTGATGGCCGCCCTAATATGGTGAACAAGGTGCTGCCGTATACTCATCTTGACCTTGTGTCGTATTCCGCGTGGGATGGCGCGATTGAAGAATACAAGACGCCTGAAGTCTTGCGGCAGGCTCTTGACTTTATCGCTCAAAACGTCCCGGACAGCGAAGCATTTGGCGAGAAGAACGTTTATCTCGGCGAATTCGGCTGGCCGGAAAATACCTATGGCAAAGACAATGCCCTGTTGGCGGTTTCGCAGGCCGTTGAAACCGGTCTTGAGTGGGGCTGCCCATACATTGTCTACTGGCAGCTTTACTGCAACGAGCTGGTAGACCCTGCGACAAAAACGCCGGTAAAGAATAATAAGGATGTTCGTGGCTTCTGGCTGGTAAGACCAGATGGTACTAAAAGTTTCTGTTGGGATTATTTTCATCAAGTACTGAAGCAATAAACACGTATTATTTCTTCAGTACTTATTGTGTAAACATAATGTAGTTGTTAAGCTGGTGTGTCACGAAGATAGGCGATGTTCTCTTTGTGGAGAGCTATAGCCTATCGAACTCTACAAATCATGGAGGTATTGGCCCTCCGTCGTTGGCTGACAGGAGCGAGCGACAAATCGCCATAACGCTGCATTAGTTAAGAGCTTTTGTGGTGAGCGGTTATGGAAAAGGCGTAATATGATTACGTCAGATGTACTATCAGGAGACGAACGAAAGTGAATCATACGATGAGGCGTCGAAACAACTTTATGGTGTCAAAAGCAGAAATCCGGCTTTTTCTGTTATCAGTTTGGGCGTTACCTGTATCCGGCCCAAGTGGCATCCGGCGTATAGTATGGCGTGACCTGATAGCAGGGGTTTGTAGGGAACGTGAGAACCTGTCGCTTCGATGTCAAGGGAGCCGCACAAATAGTTACAGCTATAAGTGCCAGAGTACCAATGCGAAGCACAGGGGCGGAGTATCCCGTAGTAGCGTTGATTGTCCTGTAATGGGGTAGGAGCCAAGGGGATACCTCATCCAGTCTTATAATATTGTCAACCAGCAATGGGAGGAACAATGTGAATAAGACAAGACCAAAATCTTTTGTTATTTCTAAGAATACGGTGTGGAAAGCATACCAGTATGTCAAAGCGAACCGTGGCAGTTGCGGAGTAGATGGAGTGTCTTTGGAAGAATTTGAAAAGAATCTCAAAGGCAACCTCTATAAGCTCTGGAACCGATTGTCATCAGGCAGTTATTTTCCACCACCAGTGCGAAGGGTAAATATCCCTAAAAACAAGTGGTAGCACCCGACCGTTAGGTATTCCAACGGTGGGTGATAGAATAGCCCAGATGGTGGTTAAATTGGAACTTGAGCCAAAACTGGAACCAATATTTCACAGTTGGTCTTATGGGTATCGTCCCAATAAGTCAGCTCTTGAAGCTGTTGGCGCAGCCCGTATAAATTGTTGGCAGCAGGATTGGGTACTTGATCTGGATATCAAAGGATTCTTTGATTCAATCAGCCATGAGTTGTTAATGAAAGCGGTGCGTAAACATACTGATTGTCGCTGGCATTTAATTTATATCCAACGCTGGCTTAAAGCACCGGTAATGCAAGCTGATGGCACTCTTGAACAGAGTTCATGTGGGACTCCTCAGGGAGGTGTCATAAGCCCACTACTGGCAAACCTGTTTCTGCATTATGCGTTTGATGTCTGGATGGTCAGGCATTGGCCTGATATCCGATTTGAACGTTATGCAGATGATATAGTTTGCCATTGTGTGACTGAGCAGCAGGCAGAGAATCTTCTGGCAAATCTTCGAGAACGTTTTAATGCCTGCAGATTGGAACTTCACCCAGACAAAACTCAAATCGTCTATTGCAAAGATAGACGACGCCGGAAAGTGTATCATAATACCAAATTTAACTTTCTGGGATTTGAATTTCGAGGCCGTCAAACGATTGACCGCAGGGGAAACTGTTTTGTTGGTTTTAATCCTGCAATCAGTCCCCAAAAGGTTAAAGATATTCGAATACGAGTTCGTGAAATGGTGGGTGTTAAGCGGCGCTGAAAACAGGTCAGTAATGAGCGGGTCAAAATAGGTCATTTTGAAAGGAAGTTTTTGCCTTAGAGTCGTTATATTATCGATATTATCGAAAATATAACGGAGGTCTTTATGGCGAACTATCTAAAAATGACTAAAAGAAGTGTAATACAGACATTAACCCCAATTTCTCACTTAGGGGTGTAAAACAGGGTTTATGGTAGCGCCCGCGGTGTTGGTGTGTCGCCAAAGGGGGTCTTAATCTTTGACCTGGCTGCTGTATATTTTGGGTGGCTTCTGCAGCGGCAGATCCATGTTCAGGTGGTGCAGTATCAGACGCTGATCTGCCTCGGGCTCGGTGTACCTCTCCATCAAGAGGTACCGACCGTCAAGTGTTTCAAATGTCACATCAAGCATCTGGATACGGCTCATCGTTTCCAGGGCAGCCTGTGCGGTCAGGCCGCAGGCACTCACCCGCAGCTTATGCCGCAATGTCACCTGCAGGCAATAACTTATAAACGCCACAAAGATATGGGCATCAACACGCTCTTCTTTATGGTGATATACAGGGCGAATGCCAAGATCACTCTTGAGTTCTCTGAAAGACTGCTCAACGTTGCACTGCAGCATATACTCATTCCAGAGTGCCTTACCATCCTTGCCCTTCTGATTGGTCCGCAAAAAGTACTTGCCGTCACGATAGATCATATCACGGTATTTCTGCCGGTTTATGTGATACCTGAATTCGCCGGCTTCAATCCGCTCCTTTTGCCCCGGAATATTGAGCTCCACACATCTATAAGCTTTACCGGCCTGCGATTGCAAAGCCCCAAGGCGTTTATAAAAACGTTCATAATTGCGATATCCCTTGAGTTTTTCAAGTCCGTCAAGATATTTACGCAGTTTTCTTTTACGCATGGCCCTCTCCTTTTGCATACGATCCCTGCTCCTGGCAAGGACATAGCATTCGCCCTCTTTTTCGATGTATTTCACATGAACACTGCTGTTTACCTGCTCCCAGTCCTTTTGAGAAAGTTCACTGCTATAATCATCGAGCTGTCTGCGGGGTGTGCCAACAAGATAGCTTATATTGTTCTTACGCATGAACTTGAGCGTAGCTTCCGTTGGTATGCCCCTGTCCATCAGCCAGACCCTGTTGGCCTTGCCGTACATTGTTTCTATCTTGTTGAGCAGGGGTCTTAATGTCGTCTTTTCAGATGTATTTCCCTGAAGTACTTCATAGTCAAGAGGAAAGCCCTCCGGCGTAACAACAAGGGCTATCAGCACCTGTCTGCAATCACTGCGTCTGTCTTTGCTGTGGCCGAATTCTGCCTTGGGATTCTGCTTGCATAGCCCCTCGAAATACGTGCTGGTGATATCATAGAGCAGGATGTCGTACTCAAGGTTGAACATTCCTTGCCAGGTGTCTTTAAGGTATTTGCAAAGTTCGTCTTTGTATGGAAGGATACGGTCAAGACAACGGTAGAGCCTGTTTTTCTCGGCAATCTCAAAATCACAATCAAGGATGGCGTCCATAGCACTCTGGCTGAACCAGTGCTGATGGACAAAGTATTCGGCAGAAGGTTTTATCAGCCTGCTCACCGTAAGCAACTTGAGGACTTTTGAGAATGCGACCGGCGATCTGTCTGTATCAATCCGCTCTGACCAGAAGCGGTCAAAACCAAGCTGATCCCACATCTCAGAAGCCAGCCAGCAATCGCCAAACCTACGCGGTCGTTCCAGTCTCATCTTTGAGATGTTAACCGGTATCGTATCAACATCGTGACAGCTCTGGTTGTCCTGATCAAAAGCAAAAAGGGTTTTGTGTACAGGTTTGTTATCTTCGTTGATTATCTCAATTGATCTCTGCCAGGCCTTCTTTTGAGAGTCGCTGATCTCACCAAGGTAAAGAACCACCTTCTCCACATGCCGATTACCGGAGACCTTCCGCTTCTCAGCAATACTGTAATAGGTGTTGCATTTACCGTTCTTTTTACGCCTGTGCTTTTTCAAATACATACCCAAATTATCGCATAGAAATTCACCTATGCAATAGGGCAGGTCTGTACCAAAGCCAAATCCAGAATCGAAACACCCCTCAAAGGCCAGAAACATCGAAAATATTTTTATTTTTACCGGTTTCGAGACCTAAGTGAGAAATTGGGGTTAAGAGAGCGTAACTGGTCTTGCAGGCGTATATCCAGAGAGCTTGGCATCCACCTGGATACGGTGCGTAAGTATGCAAAATCAGACAATGATAATTCAAAACAGGTCACTAACGCGCCTCCCGGGTCGGTGGCCCAAAGCTCAACCGGTCCGGTAAGCAATTGTGAGCCTTACCGTGAAATAATTAAGAACAAGCTGGATATGGGGCTCAGCCGCCGGCGTATATGGCAGGATCTTCGTGACGACCACGGCTCTGATGTCAGCTACCACAGCGTTCGCAGGTTTGTCAACCGCCTCAGTAAAAATTCGCCTGTTCCGTTCAGGCGTCTTGAATGCAGGCCCGGTGAAGAGGCTCAGATAGATTTTGGTACGGGTGCACCGGTAATAACGAAAGATGGCAGACGAAAAAGAACTCATGTAATACGGGTAGTGCTTAGCTTCTCCCGTAAATCCTACAGCGAGGCAGTTTTCAGGCAGACCGGCGATAACTTTATAAATTGCCTGGAAAACGCTTTTCACCACTTTGGCGGTGTTCCGCAAACACTGATAATAGATAATCTTAAAGCTGCTGTAAACAAAGCTGACTGGTATGATCCTGAGATACACCCAAAAATAGTGTCATTCTGCCGTCATTACGGTACCGCCATTTTACCCTGTAAGCCGTATACCCCAAGACACAAGGGTAAGGTTGAAAAAGCAGTAGCATATGTCAAAAATAACGCCCTCAAGGGCCGCAGCTTTAAGAGCCTCTCAGAGCAGAATCAGTTTCTTCTCAGCTGGGAGAGCCGTATTGCCGATACCCGTATTCACGGCACTACCCGCAAGCAGGTAGGCAAATTGTTCACAGAACAGGAAAAGCCTGCTTTATTGAGGCTTCCGGTTGGAAGGTTTCCTTCATTTACAGAAGCTCAGCGGTCCGTTCACAGGGACGGCCATATAGAGGTAGAGAGGACCTATTACTCGGTGCCTCCGGAATATACCGGCCGCAAGGTATGGGCAAGATGGGACGGCCATATGGTAAGAGTATTTAACCGCAGCATGGAGCAGATTGTTGTTCACGCTAAAGTTGAGCCGGGCAGATTCCAGACTCAGGACGGACATATTCATTCAGAGAAAAGAACAAAGATAGAAAACGGCGTTGTATGGATGCTTGAACGAGTCAGTCTGATAGGTGAGAATGCCCAGAGATGGGCCCGGCAGATGCTTGAGGCCAGAGGAATACCTGGTATCCGCGTACTTCTGGGCTTGCTGAATATGACCAATACCTATAACGGTAACAAAATCGATAATGCATGTAAAATAGCGTTAAGCCACAATGCTTTTCGATTGAAGACCATCAGGAGTATTATTAAACACGGCGGTGACAGGCAGCTCCAGATGGAATTTATAGATGAGCACCCTATTATCAGAGATATCTCCAGTTACGGAGAATTCGTAAGAGAGGTTCTGGGCTGAACAATAATCATAACTTATTCAGGAGCAGATTATTATGAACAATTCACTGCATAACACATTAAAATCACTAAGGTTGTCAGGTATGCTTGAGACACTTGAAGTTCGATTGCAGGAGGCAGCCGGCAACAGCCTCACTCATGCTGAGTTTTTAGAACTGATCCTGCAGGATGAGATGCTGGTCAGAAAGCATCGCCAGATCCAAAGGGGTATTAAGGCTGCCGGGTTTAGAGAACTCAAGACACTGGAGGAGTTTGACTGGCAGTTCAATACTTCGATTAAAAGAAGCCGGATATTTGATATGGCCACATGCCGCTTTATCAGTGAGGGCGTTGATGTTCTGCTGCTTGGCCCTCCGGGTGTGGGCAAGAGTCATTTGTGTCAGGCGATAGGCTATCAGGCAGTCAAGGCAGGCATGGCTGTGCGGTACCGCTCGATATTTGATGTTGCCAGGGATTTTCTGCACGAAGATGCCTTTGCCTGTCAGGATAAGGTAATGAACAGATATCTCAAGCCGGAGCTGCTGATAATCGATGACATGGGCATCAAGCATCTGCCAAAACGCTGCGGCGAGTATCTGCTGGAGATCATTATGCGGCGACATGAAAACAAATCCACGATGATGACCTCCAACAGGCCGCTGGAAGACTGGGGCAAGCTAATTGGCGATGTACCATCGGCAACCGCAATCCTGGACAGGTTTTTGCATCATGCTGAGATCATCAACATCACAGGCCGCAGCTACCGACTCAAGGACCGTGCCGAGCATGGTGCCTGTGAGAAAAGAGCCGGCCATGAGGGCTGACTCAGTCTTAACCGGCCTGTCCCGCCCGGCTTGCGGCGGCCAGGTTCCGACGAGCTTTTTGGGTGGCCCATTCTCACCCGGCCGCCGGTCCGGGCGAAACAGGCCTGGCGTATCTGCCCAATAACGTCGAAAATAATCGTTTTATCCAAATCCAACTTGACAAATGAGAGTAAAAATAGTAAATAACAACTGGTTTAACTGACCCATTTTGAACGCGCTCATAGTGACCTAATTTAAAGCGCCGATTGACACTCGTATCTGCGACACTTTGGTTGAGACCTTGGATTTGCCTCCTAGAGCAAGCAAGTTACTACAAGTGAAGTTATATGAACTGTTTCGTATTTATGATGGAACCCAAAACCAATACCCAACACTTTTTGATCTGTTTGAGTCTGTAAAAGCTGATAAAGATTTGAACCATCAGGCCAGAATTGCGATTGTTGATAACCTCGAACCGATTTTGCGCTCGCTTGAGCCAGACGTATTGGGTTACAGGTACGGCTGGAGGTCAACTGACCTCGCAGGTTATCATATAGCATTCGAACTTGCAGGTTGTTCGGAGGTGGATAAGAATCTCATTCTTAATACATTGATACTTTCTGAATTCATTTCAAGGGTTGCAAGAGGGATCTCCAACCCAAAGATGGACCTGTTAATATATATAGATGAGGCACAGAAATTATGCTGTAATTCTTCGGCAATCGCTGATCTGATTGGTCTCGTTCGAGGGACGGGTATAGGGGTTGACCTGAGTCTGCAGAGTACGTCCAGTCTGCTCCCCCAAGTCATAAGCAATACGTCAACTAAAATTATGGGCAGATGCGGAAGCTTTACTGATTACAGTTCCGCAGGTTCCAGTATGGGCCTAAGCAGTGAGATGATTCACTGGGCCCAGCACAATCTCAATCCTGGTACGTTTATTGGTCAGCTTGGAGAGGGTCAGTGGAGGCATCCATTCGTATTCAGCATCCCCAAAATGAACCTTAACCGTAATACTGGGGTCGATACAGATCGGGCCAACCCATTTCCAGAACTTAAAGTTATTCCAGCTAAGGAATTCGCAGACTGGCCTTCATCCCCCAAAATCGCCCTGACCAGCCGCAGGGTTACCATCCCCAGAGTATTTGAGAGTAAGCAGGAATATTTATTCTGTAAAGCTGTCGTTGACACTCCAATGAAGCCTTCAAGTGAGTACCCCAAAATAGCGGGCATAAGCCCCAATAAGGCTCGTGATGTCCGAAAAAAACTAATCGATATGAAGTATATAAAAGAGAACGTCCTCGAAACCGGAGGCCGAGGCAGGAGTACTATTTTGCTCGAAGCCCTCCCGGAAGGAATTCAAGCTATAGAAAAATACGGAGAACAATCATGAATTATGCTATCTTTGCACTGTCAATAGTGGCTGTAATAGCTTTCTTTCTAAGGGGTGGCAAACTCCATACCCATCTTGCCCTTCAGACGGAAAGTCTTCTCAACAGGGCCGGCTTTGAAACCAGGCTGGAACATCCGGAAAAACTCCCTGACGGCAGGTTGGATTTTGTGGATATTCTGGCCCGACGGGGCGAGGCTATGATATTTGTGGAGATTGAAACCACGCCAAGATATGTCTTGACCAACGCTGCCAAAGCCGAGCGATTAGGCATCCCCTTGATTATTGTTGTACCCAGCAAGAAGGTTCAGAAAGAGGTCAAGGCAAGACTCAGATGTTCTGGCCTTAGACCCGGCGGAGAGCAGATTTGTATATTGTTACTAAACCATCTAAATAAAGAACTTATGAATTAAATATCGTTATTTATCCCGGCTAATGGATAAATAATAAACAATAAATAAACGTTAATAAGGAACGGAATGATGAAAATCAAATGGGCAAATATTCTGACAGCAGCAATTCTTATATTTCTGGTCACACTTGGCGTCAAGTTGGCCAGAAACGTGGATGATATCTCCCTGAATATAAGACTTCCTTACTACCTTGAAGATCCGGTGTATGGTCTTATGTTTCTTGGGCTTATATGTGTCACAATCGTTGCAGTGGTAAAGATTATTACAAAAAAATAATTTTTCCCATACACAACCCTTTTTGAGTGGAGTGTAGGGGTATAGACAGATGTAGTTGCTCAAGCAACTGACTAATCAATAATGAATAATAATTTTAGGAAGGACAATTATGGAAGAAAAGAAAAACATCTTAGAGCAGAGTGCCTCTATGGCAGCAAGATTGTTTCAAAATCTTGGGCTTTTTATCGACGAATCTGTGAAGAATAACCTGCATACGATGTCAGATAATGTCGTGCAGCTATCTAATCAGCTGAGTCAGGTTGACACAAAACAGCAGCAAAGCATCTATGATGCTCAAGGCATTAGAAAGGAGTTGGAAGATATTTCATCAATCGGAAAACTCCTTGAAAGCACTGTCGAAACAACCCGCATCCTGTCAAAAGAACATTATGATCAAAGTGTGATCCAGCCGATTGTCAGGTCATTGTTCCCCGTGTTTGATCTTGTAGAAGATACTCGCAGACACCGGGCAGATGCAGATTGCAAAGCAGATGACTTTTTAGATGCTCTCTGGAGTCAGATGCTGCAGTTTCTGTCTGTTTACGATGTTGATATCATCAGGCATCAAACAGACGATAAATTCGACGCGAAGCTGATGAAGCCAATCGAAAAAATACCAACAACAAATAAAGAACTTGATAAATGTGTTGCTCAATCCCTTCAGGTGGGATTCAGTATGGGCAGCCAAAGGATGCTGAGGCTTGAAACTATTTCACTTTTCGAGTACCAGGCATCAGAAACTAATATAACCTCTATCGAAAGGAATCAAAAATGATTATTCCAGGTATTGACGCAGGAAACTCACGGTTCAAATTTGCAGAGCCAGGTGTTACCGGTGTTCCGCAGTTAATCACCAACAGGTTTGGTGAGCCATTCACACCAAGTGCCGTGTTCTTCCAGGCAGAGGGACCGCCAATAGTTGGTACAGAAGCCTTGAACGCCGGTTTTGCAGAACCGGATCGGCTTGTTACCAACTGGAAGAGGAGTATGGGTACAGATGCAGTGCTGCATTCATCTGACGATGGTACCGCCTACAGGGCAATGGACATACTGGCGATCCTGCTTGCTGATGCTAAGGACAGCATAGAGATCAAGACTGACCAGGTTGTTAATGAGGCCGTGATTACCGTCCCCGCCAACTATACAGAAGCTCAGAAACAGCAGACAATCGATGCCGCCGCTAAGGCTGGCATTAAGGCAATCCTGTTACCGCATGAGCCGACCGCTGCGGCTCTGGGTAATGAACTCCATAAAAGAAACAACTGTACTGCACTTGTCTTTGACCTTGGCGGTGGAACATTTGATGTCTCTATCGTTCGATCAACCGGCAACGTCTGCGAGATTATCGCTACCGGCGGTGACCCCAATGTCGGCGGAAGAGACTTTAATGACCGGGTTGGCGAGAAGCTTCTGGATGAGTTTGAAAATACCAATAGCTTTAGACCATCAAAAGAGAAACACCCTATATTTTTCCAGGAGATGACTCAGAGGATAGAACAACTCAAGATCAGTCTCTCTATAAAGACACAGTCGCAGATTGTTCTTTCTTGCGAGGGTAACCAGTTGAATATGTCCGTATCAAGAGATCAGTTTAACTCCTGGGTAACCGATATTGCCAAAAAGACCATTGTAACAACCGAAAAGGTCATTGCAGGTGCTAATCTGGATATGTCTCAGATAGATGAAGTGTACGCTGTCGGCGGCGGTTCCATGATGCCCATAATCAAAGAGCTGCTTGAGGAGGTTACCGGCAAAAAGGTTTCACGCAGGTGTGAACCGCATGTTGCAGCTGCTATGGGTGCGGTACTTGCCGGTCGGATTGAGTATAGCCGACAGGGAAAATCATATAAATGCGGCGAAGTCGTATTGCCGGCACCAGTAACGATCCTCCATGATATCCTGAGCTATTCGGTTGGAGTAATGGCTTTGGATGAGCAAGGCAATGAAGTATGCAGTGAGATACTTCCAGAGAAAACACCAGTACCGTCAATACAGACCCGGCTGTTCAAGCTTGCCCAGCCTGATCAGACTGCCGTTACAATCAAGATACTGGAAGGCGAAGATGGCAAAAACGCCGACCGGTGCCTGAGCATAGGCCATTTCGACCTTAATGGCCTTCCAGTCCGCCCGGATATGATAGGCAGGATCGAGGTCACCTTCTCATTGGACAGCAACGGTCTTTTGACGGCAAAGGCACGTGATACCGCAAGTGGCAAGACTGCTGAGATGGAGATTGCCTACGATTATTCGGGCAAGAACCAGGATGGTTCGCAGGCGGCCTGAAACAATAACAAAAGGCAGGCAGTGTTATAGCTGCCTGCCAATTCTTAAAGGAATATTGACATGAATTACACAGGATTTGCAAATAGAGTTCATTCAGAGGCAAAGGGAGAAACCACGCTGACCGCGATCGACTTCTCACCTTCAATGGATTTTAACGACTGGAAACCCACAAGATTATCAGGTGCTATAACGGCCAATACGGAGCTGATAAAAAAGAAACTAAAATTATTCCCCGATGACAGAGTTGGGATAATAGGGTTTGGTAATGTCGCAAAATTGATGCATGCACCGGTATGCCTGAAAAGCGGACATGAAAACTTAATAAGAGCCCTGGAAACACGGGTCAAGTCAGACGGCACAAATTTTGTAGCAGCACTTAATCTGGCTGAAAAATGCTTCGCCGACAAAATGATCCAGCCAACGGGAAACCCCGTTTCAGATATGCTGACGGGATTGTTCTTTGAGATGAAACCTAAGAAAATAATGGATAATAATCACAAACGGATAATCCTGCTGACAGACGGCCAGCATAACGGTGGAGGTTCTCCAGCGACTGTAGCCCAACGGCTGAAAGACATCGGCGTTATCATCGATTGTATCGGTATCGGGGGTGCCCCGAAAGACGTAGACGAAAATCTGCTTCGAATGATTGCATCTCAAAACCCCGATGGATCAGTCAGGTATTGTTTCATAGGAGATCAGGATCAACTGATCAGCAAATACGAATCATTGGCAACCCATATTATGCCTTTATAGGAGGATAATCATGACAGCTTTAGTATATTTATTGATGTGTATTATCTACTTTATATGCGTTGGTCTTGATATCATAATGTTCTTCCTTCAGGTACGACTGCTCTTTACCTGGAGGAATATCCAGTGGCTGAGACCATTTGATACCGCTGGTACACCGATTGTTGATATGGTAACAGCACAGCTACCAAGGTTCACCAAAACAAGCAAGCCATTATCCGAAAAAGGAAAACTCATTATAGCCTTGTTGATGACTGCAACTCTCAGAATGACGTTTGGACTATTTATTAACCTCAAATGAAAGGACCCTAACAATGGAACCTGTTGTATATGTAGTATTTACCATTGTTTTTATAGTTTTGGTAGCAGCGATAAAGAAGCCTGTAGAAACAGTATTTCATCGTGGCGGAGCATTTTCCCTCGTGATGTCAACAGCTATTGCCATGTTGGCGATTATCGGCATGTCCTCAAAAATCAATGATTTACCCAAAAACGAGCCGGTACTAAAGACTATCCTGCTGTCATATACTGCCCTTGGTATTTTAATACTTGTAAGTATCTTCCTGGCCCTTGCCCCACGGTTTTTCATTAATCCTGAACAGCGCGAGCGTCGGAGACTAAAAAAAGTAGACCGAGAATACCCTGAAAAACTCAAGCTGAGATCGTTAATGTCAAGTAGAAAAGATATCCGTTTAACTGGAGAAAATCATGAAAGACGAACAAACCGATAATGTCATACCTCCGGATGGTTCAGTGTGTTCAGATCTACTTACTGAGCAAGAACTAATCGAATATCTCCGTATTCCTGCGGTTAGCAAAGCAGAGGATTATCATAATGTAATAGCCCACCTAAAGCGGGTCCATGATTTGCCATATATCCACATATGTCGCCAACCTCTTTATCCAGTAAACGCCATAAGGCAATGGATTGAAGAAATTACAATTTCAAAAAAATAAGATTTGCGCTACTACCTTATGTCGAGTATAATGACTGGCAGATCGGTTTTACCGGTTGTTGCTCGATAGAAAGGAGATAAGCTATGAGCAAACAATTGGTAAATTTACGAACAAGGTCATCTCGTGATGGCCAGAGTTTTACATATTATTTAGATTATCTTGATGAATTTAACAAACGACATCGGATTTCATTAGGACATTCCAACCGGCGGAAGGCTGAACGCCAACGAACGCATAAAGAGCAGGAATTGAGGATGGGTATTATTGAACCTGAATCAATGAAGCTTAGTAAGTTCTTGGAAAACAGCCTTTTACGCACAGGAAGCCAGATAAGAGAAAGCACTCAGGTAGAATACAGGGCATCTATGAATGATTTTATAAATGCAGTAGGTAATATAGATTATCAAAATGTTACGCATAGGCATGGTGAAGTTTTTCTTCAGAATTGCCTTGATGAAGGTAATAGTCCTGCAACTACCGCGAAAAAGCTACGTCAAATCAGACGGTTTTTCCAACTGGCAGTCCAGAGAGGACAGCTTGATGATAATCCTTTGAAATACGTGAAGTCCCCTAAGGTACCTAAGAAAAAGGTAAGGGTATACACTACTGATGAATGTAGCAACATCTTAGAATCTTCTCGTAAAATTCAGAAAAAATCTGTATTACAATGGGATTTGTTGATCACTATTGCGTTGGTAACTGCAATGCGAAAGAGTGAATTGTTAAATACCGTTTGGAGTGACATTGATTTTGAGAAAAAAACTATTGAGGTTAGCCCTAAGCGAGATACTGAAGAAACCTGGGAGTGGCACGTAAAAGATACTGATTGTCGAATTCTGCCCCTAACAGATTTGGCAATTAGATTACTGATCCAGCTCCAGGCTGAACGCCCAGTAGGTTATCCTTATGTGTTTTTGCCTCCGCAGCGATATGATCATATCCAAAAACTCCGCAAGCGAGGTAGCTGGACATTAAGTTCGGCAAGAATCAAGGTGATCAACAATTTCACCCGTCAGTTCAAGAGAATCTTGACGTTGGCGGGCATTGACAAAGGCGAGTTTCACGACTTACGAAGAACTGGTTTGAGCAGGATGCTTGCCAGAGGTCTGAGTAAGTATGATCTGATGACTATTGCCGGCCATGCCAAATTTGAGACAACCCAACAGTTTTATCTGGCGGTTGAAGATAATTTGGTTGGTCGGGCACGTGATGCGGTCACTGAAGGCTTCGGTGACATTTTGGCACGCACTTGGCACGCAGGTGATTTTTAAGGCATGCCTAAAAAAGAAAAAGCCTCGTAAGTCACTGACTTACAAGGCTTTAAGAAGCGAGGCCGAAGGGACTCGAACCCTCAGCCTTCGGATCGACAGTCCGATGCTCTAACCAATTGAGCTACGGCCCCTCGCTAAAGGTTTGCAAATGATAAGAAAAACATGCAATCGTGTCAATACCTTTTCTATTAAAAAAATAAAATTTGTTTCACCGATTGTAAGCCTGTTAATAGAAGCCTTTTATAATCGCGTTTATCACCTTTGATTTAAACGCAATTTACAGCATTTTAATAGTAAATTTAACATACCATAGGTTCTTAGTCCGATTAAATTATAAGAGAGCAGACAAAACTAAAAAGACCCTGTGGTGAGGGCCTTAATTTTTTATTGTCCTGGCAGGCATAAAGACTTAACCTGCCAGGCACGCGGAAAATAAAAATCTGCCGGCATAGATGCTTAATCCGCATATAGGCCCACAGATTGGGTTGCGAGCTGTTTATATCTATTTAACAGCAAGCAAGTTAGTTTGTCAATATTTATTCTCCTGAAAATTTCAGGGCATTGGCTGGAGATGTGTGTTTGGTTTGATTAGTTTTGTGCATCTATTGATAATTATATTTGCCTAAAGCACTTATAAATCGCTGTCTGTGTTCGGTTCTACGCCGTAGTGTGTTTTTATAGCAGAAAGAAAATCATCCATATTCTTAGCTGCCATGAGTGCCGTCTGGGGGCGTTTGCGGTGCGGGTGCAGCTTACAGTATCTTGCTGAAAATTTCCTGAAGTAACGAACGCTTTTACAGGGGTCAAATACTTTTCTCAGCAATGATACGTGTTCAATCATGACGCGGCCCTGCTCTTGAACGCTCGGCGGCTGGGGTTTTGCTTCGCCGCGAAAAACCGCCGCCGCATCACGAAATATCCAGGGGTTGCCTATGGCTCCACGGGCAACAAGTATGCCGTCTATTCCGGTCTGCTCCAGTCGGCTGATGATGTCTTCTACACTGAAAATATCGCCGCTGCCGGCAATTTTCAAATGGGGATAACGTTTTTTTGCCTCGGCAATTAGGTGCCAGTCAGCCTTTCCGCCGTATTTTTGCAGAGTTGTCCGCCCGTGAATAACGGTCAGTTCAGGCGGATTTTGCGCAAAAAAGTCCATGATCTCCCAGAAAGCTCTGCGGGATTCTTCTCCTTCGCCATAACCTATTCTCAGCTTTACGGTTAGAGGCACCTTTATAGCATTTCGTACCGCCAGAAAGACTTCCCGGACAGATTGCGGGTCACGCAGCATATACCCGCCGCGGCCTCTTCTGAGAACCTTTGGTGCCGGACAGGCAAAGTTTATGTCTATAAGGTCAAAACCGGACTTTTCAAGGCCGGCCGCCGCCTCCGCCATTATTTTCGGTTCCGCACCGAGAATCTGTGCGCCTACCGGCTTCTCGCACGGTTGAGGCTGATATTCAGGTTTCCTTAAAATTTTTGGGTTTGCGGCTGATTTTGACAGCATAACTCCCGGAAATGTCAGCGGCGCGCCGAAATTTCGGAGTATTGAGCGGGTTGCACTGTCGGTATAACCGCTCAGCGGTGCCATAAGTACCGGCATCTCAAGTTTGATGCTGCCTATATAGAGTTTTTTCCCTGTTATGTTGTTCATTTTGCGGCAAATATTAACCACTTTTTTGTAATTTGTAAATGTTTTACTGACGTTTTATCCGTAACTGAATGAGAATATCTTGATTTTTCAGGTCGTATAATGCTCCGGTTTTTGTAAGGCTGAAGTTTTTTTAGTGAAATGCTGCTAATTTTGTGGTATAATTACCAACGGTTTAGAGATAGCAAAAAAAGCACAAAAAAAGGACAAAGCAATACGTTTTATTCAGGAGAGTGTTGCGCATGAGATTTAAAGCATTCACATTGATAGAGTTAATGACTGTCGTTTTGATCGTTTCGATACTGGCGGCTGTTGTAATGCCTATATATCGCGACAGAGTTGATGCTGCAAAGTGGAGTGAAGCTAAGACGGTTATGGGGATAATTGCAACTGGAATAAGAACTTACCACATGGAGCACGGGGAAGGCGGTACAGAGCCAAATTTAGATAATCCGGATTGCCTTGGTCTTCTGATGAGCGACCTTAACGGGAAATATTTTATTAAAGACCATTATTCTCTGGAGAGTATTGAGATGGATCCATTGACGTACACGATTAAGTGTGATGTCGATGACGCCGACAGCGGTCAGTCGATGCCAAGCAAGCCAAAAGTAGTCAGACTTGACCAGAGCGGAAACTGGTCTTCCGAATAGAAACCAGGAAAATTTCATTTTTTTTATTTTTTTTACATTAACTAAATGGTTTATGGGGTAGTCCGGTTTGTCTTTTTGGGGTTCGAGATTTTTTAAAAGGTTTCACGGTCTAATAAACAGCATAGCTAAACCAGCTATTTCGCTTATATGGCCTCCTTTATGTCAGGCTTGTGAGTGCAGTATTGACGATCCGGACGAAAAGCTGTGCAGAGATTGCTGGCAGGATCTTAATGATTCAGTGGCCAGAAACTATTGCAAACGATGCGGTTCTGATATCGATAAATACAGTGAGTCTGCCCAGGGTTGTGATTTCTGCTCGAAGATAAACTTCAATTTTGACGGGGTTGCAAGGGTTGGAAATTACCAGGGCTGTCTAAAAAATCTGATTCTCCAGCTTAAATTCTCCGGCCGCTCTGAGCTTGCGGTAACGCTTGGCGAGTACATTGACGCGTCACTGCTCGGCAGTTTTAATGATGAAGAGATCGATTTTTTTGCTCCCGTTCCGGTGCACTGGACCAGGCGAATCAGCAGAGGCTGGAATCAATCATTTCTTATTGCCCGTAATATCAAGCATTTCGACGCCAAGACGAAGAATCTTCTCATCCGTACACGGCGTACGCGGCCTCAGCCGGGTTTGAGCTTTGCTCAAAGGCGTAAAAATGTAAAAAATGCCTTCAAAATCCGCAATTCCAGCAGCGTTCAGGATAAAACCATCTGTCTGATTGATGATGTCCGTACCAGCGGCGCCACGCTTGACGAATGCGCGAAAGTTCTTAAACAAGCCGGCGCAAGGCGCGTCCTGGCGGCGGTCGCCGCGACAGCGGGCGGCAGCAGCTCACGCAAATCAGGTACAGCTTTAAAATATTGGGATTGAGTAAAATCCTTTAATCCTTGCTGTTGCATTGGCCGGTTTTTCTGGTAATCTATCCAGCTATGATAAAAGGTTTTAGACAGATAGCTTCGTTTACGATGTTCAGCCGCGTACTTGGGATGATACGCGACATGTGCTATGCGTACTTTTTCGGAGCTACCGCCTTTTCTGACGCGTGGTACATAGCGTTCAAAATTCCAAACCTTGCCAGGCGGATTTTTGGAGAAGGTGCCGCCAGCGCTTCGTTTATTCCTGTTTACAGCAGCGCACTCCATAAATCGCAACAGCAGGCCCGTAAACTTGCTTGTAGTGTTATAACGGCAATTGCCGGTTCGGTCAGCCTTCTTGTCCTGGCAGCGTGGGTGAGTATGGGCGGGTACAGCGTATTTTTCGGTGTAACCGATGAAAATTCGCTGATATTCTCACTTACGGCAATAATGCTGCCTTATGCCGTCATGATATGCACTGCCGCGTTGATGAGCGGAATATTGAACGTTCATGGACATTTCGCGGCTCCGGCGGCGGCACCGGTGATTCTTAATATCGCGATTATATCCGCAATAGTAATCCCGGGGTATTTCTGGGGTGCGGCGGCAGAAAAACTGGTTTATTTCGCGGCATTCAGTGTTCTTGCCGGCGGCGTTGTCCAGTTGGCTATGTTAATCCCGTTTCTCAAACGTGAACGGGTCGTAATACGGCCTCTTTTTGAGTTTAAAACCCCTGAATTCCGGCGAATAATGATAATGTTCGCTCCGATGGTTATCGGTCTGACGGCTACACAGATAAATACACTTCTTGATGATGTTCTGGCGTGGCTGCTGTCCGGCTCCGAGATAAAGGGGGCGGCCTTTGTCTTTTGGGGCAGAGAGGTTACCTACCCGCTCTGGCGTGGGTCAGTTTCATACCTTTATTATGCTCAGCGGCTTTATCAGCTGCCGCTGGGGGTTATCGGTATTTCGCTTGCGACGGCTGTGTTTCCTGTTTTCAGCAGGGCTTCCGCCGCGGGAGATTTGCAGCAGCTGCGCAACACTCTATCAAAGGGGTTGCGAATGTCGATTCTTATCGCAATGCCGGCGGCTGCTGGTCTTATAATTGTTTCCAGACCGCTAATCTCACTTCTTTTTGAGCATGGTGATAAGTTCAGCCGCTCCGATACGATCGATACAATGAATACTCTGCTGTTTTATTCTGTTGGTCTGCCCGGTTTTTTCTGGCAGCAGATAGTTACCAGGGTTCACTATTCGAGATTCAACTCAAAAATACCCGCGATGACCGCGGTGCTGGCGGTTTTGGTGAACTTTATGCTTAACATAACGCTTGTCTGGTTTATGAATATACAGGCATTTGCTCTGGCAACGTCTGTCGCCGCCTACGTTCAATCACTGCTTTTACTGCACCTGTTAGAGGAACCTGTCCGTGAGAAAATCTGGAGGGATACCGGTCCGGAAGCCGCCAGGATTCTGATAGCGTCGCTGGCAATGCTTATAGCCGGTACCGCTGTTATGGGGAAAATGGATTTTATTGCCGAGAGTATTGCCGGCGATATTATAAGGCTGCTGGCTGTGATACCCTTCTCTGCGGGTGTGTACTGGGTGTTGGTAAAACTGATGAGAGTTGAGTCGCTGAAGTATCTTACAGGCAAAAGCGAACTATAAAGAATTAACTCTTTCAACATATTTTTCAATATCGAATTTTCGTTTCAGCCCTGCCGCGTTCATGTACCTGACATTTCCGAAGATATCTCTTTGTGTCCATGGCCGGTCGTGAAGGCCGAAACACCATGCTACTCCGGTAAAACCGTTTGGGTCGCGGCCGTCAAGCTCATAGCTGTTGTTCAGTTTTAAGGCAGTTCTGTACGCCGTCTTTGGCGAGCGTGTCCATTCGATTATCTTTTTGCCCCAGTACATACGCATATAGCCGTGCATCTTGCCGGTTTTTAACAGCTCTTTCTGCGCGGCATTCCAGTACGGATCATGAGTTTGCGAGTTTTCTAACTGCTTATAGGTATATACATACTCTCTTTTGTCTTCTTTGTGTTTGTTTAGAGAAGCCCGTGCCCATGCCGGCAGGCAGGAGTATTTGTCATAGTTCTTATTGTACCAGACAAAATTAAAAGCCAGCTCTCTGCGGACTATAAGCTGTTCGAGATAACTGTCTATGGAGTCCTTGTTTGAGCGGCTGTTTTTAACTTCTAACGCTATGTAAACAGGCGATATCTGCCCAAAATGCAGGTATGGGCTAAGCCGCGATTGAATATCGTTTGACGGATCGTTTGAGCTTGACGCGTAGTCTGTGAGATTATGACTGATAAAGTGTTTCAAATGTTTATTTGCTTCAGAGAATCCGCCGCGAAACACAGGGGCGGTTTCTCTCTGGTATCTTTTGCTTTCGAGCAGTTTGCCGATGTCTTTACTGCGTTTTAAGGCAAACGGCACGGACAAAGAGCTGATCTCGGGAACTGTTGTTTCCGGCTTTACAAGAAACTGCCCCAGCCTGGAAGTTATCTTTTTGCGTATTGTCGCGGCGGAGTATTCCTGCTTTCCGCTTGCAACTTCAACCGGTACAACAACGTTTGCGTCAACTTCGGTAAGTCGGCACCGGCAGTCTCTTTTGAGTTTTGACCGCCACTTTCTCTCTATCGCCAGATAACCCCTGTCGGTTATTATCTCCACAGCAGATTCACTCAAACGGGAAACCGTCTCTGGCGGTTCGCTGCGGGTAAGGATAAATTTAATTCCCTGTTTCCTGAGCATCTCTTCGGTTTCCAGAAGCCCCTCCAGCATAAAGCGGTAATGCTTTGCACCGGCATCGGGAAAGTCCTCAACAAGACAGAAGACAACAAACAGCGGTTTTTTATGACTGTTAGCTCTTTCAATGGCGTGTTGCAGGGCCGGGTTGAACGCGGCTCTTTGAGATGCCTGCATCCAGTAAAGCACATAATCTCCGCCGGCATTAGCGTCTTTTGTGTTGAGCGGCGTTAATCTTTCCTTTTCGGTCATGAGATTGTTTTCCAGAATCTATAGTATCAATTTGGCTATTTTCACTGCCGCGGCGTTATCGGCTACATCATGTACCCGAATAATATCTACTCCGGCACATACAGCGGCCGCCGTGGTTACAAGAGTTCCCGCAAGCCGCTTTTTGGGGTTTGTTTCGCCGGTAACGGTGCCGATGAAAGATTTTCTGCTCGCCCCGAGCAAGACGCGGTATGTGCTGCCGGTAAAGCAGTGCAGGCCTTTGAGCAGAGCTATATTGTGTTCAAGCGATTTGCCGAAACCTATACCCGGGTCGATTATTATATTATCTTTGTTTACGCCCGCCGATTCCGCATCTAACGCCCGGCCGAGTAGATATCCAAGCACCTCGCTGACAACGTCTTCGTAACGGGGGTTTTTCTGCATGGTTTTGGGCATACCCTGCATATGCATTATCACGATTGGGCAGTTTATTTCCGCTGCAAGCCGAAACATCTCGGGGTCGCTGCCGCCGGAAATGTCATTTATAATTGCTGCTCCTGCTTCGAGGCATTCACGGGCCACAACGGCACTGCAAGTGTCGATGCTTATGGGTATTCCCAGCCTGTCTTTAAGCCCCGAGATGACCGGAATCGCTCTGCGGAGCTGTTCATCTTCAGTTACTGGTTCGGAGCCTGGGCGGGTTGATTCTGCGCCGATATCAATAATATCAGCACCTGCGGATTCCATTGAAAGGGCGGTTGCCGCGGCGGTCTCAGCGCAGAAGTTGTCCCCGCCGTCACTGAAAGAGTCCGGCGTGACATTGACTATGCCCATTATCAGAGGCTTGTCTGTATAGTCGAGAGTACAACCGATTTGATTAGTCTTTCCTGCCATTTTTAGTTCACAGACAAGTATTGTCAGATCGTCTTTCCCTCAAACTTGAATTTCCGGTTAAGTTTTGTATCTTCGCGAATTTTCGCCTTCATCTTTACCATATACTGCCTTTGGTAGCTGTATGGCCCTCTTGCACCAATCCGCAGGATTCTAAGCTCTACGACATCGTCTTCGTGGAGGAATTCTAACGCCAGCGAGAAATCCTTGACGCTGCTTACAGGATGGCTGTTGACCTGGAGAATTATATCTCCGATCTGCAGCCCGGTCTCTTCTGCGACACCTTTTTCTGCAATATCTGTAATTATAAGCACCGGATAGCTTTGTGCAAATTCAAACTCTCTGGCAACATCATCGTCAAGAGGAGAAACTTCCATCTGGAAGTATTTCTGTGCTATTTTAACTCCGTCAGGAATCGGCCTTGGCTGCAGCGTCAGCGTGGCGTGGTGCTCTTTGTCGGCAGGCTCGCTTGATTTGTGGTACTTCACATGGAAGTCTTCGCCAATCTCCTTGTCCATTATACTTACATAAAAATCAAGAAAACTGGTTACTTTCTTACCTTCAACTTCGGTGATAATATCGCCTTCTCTTATGCCCTGGCGGCTTGCCGAGGTATCTTCATTAACAGCTTCTACATTAAGGCCTTTGAGACCGTCGCGGGTTGTCATCCTGCCGATTACAATACCCAGTCTCACCCGGCGGAGTTCTTCAGGCATGAGCATCTTTGCCAGACTGTTGGCGATAGTATCGATTGGAATGGCAAAACCTATATTCTGGGCGCCGGCACTGACAGCGGTGTTTATCCCGATAAGCTCGCCGTTTATATTAAGCAGCGGACCGCCGGAATTACCCGGGTTAATCGGGGCCGATGTCTGAATGAGGCCCCGCAGCCAGAAGTTCTGCTTGACCTGTATGTCGCGGCCAATAGCGCTGACGATACCCTCTGTTACGGTACTTGAAAAGCCAAGCGGATTGCCCACCGCGATAACTGTCTCGCCAATCATAAGATCAGAGCTTGTGCCGAAATC